>DPEO01000138.1 GCA_003530935.1 Desulfomicrobiaceae bacterium | reverse complement strand
TCATGGGCTCCTCCACTATGAAAACAAGCCCCCAAACCGCCGACCGCACGCCAACGGTCTGGGATCTCCCTAGTTGATCAGCGACTGCAGCGGCGCGGGGATGAAGCCGCCGCGGCGGATGAACGCCTCGCAGCAAGGATCGGGGTGCACCGGCATGATGGTGGCCTCTCCCAAGAGCCCGCCAAACACCGCCCGCTCGCCGGCCTCTTTGCCGGGCACCGGAATGATCCGGGCCGCCGTGGTCTTCTTGTTGATCACGCCGATGGCCATCTCGTCGGCGATGATGGCGGACAAGGTCTCGGCGCTGGTGGATCCAGGGATGGCCACCATGTCCAGCCCCACCGAGCAGACCGCAGTCATGGCCTCCAGTTTGGAGAGCGAGAGAAAACCGTCCGCTGCAGCCTGCGCGATGGTGCTGTCTTCGCTCACCGGGATAAACGCGCCGCTCAAGCCCCCCACCCGGGTACTGGCAAAAGCGCCGCCCTTTTTCACCGCGTCGTTGAGCATGGCGAGGGCCGCTGTGGAGCCCGGCATGCCGATGGCGCCCAGTCCCAAGGACTGAAAGATCTCGCCCACACTGTCGCCCACGTTGGGAGTCGGGGCGAGGGAAAGGTCCACGATGCCAAATTCCACGCCCAAAAGGCGCGCCACTTCGCGGCCAATGATCTCGCCGACCCGAGTGACCTTGAAGGCCGTACGTTTGATGACCTCGGCGAGCTCGCCCAAATGGATGCCCGGATTTTCGGCCACAGCGCGGTCGATGGCCTTACGCACCACCCCCGGCCCGCTGACCCCCACGTTGATGACCGAACTGGGCTCGCCCACCCCAAGATAGGCACCGGCCATGAAGGGCACATCCTCGGGGATGTTGGCAAACACCACCAACTTGGCGCAGCCGAGGCCGTCCCGCTCCCGGGTGGCCTCGGCCGTGGCCTTGATGGTGCGCCCCATGAGAGCCACGGCGTCCATGTTGATGCCTGCCCGGGTGGTGGCCACATTCACTGAAGAGCACAGGCGCTCGGTACGCGCGAGGGCCTCAGGGATGGCTTCGATCAAGGCCAAATCACCTTTGGCCATGCCCTTTTCCACCAAGGCGGAAAAGCCGCCGATAAAGTCCACCCCTACCTCCCGGGCGGCGGCATCCAAAGCGCGGGCCACCTCCACCATGCCACGGGCATCGAACGGAGCGGCGGCCACGGCCACGGGGCTCACGCTGATGCGTTTGTTGACCACCGGAATGCCAAAACGCTCCCCCACCTCGTCGCACACGGCCACCAGATCCCGGGCCTGGGTGGTGATGCGCGCATGCACGGCATCCACGAACGCGCTCAAACTCTCTCGCGCACAGTCCAAAAGGCTGACGCCCAAAGTCACGGTACGTACATCCAAGTGCTCGTTTTTCACCATGGACAGGGTGGACAGAACTTCACGATCCGAAAGCATAGATATTCCTCATATTGCGCTGCGATGGGTATTGGAGGTCTGTTTTTTCGCACGTTCCGAGGGACAAAAATTCCCTCGGACGCGTTAGACCCGATGAATATTTTCGAACACATCCCGGTGCTGGAGGGATACCTCCATGCCCAAGGGCTGGCACGCCTGAACCAGCGCAGCACGAACCACGCGGTGATGCACCCCCTGGGGGACATCGATCTCCAGGATCATCACCATTTCTTCCCCTTCTTGGGCTGCGGGCACAAGCACGGCCCGAAATTGGGTGACGTTGCAGCCCAGATGCGCCAGGGCGCGGGTCACTGCAGCGATGTTTCCCGGTTGATCCTTGCCGCGCGTAGTGAGCACAAAGGGCTCTCCAGGGGTGGAAGGCTGCCACCCCTCGTCCAAAGGACGTACGAACACCCCGAGATCCATGGGGGCAAGGCGCTCCCGCAAGGCGGTGTCCACCTGCGCAAGCGACACTTCCGGCGGCCGGGCGACAATCATGATGGCCGCAAACTCCCCCTGAAGAATGGTTTGGGTGACGTCTTCGATATTACAGCCCAGACCAAAGACGGTCTCGGACACCGCGGCCAGGATGCCCGGCCGGTCATGGCCCATGACGGATACGGCAAATTTTCCCATACTTCCTCCTTGCAAAGGAATGCCTCTTGGCCGTGGAGGGGCCTGGCGTCAAGTTCGCCGGCCCCGCTTTTCCGTTGCCTTCCCCTGGCAGGCGCACTAGGAGAGACGCAGCCCGCATGGAGCGGGCCCAACTACTTGTGGAGGAATACCATCATGCACCGTCTTTGTGTCATCCTTGTGGCCCTGGTCCTTGCGGCATCTCCGGTGTTTGCCGCCTCGGAAAAACATCAAAAATTGGCGGAAGAGCTCATCTCGCTCACGGAAGGGGACAAGATCCTCGACTCCATGAAAAGCCAGATGGCCATGATCTTTGCCCAGTTCAAGGCCCATCTCGAGGTCCCTGAGGCCGAGAAGGCCAAACTGGAAGCCTACGACAAAAAGTTTCAGGCCATCATCGACGATGATCTGGATTGGAAAAAGATCCGCAGCAAATACATTGACCTTTATACGTCCACCTTCTCCGAGGAAGAAACCAAGGCCATCGTGGATTTCTACAAGTCTCCGGCCGGCAAGAAGCTGACCGCGTCCATGCCCAACCTCATGCAACAAAGCCTCAACATCGCCCGCACCCATGTGCAGGCCGTGATCCCGAAGCTCGAGGAAATCACCTCGGCCATGGAAAAAGAATTTGCCCCGCAGAACGCCACTCAAGAAACCGCCCCGAAAAAGTAACCTTCCACAGGGTCGCCGCACGCCTTCCGGCCGTGCGGCGGCTGCCTGACCGACTACTGCTCGTCGGCGCCTCTGGCCACCTGCACCTGATTTCTCCCGGCGGCCTTGGCTGCGTACAAGGCATCGTCCGCCCGCGAAAGCAGCTCCTCTCCGGATTCCCCTGACTGGCGCTGGGCCACTCCACAACTCACCGTCACCGAAAAAGACCCCTCGCCTGCGGTCATTTTCTCGGCCGCCACGGCCTCTCGGATGCGTTCCAGGATGGCGGCCGCAGCCTCCACCCTGGTTTCCGGAAACAGGATGGCAAACTCCTCGCCGCCGACCCGAGCCACACGGTCCACCGCACGCACACTGTCTCGGAGAGTCTGCGCCACTGCCGCCAGCACCCTGTCGCCGACGCCATGGCCATAGGTGTCGTTCACTTTCTTGAAATGATCCACATCCACCATGGCGACGCACAGCGGCCGCCCGAAACGCTCTGCCCGCCGCGCTTCATCCTCGAGCCACGCAAAAAATTGGCGGCGATTGGAGAGCCCCGTGAGCTGATCCGTGGAGGCCAGCTCCTCCAGACGCAGCTCCGCCAGACGGCGTTCGGTGATGTCCGCCACGGCAAAGTGGATGCGGACCACCGCCCCACCATCGCCCTTGTCGAACGCACACGCCACCGAAGCCCAGCGATCCTCCCCTTGTTGCGTGCGCAGGCGCACATCCAAGTGGAAGGGATTCCCCACGGCTTGGGCTTCGGTAAGCGTCCGCACGAACTGCGTCCGGTCTTCGGGATGAATGTGCTCGATGAACCGCTCCATATCGGCGTGGACTTCTCCGGGCTGATACCCAAGGATGCGGAAAAGCTCATCAGACCACGACTCGCTTCCAGAATCCACGTCCCGTTCCAGGCTTCCCACATGTGCCAAGGCCTGGGTCTCGGCCAGGAGGGTAGCGGTGCGGCGCACCTGGTCTTCCAGCACACGGCGCTCGGTGACGTCCTGGGCGGACACCACGGCACCGGAAATGGAGCCGTCCATTTCCTGACACGGATAGTAGGTCACCTGCATACACCGCCGCCCCATGCCCGCCATGGAAAACCAGGCTTCGTATTGGATCGTCTCGCCGGCAAAGCAGCGCTCCAATTGCGGACGGACCACTCGAGCAAATGCCTTTTCCCCCATGACCTCGGCCACACTACGGCCTTCGATGTCTTCCCGGCGGCGGGCATGATAGCGTAGATACGTATCGTTGACGAGGACGTAGCGAAAATCTCGATCAACGATACTCACCAGAGACGGTGAAGACGCAATGGCCCGCTCGTAGCGTTGCAACGCGTATTCCACTTCTTTATGCTGGGTAATCATGGTGTGGGATATGACCGCGCCCGCAAGCTCATCCTCGACGAACCACGGACGAACATACACCAAAAACCAATGTTTTTTTGAGGAAATAGTGCAGGAATACTCCATATGGAACCCTGTGAGTATCCCTGAGAGCACTTTTTCCAATCCTTGGGCCAGCACGATTCCTTCCGAGCTGCCGGCCTGAATCGTCGGACAAGCCAGCACGTACGCGCTCCCCAGCAACGATGCAGCGTCGCGACCGCTGTCCTCCACAAAACGGCGCCACGCGGTGTTGGCATCGACGATGATCCCCTGCGCGTCCAACACCACCACGTGCTCGGCAAGGCTATCGAACACCGCCCGCAGGGCTGCCAACTCTTGGCTGACATCCAAACATACGGCGTCGTCCATCCTTCCTCCCTACCCGTCCGCCCAACGGGCCACTGCCGCCAACGTCCCCGCGACCAAGGCTTCGGCCCGGTCGGAAGTAGCGGCCTCGCTGTAGCAGCGCAGCTCCGGGGCATTGCCCGAAGGCCGCAGGTGGATGATCTCACCGCTGGCAAAGATCAGGCGCAGGCCATCGGTGCGGTCCACATGGGAAAGTTCGCCCTGGGCCGCAGCGCAGATGCGCTGGCGCAGGGCGGCGTCCGCATCCACCAGACGCAGGAGCTCGCGGCTCCTCGCGGTGGGGAAATCGGTCAGGCGCTGGCTCGCTGTGGGCCGCTGGGGCAACGCCTCCCGCAGCACCGAAAGGCGCACACCCTGGCGCGCGGCGCTGCACAAAACGGCCAGAATCGGCAAGGCGGCGTCCCGCGTGGGCAGGCGCCGCACGGGCCGGCCATCCAGCACTAGGTCGCTGGCCAGCATGAATCCGCCATTGGCTTCAAACCCGGCCACAGGCCCTGGACAGGTGGCACGCAATCCCTCCATGGCGGCCACCACGTACGGTGACCCGATGCGGGTACGAACCACCTGGGAGCACAACCCACTGCGCTCAATGGCCGTGGTGCAGGACACAGGCGTCGCCACGCAGGCCACACCCAAGGCAGCGACCACCGCCAAGCCGAGGAAATCGCCGCGCCACCAGACGCCGGTTTCATCGGCAAGCATGGGTCGGTCGCCGTCTCCGTCCGTGGAGATGAGCGCGTGCAGCTCGTGCTCCGCCACCGCCTGCCGGGCAAGGGCGTGGTCTTCCGGGGATAGGGCCTCCGTATCCAAAGGCACGAAGGCGTCGCTGCGCCCGAAAGCAATCACCGTGGCTCCGCAATCTTCCAGGATCCGGCGCAGCACGTCGCGGGACGCGCTTGAATGCTCATAGAGCCCTACCCGCCACCCGGAAAGGCTTCCTGCTCCAAAGGCATCGACAGCGCGCTGGCGGTAGAGCTCCAAGGCATCGCGCCTGGGCTCCGGCAGCGGCAGGGAGACGTCCGCCTCTCCTGGCTCCAAAGCCTTGGTCATGGAGGACTCGTGCGCCTTGGTGATCTCTCCCTGCGGAGTGTAGAACTTGATGCCGTTGCGATCGAAGGGAATGTGGCTGCCCGTCACCATGATGGCGGCCATGCCGCGCTCCTGGGCGAAGAAGGCCAAGGCCGGGGTGGGCAGGACCCCGCAAAAGATCGCCTCCCGCCCTTCGGCCACCAGCGCCTCAAAGCAGAAGCGCGCAATCTGCGGGCTCGATGGCCGCAAATCCATACCCAAAAGCACCGGGACATCAGGGGCCACGATGTGGCGCACAAAGGCCCGCACATACGCATGACACACCTCGCGGGAAAGCTCCTCCACCAGGCCCCGCACCCCGCTGGTCCCAAAACGAACAGCCATTGCTTCCCCCCGAAAAGACATCAGCGCGGACAGGCCGCGCTGATGGATTGATCAAGACACCAGCTGGCCACCATCGCCAGCACACAGCGCTCCGAGCTCACGCCGCCTTGGCCTGCGCCGCGGTCGGCCCTTCCTCTTCCGGAAGGTTCGGCCCGAACTCCAAGAGGATGGGCGCCGCCACGAAGATGGACGAATACGTCCCCACGCCGATACCCACCAAAAGGGCGAACGCAAAGTCGTGGATCACCCCGCCGCCCAGGACGAACAGACTCGCCGTCACCAGCAAGGTCGTACCGGAAGTGAGCACCGTACGCGACAAGGTCTGGTTGATGGCGGCATTGATGGTCACGGGCAGGTGCGGCGATATCTTGGCGCGCAGGTTCTCGCGGATACGGTCGAACACGATGATGGTGTCGTTGAGGGAGTAGCCGATGATGGTGAGCAGGGCCGCCACGATGGAAAGGTCGATCTCCTTGTTGAGGAGCGAAAAGACCCCCACGATGATGAGGGTGTCGTGGATCAGGGCCACGATGGCGCCCAGGGCATAGAAGAGCTTGAGCTTCCAGCACACCACAAGGGTTACGGCAAGCGCCCCCAAGATGAGCACTTCCTTGGAGACACCCAAAAGGCCCAGGCCGTAGACCGCAGCGCCCAAGCACGCGGCCATGAGCGCGGCGATCATCCATTTTTGCTCGAAACGCCCGGAGATATAGATGGAGATGAGCAGCACCGCATAGAACAAGGCCTCCAGGGCCTGGGCCCGCAAATCCGAGCTCACCTTGGCTCCCACCATGTCCACCCGCTGGATTTCAAAGTGCGCATCCGGAATCTGGGCAAGGGCCTCGGTAATGGCGGTGCGGGCTGCCGCAGCCTCTTCTTCCTTCGCAGCCACACGAATCAGCACCTCGTTGTCCGAAGCGGCCCCGAACTCCTGCACCACCAGACCGGCAAGGCCTGCCGGAGCCAAGGCCTGTTCCACGGCGCGGGCGTCCACCTTCACTGCGGATTTTGCCTGCACTACCATGCCGCCGGCAAAGTCGATGCCGTAACGTGGACCGCCCTTCACCACCAAGGACAGCACCCCCAAGAGCAGCAGCAGGGCGGAGAGCACGTAGGCCTTGCGGCGGTTCCCGATAAAATCAAATCGAGGCGTTTGCGAAAACAATGTTAGTGGCACAACAGGCCTCCCTTCAAATGCTGATCGCGGCCCCGGGGGCACGCCGGCGCAGCCAGAGATCGAAAATGATACGTGAGACGAAAATGGCCGTAAACATGGAGGCAAGGATGCCCAGACTCAAGGTCACCGCAAAGCCCCGCACCGGGCCTGTGCCAAACTGGTACAAGATGATGGCAGCGATGATCGTGGTAAGGTTGGCGTCCACGATGGTGAGGGTGGCGCGGGCAAAGCCTTCGTCCACAGCAGCCATGGGTGAGAGCCCGCGTCGCAGCTCCTCGCGGATGCGTTCGAAAACGAGCACATTGGCGTCCACTGCCATGCCGAGGGTGAGGATAATGCCGGCAATGCCCGGAAGCGTCAGCGTCGCGCCAAAGAGGGCCATGCCAGCCAAGATGAGCACCACGTCAAGGATGACCGCGATATCGGCGATCACACCACTCCAACCGTAATAGAGGGCCATGAAGAGCATCAACAGCGCGCCCCCCACCACGGCGGCCTGCACACCTTTTTCGATGGACTCCTGTCCGAGAGACGGCCCCACGGTGCGCTCTTCCAGCACCCGCACCGGCGCAGGCAGGGATCCGGCGCGCAGGACCACGGCCAAGTCATGGGCCTCTTCTGGAGTAAATTGCCCGGTGATGGAGGCTCTGCCCCCGCCGATGCGCTCTTGGATGACCGGAGCCGAATACACGGAGCCATCCAGCACGATGGCCATACGCTTTTTGACGTTGGCGGCAGTAAGCTCCTCAAAGATCCGGGCCCCGCGGGCGTTGAAGGTCATGCCCACGTACGGCTGCCCGAAAGAGTCGAATTGCACCGAGGCATCGGTGATGTATTCGCCGGTAAGCGCCACATCCCGGCGCAAGACGATAGGCGTCTTCACCTCCGACCCATCCGCACCGCGGCGCACCATATACAAGAGCTCGTCGTCCGGGGGGATGACCCCGCGCATGGCCGCTTCCGGGTCGGCGGCCTCGTCCACCAGGCGGAATTCCAGGTGCGCGGTGCGACCGAGCAAGGCCACCGCCCGGGCCGTATCGCTCAGACCCGGCAACTGCACCTGAATACGACCGCCCTGCTGCTTGCGGATATCCGGCTCCGCCACACCAAAGGCGTCCACCCGGTTGCGGATGGTCTTCACCGCCTGGTCCACGGTGAGGTCATGAATCTGCTTGCGGTAGGCATCGGTGGGCATAAGCACGTAACGCACGCCGCCCTCCACAGGTTCTTTGCTCTCTACCTGCAGCGAGCGAAAACGGGATTTCAAGAGCGCGTCCATGTCCGCCGCATGCTCTGCCCCCAGGACGGTGCACTCCAGGGTCTCTCCCCCCACCAACCGTGGGCGAAGCACCGTAAAGCCTTTTTCCCGGGCCTCCACACGCAAATCCTGCCCCGCCTGTCCCAAGGCGTGCCGCACGGCAGCCCCGAGATCCACCTCCATGGTGAGGTGGATGCCGCCACGCAAATCAAGCCCCATATTGATGCGGCTCTCCGGCAAAAAACGCCCCAAAGACGAGTCCGCCACTCCCGGAAGGGACGGCGCAAGAAAGATAAACGCGGCAAGGATGATGGCCGCAGCCAATCCCAGCCTCCAACGTAGTGCACCCATGGATATCCCCAAAAAGAAAAAGACGGGCAGCAGGCCTGCCCGGTCACGTTACTTGGATTCCTTGGCAGCCTGATCTTTGGCGTCCTTCTGCACCACCGCGGCCACAGACCCGCGGGAAAGCTGCACCTGTACGTCTTTGGCAAGCTCCACGGTGAGCACGTCGTCACGCACCTCCACAATGCGGCCATAGATACCGCCTGCGGTAACGATGCGATCCCCGCGCTTCAGATTTTCCAGCATGGTGCGGTGTTCTTTTTGCTTCTTCTGCTGCGGCCGGATGAGCAGAAAATAGAAAATGACGAACATCAAGATGAGCGGCACGAACGACATAATGGGATTGGGCTGCTGCCCCGCAGCCTGCCCTGCGACGTCTCCCATGGCATAAGCGAGTGTTGGAAACATGCGATTCCTCCAATGTGATTTTTCAGGTACGGAAAGCGGCATGTAGCCCCTTCCCTTTG
>DPEO01000100.1 GCA_003530935.1 Desulfomicrobiaceae bacterium | reverse complement strand
TTTGTCTTTTCTAAATGGTGGAGCCGGCGGGAATCGAACCCGCGTCCGAGAACACTTGGCGCAAAGCGTCTACAGGTTTAGTCCTGGTTTTCATTCTTGCCGGGCGGGGAGCCCCAGGACGGGCGTCCGACCGGCCAGCCAGAAGGAGTCTCGCGCCGGTCCGTTCTGGCTACGGACCTTTGCCAGCCCCATGGGGGTGACACCCGGATGCGGCGTATGGAGCCTCGGCCGCACGGATGTGGCGGTCTCTGCCGCCAAACTCTTGCATGCCTAATTAGGCAGCGAGAGCGTACTCGAAGTTGTCTTCGGCACTTGTGATTGTGCTGGGTTTTTACGAGGACCTCCCAGCCCCTCGACCTGCAACTTTGGCCGCATTATCCCCGTCGAAACCAGGGCGGCCCCGTGCGCTTTGCAGTATAGGCACTCGGTGGGGAAAGGCAAGGCTCCTTCGCGCCCCCTTTGCTGGAACGGGGGCCGAAGGAGCTCTTGGGGCCCAGGGAGGTTAAATGCGGAATTGTCCCACGAGGTTTTTGAGTTCTTCCGCGAGGGCGGCCAGCTTTTCCGCGCTGCCTTGTACTTGGTCACCGCCAGCGCGAATTTCTGCCGTGACTCCGTCTACTGCGATGATTTCCTGAGAGATGTCTTGAGCCGCCTCGGACATTGCAGAAGCTTGTTTTTTGGCCCCTTCCACCTCGTGGGTGGCCTGGGCAATGTTTTGTGCCACATCCCGAGTCACGGCGGACTGTTCTTCAATGGCCGCGGCGATGGTGGCGACAGCCGAGTTGGCTTCTCCAATAACACGAACGATTTGGCCAATGTCGCTCACCGCGTCGTCGGAGGCCGACTGGATGCCGGCAATACGGTCGCGGATGTCTTGCGTGGCGGTGGCGGTCTTTTGTGCGAGTTCTTTGATTTCGTTGGCCACTACCGCGAAGCCGCGGCCTGCTTCTCCTGCCCGTGCGGCCTCGATGGTCGCATTGAGTGCCAAGAGATTGGTTTGGGAGGATATGGCGGCGATGGTTTCTGTGACCTTGCCGATTTCTTGCGCTGCTTCGCCCAACTGCTCAAGCACGGCGGCAAAACGATTGACTTGGGATGCGGCGTTTTCAGTGACGCTGCGGGCCCGTTCCGTGTTGCCCGCAATCTCGCCGATGGTTGCCGTCATCTGTTCGGTGGCCGCTGCCACCGAGGAGAGGTTGGATGCCGTTTCTTCCATGCTTTGGGCGACGGACGCAATCGTATCACTCACCGACGCTGTGGCCGAAGAAACGGATGCAGTTTTCGAGGAAAGATGGTGGACGTTTTGTACGGTTTGGGTGCTGATGGTAGAAAGTTCTGTTGCTGAATCAGCGACCTTGTGCGCGTTTCTGGTAAGTTGGACGATGATATTGCGCAATTTTTCCACGAACTCGTTGAAGTAGTGGGCGAGTTGTCCCAATTCGTCGGTGGTTTCCACGGGCAGGCGCTGGGAAAGGTCGCCTTCGCCTTCCGCAATATCCTTGAGGAGGTGGGCGCAGCTTTTGACTGGGGCCAAGACCGCCCGGCTGACGAGCACGGCGACCAGGATGCCTGCGACGAAAACAAGGGCGGAGGCCCAGAGGATCGTGCGGCGCATGGTGTAGACTTGGGCGAGTACATCGTCGCGTACAGCGCCAACAGCCAGGGACCATCCGGTCCCCTGGACCGGGGCGAATCCAAAGAAGAGGTTGCGACCATCGAGAGAGTACTGATCTGCTCCGGATTCGCCGCGTGTCATGCGCTGCTGCATGGCGGCAAGGGCGGCGTATTCGGGCTTTTCTTTTCCTTCTTTGAGAAAGTTCTTTCGGTCCAAAACCCACTGACGTTTGGGGTGGGCAATGATGGTCCCTTGGTTGTCGATGAGATAACTATATCCGCTAGAACCGTAGCGAATGGTGTCGGTGATGGTGCTCAAGGCCGTAGCGTCGAGCCGTGCGATCAGGACTCCTTGGGGTTTTCCTGCGTCATTGTTGATGGGGGTGGCGATGATGATGACCGGAGAATTGGTGACTCGGCTGATGATGACGTTGGAGAATACGGACTTTCCGGTCATGGCTTCTTGGAAGTATTTCCGATCTCCCAAAGAGGCGGTTTTGCCGTCAGGATACTGAGCCTTACCGTCCGGAGTGATCACGCCCATACCAAGATAGTGCATTCGTGAGGTTTCCGCTTCCAGGGCTGGGCGTTGCAGAGTCCAATCCATGGAGCGGATGACGTTGCGGTTGGCGATGGCTTCGAGCGCCACGAGGTGGTAGTCGAGGTAGCTGCGGATGAGTTTCGCCCCGGTCTCCGCCATGAGGACGATGTTTTCTTCCGTCTGCTGCAGGGAGGAGTGGGTGGCTTGCCGGGTGGCGATGACGCCGAGCCCGGCACAGACACCCCCCAAGAGAATCAAAAAACCTGCCATCAGTTGCACACGAATCGAGACGCGCTTCATGGGGCCTCCGGAGATGCGAATTGAGGACTGTGCGGACTGCAGGGAGTCTTGGGGAAACTGGGGGAAAAAATCAAGGCGAGATGTCGCGGCGAGATCCCACAATGTGCGGAGCGGTCATGTGGGCTTCTGCGCATAAGGGAGCGCTTATGCGCAGAAGCTATGGATGCATTGCAGTTTAGAACGGCCAGATGAGCGGAATGAGGAAAATACACATAAGTGTGCTGATAACTTGCAACGGCCATCCAGCTTTGAAGTAATCAATGAAACGATAATTTCCTGGTCCAAGTACGATCGTGTTCGGCGGCGTCGCGACCGGAGTTAAAAAGCACGATGAAGCGCTCATGGCAATGCCCATGAGAAGCGGTAGAGGAGAAATTCCGCTTTGGGTTGCGATGGGGAGTGCCAGTGGAGCCATGAGCGCTGTAGTCGCTGTATTGGACATAAAGTTGGATATGATCGCAGTAAGTACACAGATGACCGCCATGAGTACATAAGGATCAGATACCTGGGAAACAACTGTTGTAGCGATAAGTTTTGCTGCACCACTTTTTTCCAGTGCAGTCGATAATGCTAGAGTTCCTGCAAAGAGGAATATCGTGGTCCAGTCAACAGACTTGAATGCTTCTTTCATAGTCATACACCCAGTGATGACCACGAGACAGGCGCCGAGCATTGCTGCGGTAACTAAAGGAATAAACTTTGTGGCCATGGCGGCGACGACGAACGCAAAGATAGCGAGGCAGACCCACATTTTTTCCGGGCGTTTGACTTTGGGAATCTTGGATTCGAGATTTTCGTCTCCTAAGGCACAAGTTGCTTGTGTGTCGGGCAAGAAATTTTTCCCGATGAGGGCGTAGTAGAGAATGCCAACGATGGTCAGGGGAATGCCGAACTTGGCGAATTCAAAGAAGCCAAAGGGGGCGATTTCCTGGCCGCCCATCTTGCCGATAATGGAGTTGACCAGGCCGTTGGGAGGCGTGCCCACGAGCGTGATCGTCCCCCCCAGGCTTGCCGCAAAGGCGACCGGCATGAGGATTTTGCTGGGGCGGATGCCCGCGGTGGCGCACATGCCCATGATCATGGGGATGGCGACAACCGTGGTCCCGGTATTCGAGAGGACCGAGGACAGGGCCGCGATGGCGATCATGGAAAAGAGCAGGAGCTTGGTTTCACTCCCTTGGGAGAGCTTGACCGTGAGCTTGCCGACCTTGTCCGCAAATCCCGTAACAAAGGTGGCTTCGCCGACAACGAACATGGCCATGAAGATGACCACCCATTGGTTGCCGAAGTTGGAGAACGCCACTTTGGCGGGGATGATGTGGAAGATGCTCAAGGCCACAGGCACGAGCATGGCCGTGATGGGTAAAGGGACGATTTCGGTGAAGAAGAGTATGGCGGCGCCGATGAGGACGCCAATGGTGATATAGGCGTGGGTGATGGGCGGCTCGGCAGCGCCTTCTGCGCCAAAGGCAAGGCTTGCAAGCAGCAGCAAAACGAATGTGACAAGGCCAATTCGGAAGCCTTTTTTCTGCATGGCACATCTCCTGGAGGATGAAAAACCGGCGGGCGTTTGGGCCCGCCGGAGGGGTGTTATGCGTACATCTTGACGAATGCCTGGATGCGTTGGCGCGACTGCGCGACTCGTTCCCGCAGGCTGACCTTATATGCCTCCAGATCGGCGATGGGGGCTTGGGCCACGCCGGAATCCATGGCGGCCTTCGCCACTGCTGGCGTTTCCCACTCCAGGACGCGAGGATCGAGGGGCTTGGGGATGATGTAGTCTCGGCCAAAGTGCATCTCTTTGACGCCGTACATGTCGCAGACCTCGGTGGGCACGGGTTCCTTGGCAAGGGCTGCCAGCGCCTTGGCCGCAGCCACTTTCATGGCCTCGTTGATTTCCGTTGCCTGGACGTCGAGGGCGCCACGGAAGATGTAGGGGAATCCCGAGACATTGTTGACCTGGTTGGGGTAGTCTGTTCGCCCGGTCCCCATGATGCAATTGGGGTTGGCTTCTTTGGCGTCGGTGTAGGAAATCTCGGGATCTGGGTTGGCCATGGCAAAAATAATGGGGTTTTTCGCCATAGAGCGAACCATGTCTTTGCTTACGAGGTCTTTTTTGGAGAGTCCCAAAAATACATCCGCGCCCTTCATGCATTCGGCGAGAGACGCTTCCTTGTCCTGGGCAAAGAGCGCCTTGTATTCGTTGACTCCGGAGCGGCCTTTGTAAATGAGCCCTTTGGAGTCGAACATAAAGATGTTTTTGGGATCGATGCCGAGGGCGACATAGAACTTGGCGCACGCAATGCCCGCTGCGCCTGCGCCGACCACGACCACCTTCATGTCTTCGAGGCGGCGTCCCAGGATTTCCGCCCCATTGAGCAGTCCTGCGCCGGAGATCACGGCGGTCCCGTGCTGGTCGTCATGGAAAACGGGAATGTTCATTTCTGCCTTGAGGCGCTCTTCGATGGCAAAGCATTCCGGGGCCTTGATGTCTTCGAGGTTGATGCCGCCGAAGGTGGGTTCCAGTGCCTTGACGATCTCGCAGAACTTGTCCGGATCTGCGCAATCCACGTTGATGTCGTAGACGTCGATGTCCGTGAAGGTCTTGAAGAGGACTCCCTTGCCTTCCATGACCGGCTTTCCGGCCAAGGGGCCGATGTTGCCAAGACCCAGGACGGCTGTCCCGTTGGACACCACGGCCACGAGGTTCGCCCTTCCGGTGTAGAGGGCTGCGGTGGACGGGTCGGCGACGATGGCTCTGCAGGCCTCGGCAACGCCGGGCGAGTACGCCATGGAGAGATCCTTTTGGTTGGCGCAGGGCTTGATGGGAATGACTTCCAGCTTTCCTTGGCGGGGATAGCGGTGGTATTTCAGCGCTTCTTCTTTGGTAAAGAGGGCCATGGTAGATTCCTCCGTGCAGGATTGGGCTAGAGGGTGATGCTGGGTTGGGCGTAGAGCTCTCCGCCGTGGGCGTCGTTGACGACGAGCAGAGGAAAGTCTTTGACTGTGAGTTTGCGGATGGCCTCCGGCCCGAGCTCCGGGTAAGCGATGACTTCCGCAGCCGTGATGCGCTGGGACAAGAGCGCTCCAGCCCCGCCGGTGGCGCCGAAATAGACCCCCACGTATTGCTGGAGGGCGTCGCGCACTTCCTGGCTCCGTTTGCCTTTGCCAATGCTCGCCTTGACGCCGAGGCTGTGCAGGCGCGGGGCGTAGGTGTCCATCCGGCCGCTTGTAGTGGGTCCAGCGGAGCCGATGGGGTATCCCGGAGGGGCCGGGGTCGGCCCGACGTAGTAGATGACCGCGCCTTGGAGCTCAAAGGGGAGCGGCTGGCCGGCATCGAGGGCTTCCATGAGTTTTTTGTGGGCCGCGTCACGGGCCGTGTAGATGATCCCGAAGAGGTAGACGACGTCACCGGCCTTGAGTTGGCGGACGTCGTCATCCGAAAGGGGGGTCGTCAGGGTGTACGTTGCCATTAGAAAACAACCTCCTTGGTGCGGGATGAGTGGCATTGGACGTTGACGGCAACAGGCAGGCTGGCGATGTGACAGGGGTGCATCTCCACCTTGACGTCCAGGCTCGTGGTTTTGCCGCCGAGCCCCATGGGGCCGATGCCGAGGTCGTTGATGGCGCTCAGGAGCTCTTCTTCGAG
>DPEO01000127.1 GCA_003530935.1 Desulfomicrobiaceae bacterium | reverse complement strand
GGTGATGTTGATGGCCACGATGGTCCAGGTGATGAGGGGCCGGTGGCGGGATGGAATGGTGTCACGAAGGGGAAACATGCGGGCTCCCGGGGGATTCGGGCCATGCGCCGTGGTGGAGGAAGTGGCGCAGGCGGTGGAGGAGGCGCTGGCGGCGGCCTTGGGCCAGGCGCATGGCCACGGCCAGCGCGGCCAGGGTGCGACGGAGGGTATCGTCCAGAGGGCCGGAATTGTCCACCACCAGATGGGCGGCGCGGATCTTGTGCGCCTGCGGCCATTGCCAGGAGTCCATGCGGCTCCGGTGTTCCGGACTCCAGCCCCGGCCCGCCAAGCGCTGGTGGCGGAGACTGTCCGGGCAGAAGACTCCGAGCACCAGGTCACAGTCTTCGTCCATACCGCTTTCGAGAAGCAGCGGGATCTCCGCCGCGGCCACGGGGGCGTCGCGGTGCGCTTCCCAGAAGGCCGCCACCTCTGCGCGTACCACAGGGTGGATGAGGGCCTCCACTTCCCGGCGCAGGCGCGGGTCTTCCATGGCCTGGGCCAGAGCCTGCCGGTCCACGGGGGCGTCGTCGCTGGGGGTGAACCTGCGGCCGTAGTGGCAGCGGAGGATCTCCCACCCCGCTGCGCCGGGAAGGTAGCTTTGGCCCACGATGGCGTCGGCGCTCACGGTGGGGACGCCGGCTTCGGCCAGCATGCGGGTGACGGTGCTCTTGCCGCATCCGGGGCAGCCGGTGATACCCAGCCGCAGCGTGCGGTGGGTGAGGGCTTCGAGAGTGTCCCAGAAGTCTTGGGGCGGTGCGGCGCGGAATTCCAGCCTCTGGCCGGTGATGGGGTGGGCAAAGGCCAGGTACCAGCTGTGGAGCATCTGGCGCGGGGCCATGGCGGCGATGGCGCCTGGCGCGTAGACCGCATCGCCGAGGAGCGGATGCTTTTGGGCGGCAAGGTGCACCCGGATCTGATGGGTGCGGCCGGTGTGGATGCGCACCCGCACCAAGGCGGCCTGGCCGCCTGGGGCCTGCCACAGGGGCCAAACATCGGTGAGGGCGGGGCGGCCGTGGGGCACCACCGCCATGCGGGTCTTGAGGGTCGGATGCCGGTCCATGGGTAGGTCCACGCGCATGGGTTCGTGGAGGGCGCCTGCCACCAGGGCCAGGTATTCCTTGTGCACGCGGCGTTCGCTGAAGGCCGTGCTGAGGCCGACCCGTGCCGGTTCAGAGAGGGCGAGGACCAGCAGGCCTGAGGTGTCCTTGTCCAAGCGGTGGACCACGCCGGGGCGTTCGCCGCCGAGGGTGAGCAAGGCGGGGAAGGCCGCGGCCGCCCGCTCCACCACGGTGGGTCCTTCCACCGAAGGGGCGGGGTGGGTGGTGAGGCCCGGGGCCTTGTCGATGACCACCAGATGGTCATCGGCATAGAGCACGGACAGGGGGCCGGGGTCTGGGGTGACGGTGGCGGGAGAAGGATCCGGGACCTCCAGGGTGAGGCGCTGCCCGGCGCTTACCCGCAGGCTCGGTTTGCCGCAGGGGCGGCCGTCCACGGTGGCCAGTCCTGCGCGGATCCATTCCTGGATGCGGGCGCGCGGGACAGTGTCCCCCAGGTGGTGCATCCACAGTTGGTCGAGCCGAGTCCCTGCCCACTGGGAAAGCACCTGGAGCGCATGGATCATGGCCGCCTCCCTCGTTCGTTGGAGCATGGACAAACTGGACAAACCCCGATACAAGGACCGCCAGTCGTTTCGTGAACCAGAGTTTGCAAGGAGTGTTGCATGGCGCGAGCCCTACCCCAGCATGAGGCCGATATTTCCCTGGAGGCGCAACTCCAGAACCTCGACCGTGAGGAATTGCTGGATTTTTGGGAAGAAAGTCAATTCCTTGACCAATACTTGGAATCTTCGTGTCCGTCCTGCTCGGCGTCGGTGCACTACGAGCAGGCCATTGTCCTGGAGTTGCAGCGTCGGGCGACCCTCGGTCGATTGTAAAGGAACCTCGGCGGCGCGTCGCGTCGTCGGGCGGGTGTGTGGCCCTCCTGCGGGAGGGCCTTTTTTTATGCCCGCGGTCGGCCGATGCAAAAGTAGGCGAAACCCTGGCTGGCCAGGAGCCGGGGATCGTAGAGGTTGCGGCCGTCGAAGATGATGGGCGCGGTGAGGGCCTTTTTGATGCGGGCAAAATCCGGATTGCGGAACTGGTTCCACTCCGTCACCACCACCAGGGCGTCGGCCCCTTGCAGGATGGCGTAGGGATCTTCCTCGATGGAGACGAGGGGATTGTCCGCCAGGATCTCCCGTGCCTTGTGCCGCGCCACGGGATCGAAGGCCCGTACGCGCATGCCCTGTTGGGTGAGGCGGGCGATGATGGCCAGCGCCGGGGCCTGACGCATGTCGTCGGTATTGGGTTTGAAGGCGAGCCCCCATAGGGCGACGGTCTTGCCCGCCACCCCGCCTTGAGGGGCGAAGTAGTCTTCGATCTTGGCGGCGAGCAGCGCCTTTTGCCGCTCGTTGACTTCATCCACCGCGGCCAAGAGCTGCGGCTCGTAGCCCGCCTGTCGGGCCGTACCCACCAGGGCTTTGACATCCTTGGGAAAACAGGAGCCTCCGTAACCGACGCCAGGGTAGATGAACTGGTAGCCGATGCGGTGGTCCGCGCCGATGCCGTGGCGGACCTCCGCCACATCGGCCCCCACGCGGTCACAGATGTTGGCGATCTCGTTGATGAAGCTGATCTTGGTGGCCAGCATGCAGTTGGCGGCGTACTTGGTCATCTCCGCGCTGCGCACGCCCATGACGATGAGCTTTTCCCGGCTGCGGGCGTACGGCGCGTAGAGGGCGCGCAAGAGCTCTGCGGTGCGCACGTTGTCCGTGCCCACGATGACGCGGTCCGGCTTCATGAAGTCGTTGACGGCGTCGCCTTCCTTGAGAAACTCGGGGTTGGAGACCACATCGAACTCCACGGATACGCCCCGGGCGTCCAACTCTTCCTGAATGAGGCTCCGCACCCAATCCGCCGTGCCCACTGGAACGGTGGATTTGTTCACGACAATGGCGTATTGGGAAAGATTTTTTCCAATATCCCTCGCGGCCTGTTCGACGAAGGAAAGGTCTGCGGAGCCGTCGGGCCCTTCCGGGGTCCCCACGCAGCAAAAGAGGAAGAGTTTGTCGCGCATGGCTGTGGCCAGATCCGTGGTAAAAGAAAGGCGTCCGGCGTCGATATTGCGTCGGACGATCTCTTCCAGTCCAGGTTCATAGATATGGACACGGCCGTGCTGAAGTTGCTCCACAACGGCGTCATTGACGTCCACGCACTCCACAGTGTTGCCCATCTCGGCAAAGCATGCGGCGGTGACGAGGCCCACGTATCCGGTGCCGATAATGCATATATTCATGGGAGATCTCCTTGTGGTGTTGGGTTAGGAGGCGCTGCCGGCGGTTCGGGCACGGCCGTAGAGGAATATGACGGTCTGCCGCAGGCACACGTCCGAGGCGACGGCCAGAATTTTTTTATGCGAAAGCGCATCTCGTTTGTGGTCGTTCTCTGGGCCGCTATGCGCCTGAGCACCGCCGCGGTCAAGGTAACGCAGGGCATGGCGGGCATACGACGGCTGTGCGTGGCCCCGCGCCCTACGCGCGGGCTGGGCGATGGGTCAAGTGAAGAGCGCGGCGGCCGGCGGCTTGTTTTTCCGATACCTATCGTGGTATCTTCCTAAAAAGGCGCTCAGATTTGGGGGCCCCGCGTCCCACAACCGCAAATCGGTGGAGGTAATACTATGAAATCGTTGCTGCTTATTGTCGGTGGTCTGGTGCTGACGGCAGGCATGGCGGTTGCCGCCGGAGACGAAGCCTTGGCGCGGCGGGTGTGTACGTCATGCCACAGTTTCAAACGGGTGGAAGCCCGGTTTGGCCAGGATCAGGCGGCCTGGGAGAAGCTCGTAGGGCGCATGCTCGCCAAGGGAGCTGCGCCGCAGATCTCGGACGCCGAGCGCGCCGCCGTCGTCCAGTGGCTCGCGTCTCAGAAATAACACCACCTTCGTCCCCGGCGGGAAGTTCCTGCCGGGGACAAGAGTCCTCCCCAAGGCCCGGGTACGGCGGGCGCGGGGGGCTGGGGCTTTTGGCCCGATGCTTGCTTTTTGGATGGGCACAAGGAGTGCGCCATGCAAAACAGCAGCTACAGCGCCCTGTTCGGGGCACTGACCCAAGAGCGGCGACTGGATATCATCGCCAACAATCTCGCCAATGTGAACACTGCGGGTTTCAAAGGGGATCGGTTGGCCTTTCAGGATACCTTCATCCGCTACGCCCACGACTTGGAAAATCCCAACTATAGTGTCCGTGAGCAAGTGGCCTGGCCGCGCAGCTACCTCATTGCCCAGCCGCGCATTGCCGAGCGTGTCATCGATTTGACGCAGGGGCCGCTGGAGACCACGGGCAATCCTTTGGATCTCGCCGTGGCGGGCGAGGGGTTTTTCCGCCTTCAGACCCCGCAAGGGGAGATGCTCTCCCGCGGCGGCGGGTTCCAACTTTCTCCAGACGGATTTGTGGTGGACGCCCAGGGCAATCGCCTTCTGGGGGAGGGCGGCCCGATCCAGATCCCGGAAGGGACTCGGGACATCGTCATCTCCGCCGACGGACTTTTGAGCGCCGACAACGAGGCCGTGGACCGCATCCCCCTGGTCCGGGTGGAAGATCCTCAGGTGCTGGAAAAGATGGGGGCGAATCTCCTGCGCATCCGGCCGGAGAGCGGCGCGGCCCCCCTGCCTGCCGAGGATGCCGAGGTGGTGCAGGGCGCGGTGGAAAGGCCCAACGTGGAGGTGGTCACCGAGATGGTCAACATGATCGAAACCATGCGTGCCTACGAAGCCTATCAGAAGATCATCACCGGGACCTTTGATCAGGACAAGAAACTCATCACCGAGGTGGGATCGGTGCGCTAGGCGCGTGCGTCCCGCGCAAGGAGGAAACTATGATTCGCGCATTGTGGACCGCGGCCTCGGGCATGGTGGCCCAGCAGATGAACCTGGACGTGACGTCCAACAATCTGGCCAACGTCAATACCACCGGGTTCAAGAAGAACCGCGCCGAGTTCGAAGACCTCATGTACCAGAATCTCAAGATCGCGGGAACACTCAATCAAAACGGCGATCAGCTTCCTGTGGGCCTGCAAATCGGCCTAGGTGTGCGCCCTGTGGCCGTGCACAAGCTTTTTTCCCAGGGCGATTTTCAAAATACCGGCAACCAACTGGACATCGCCATCGAGGGAGAAGGATTCTTTCGCGTCGATAAAGGCGGGGAAATCGCCTACACGCGCAGTGGCGCATTCAAGCTCAACAGTGACGGCACCATTGTCACGGATAACGGCTACCCGTTGCAGCCCGCCTTCACCGTTCCCCAGGAAACCCAAAACATCATGATCACCGAGGACGGGCACCTCACCTGTGTGGACAAGAACGGCACCACGCTGGCGGAGACGGACATCCCGGTGTACACCTTCGTGAACCCCGCAGGGCTCAAGGCCATCGGCCGCAATCTTTTTTACCAGACCGACGCCTCGGGCGAGGCCATCGAGAACGTGCCGGGCCAAGGCAACGCCGGCACCCTGGCCCAGGGGTTTCTGGAAATGTCCAATGTGGAGATCGTGGAGGAAATGGTGAACATGATCGTGGGCCAGCGCGCCTATGAGGCCAACTCCAAGGCCATCACCACGGCGGATTCCCTCCTGCAGATCGCCAATCAAGTGAAGCGGTAGGATGGGGTTATGCGTGCTCTGGTGTTTTTTCTCGTCATGACCTTGACCGCCTCAGCGGCCGCGGCAGGACGTCTGGTGGCGCCTGAGGCCGTGTGTGTGCCGTCCGGAGCCCAGGTTATTACATTGGCCCATCTTGCTCGGGCCGAAGGCGAGGACGCCATGGCGTTCCTCGAGCGCTGGGGGCAGACTTCCGTGGCTCCGGCCCCGCAGATCGTTGGGGGGCGGGTGCGCATTTCCGGGCGGGCCGTGCGGCAGGCGGTGGCCGGCCGCGTTCCGGTGCCTGCCCCGCCCATGGCGTTCCCGGACGAGATCTTGGTGCAGCGGGGCGGCCAAGTGGTGGCGCTGGAGCGCCTGCGGCCTGCCGTGGAGCAGGCCTTGGTGGCGCACTTGGCCGCTCTGGGCGGCGAGGCGCGTATCACCCAATGGCGGCTGCCGCAATGGTTTTTCATTGCTGCCGATGTGCCGGTACGGCTCCGCCTGGTGCCGCCGTCGGCCCTTTCCGGCTCCATCCCGGTGCGCGTGGAGGCGGTGGACGAGGCGGGCGTGGTGCGGGATGCCCTCTCCGGGGTGGTGCTTGCCGAGGTGTGGGCCGAGGTGCCGTGCGCGGCGCGCCCCCTTTCCCGGGGTGAGGTGGTGGATGCGCAGAACGTGGTGCGCATGCGCATGGACCTGGCGGCCTTGGGGCGCCCGGTGTGGGACGGTACAGGCATGGGGGCCGTGCGGGTGCGGGCCTTTGTGCCGCAAGGCAGGCCCATCATGGCGGAGATGGTGGAGCCGGTGCCAGCGGTGGAGCGGGGACGTATGGTCCGTGTGGTCTTTGACAACGGTCGGCTGCGGTTGGCGGCCCCCGGCCAGAGTTTGGAGGACGGCGCGTTAGGCAGCGTGATCCGGGTACGCAACCTGCAAAGCCAGCGTGTGGTGGAGGCCCGGGTGGTGGATGAGTCCACGGTGCGTGTGGGGGGCATATGAAAGCCATAGGGACGATGGTGGTGCTTTTGGTCTTGATTGTGGGGTGCGCGACTCCTTCCCGCCGACCCTCTGTGGGGCGCAGCCTGGAGCCACAGCCGCAGACAGCGGTGCCTGCCTGGGAAAATCCCGGATCCCTGTTTGATCCTGATGGGGCGGCGGTCTTGTTTGCCGATCCCCGGGCGCGGCGGGTGGGGGATATCGTGGTGGTGAAGATTTTGGACAGCACCACGGCTAAGAACACGGCCTCCACCACGGCGGATAAAAAGAGCAGCGTCGATCTGGGAGTCAGTAATTTTTTGGGGCGGGATTCCCTGCCGTATCTCGGCGATGTGGGCACCACCCCCATGGTCAAGGCTGGGTCCACCAATAATTTTGAAAGCGAAGGGGAGACCAAGAGGGAGAGTTCGGTGAAGGCTACGGTGGCGGCGCGGGTGATGCGGGTCCTTCCTGGGGGGGTGTTCGAAATCATGGGAGCCCGGGAGATGCGCATCAACGGCGAGACTCAGTTGGTGGCCGTGGAAGGCTTGGTCCGGGCGCGGGACATCGCTGCGGACAATACCGTGGAATCTTCGTATTTGGCGGACGCCCGCATCGAATTCTTTGGCGAAGGGGTGCTGGCGGAAAAGCAGCGGCCAGGATGGCTGGCAAGGATTTTGGACCATGTGTGGCCGTTTTAGGAG
>DPEO01000145.1 GCA_003530935.1 Desulfomicrobiaceae bacterium | reverse complement strand
GTGACCAAAAAGAAAGAAAAGCGTAATATTCCCGTGGGAATTGCGCACATTACCAGCTCGTTTAACAACACCATCGTGACGTTTACCGATCCTGCGGGCAACGTGGTGAGCTGGGCGAGTTCCGGTGCTTCGGGATTTCGTGGATCCCGCAAGAATACCCCGTTTGCGGCGCAGAAAGCCGCGGAGACCGCTGCCCGTAAGGCCATGGATTGCGGCATGCGTACCGTGGGGATTTATGTCAAAGGTCCGGGCGCTGGCCGGGAGTCGGCCATGCGTGCCATCAATGCCTTGGGGATGCGGGTCGCCTTCATTCGCGATGTCACCCCCATCCCGCACAATGGATGCCGTCCGCCCAAACGCCGTCGAGTCTAAGAGGGGGAGTAACCTTGGCTAGATATACGGAAGCAAAATGCAGAATTTGTCGCCGTGAAGGAACGAAGTTGTTCCTCAAGGGTGACCGCTGCTATACGGATAAATGCGCTTTTGATCGTCGTCCGTATGCCCCGGGCGATCATGGAAAGATGCGGAAGAAGCCCAGCAACTACGCCTTGCAGCTGCGGGAAAAGCAGAAAGTGCGTCGGATGTACGGGCTCCTTGAGGGACAGTTCCGCCGTTACTTCCAGGAGGCCGATCGTCGCAAGGGTGTGACAGGTACCAATTTGTTGGTGCTCCTGGAATCGCGCATCGATAACATCGTGTACCGTATGGGCTTTGCCCATTCCCGCGCTCAGGCCCGCCAATTGGTGCGTCATGGCCTGTTCCGCCTCAATGGGCGCAAGGTGAACGTGCCTTCGATACAGGTGCGTCCGGGCGACGTCATCGAAGTGCGGGAGCGTTCCCAAAAGAATTTGGTGATTGCGGAAGCCCTGGAGACTGTGGCCCGGCGGGGGGTGCCGGCGTGGCTGGAAGTTGATCCCACTGCCATGCGCGGTACCGTGAAAGCCCTGCCCACGCGTGAGGATTTGACCTTCCCCATGACCGAGCAGCTCATCGTCGAACTCTACTCCAAATAAAGGGCGGTACCCATGAGTTCTCTGAGCGGAGACAGCAAGGTTTTCGTCCGCAATTGGGCGGAGCTCGTCCGGCCATCGCAGCTGGAATGCGATCCCAAGTCCAACGACACCTATGGGAAGTTCATTTGCGAGCCCCTGGAACGTGGCTTTGGGACCACCATTGGCAATGCCCTGCGCCGTGTGCTGCTCTCTTCGTTGCAAGGGGCGGCCCCTGTGGCCCTGAAGATTCAGGGAATCCAGCATGAGTTCACGACGATCCCCGGTGTGATTGAGGACGTGACGGATATCGTTCTCAATATCAAGCAACTACGCATCGCCATGGACACGGCCGAACCCCAGCGGGTGCAGCTCGTGGCCAACTCTCGGGGACCGGTGACGGCATCCGCCATCCGCGAAAACCAGCACGTGCGTGTCCTCAACCCCGACCTGCACATCGCCACCCTCTCCGAGGACGTGGAGCTGGTCATGGATCTCGAGATCCGCATGGGTAAAGGCTACGTGCCGGCGGACATGCATGAAGACCTGGATCTGCAGATCGGGGTGATTGCCTTGGATGCCAGCTTTTCGCCCATTCGGAAGGTGGCCTATACCGTGGAACAGGCCCGCGTGGGCCAGATGACCAACTACGACAAGCTTATCCTGGAAGTCTGGACCGACGGTTCGGTGCGTCCTGAGGATGCCGTAGCGTACAGCGCCAAGATACTCAAAGATCAGCTTTCGGTGTTCATCAACTTCGACGAAAGCTCTGCGGACATCCAGCACGCCAAGGCAAAGCCCCAGGCGCAGATCAACGAGCATCTCTTCAAGACCATCGAAGAATTGGAGCTTCCGGTGCGTGCGGCCAACTGCCTCAAGAGCGCTGGGATCCATTTGGTAGGAGAACTGGTCCAGAAGACCGAAAACGAGCTCCTCAAGACCAAGAACTTCGGCCGCAAGTCCCTGGAGGACATCCGGCGGGTGCTGGAAAGCATGGGTTTGGATTTCGGTCTTGCCATTGATAACTTCGACGCCTTGTACCAGGATTGGCTGAAGAGGAACGAAAACAATGAGGCATAGAAAATCAGGCAGAAAACTTGGCCGTACCTGGGAGCACCGCAAAGCGATGATGCGGAATATGGCGCGCTCCTTGGTGGAGCATGAGCGCATCCGCACCACGGAACCCAAGGCCAAGGAACTCAAGATCTTGGCTGACAAATTGGTCAGCTTGGCCAAGGAGAATTCGCTGCACGCCCGCCGTCAGGCTTATGCGGTTTTGGGAAGCCATAGCAGTGTCCAGAAGCTCTTTGATGTCATTGGCCCCCGGTTTCAGGGTGTCTCGGGCGGCTACACCCGGGTGGTGAAATTCGCCCTCCCGCGGCCCGGCGACTGTGCCCCCATGGCGCTCATCGAGTTCTCTGTGGGGGCTCCGGAAGAGGTCTCCACGGCAAGTACTGAGGAAGCACACGCCGAATAAAGGACGCCATCCCAAAGGCAGGGGATTTCCCCTGCCTTTTTTTTGCGTGCTCATGGATAGTTTCGCTCTATGCCAAAGATAGGTGTCCATGGATATCCATAAGATCATCGCTTTTGCCAAGGTATACGAATTGCGGAGTTTTTCCAAGGCAGGCAAGGAACTCTATTTGTCGCAACCGACCATCAGCGCGCATGTTGCTGCCTTGGAGAGCGAATTGGAGGTGCTGCTTTTTGACCGCATCGGCCGCTCCGTTGTGCCCACGAAGGCAGGTCACATCCTCTACCGGCATGCGCAGTCCATGTTTGCGGCAGTGCACCTCGCCAAGGCCGAGATCCGGCAATTGCAGGACCGGGTGGCCGGCGAGGTGGACTTGGGGGGGAGTTCCATTCCTGCCCATTATTTGTTGCCGGAATTTTTGGCCTGGTTCCACGCCCGTTATCCCGAGGTGGTGGTGGATTTGCGCATTGGGGATTCGGCGGAGATGATGGAGGCGGTGCAGGAAGGGGCTTTGACGGTGGCGGTGGTGGGAAGCCCTCCGTCGAGTCCGGATCTGCGGGCCGTGCCGCTCCTTTGTGATGACGTGGCTTTGGTCATGAGTCCGGAGTTGGCGAAACGCTTTGAGAAGCTCGCAGGGGCCGAGCTCTTTCGCGCCTTGCCCTGGGTGGTGCGGGAGGTGGGTTCCGGAACCCGGCGGGTGATGGAGCAGGCACTTTCGGCTCTGGGGCTTTCGTGGCAGGATATTCGTCCGGTGGCGGTGGTGCGTCAGGCAAGCATCATGGCCCGCTGTTTGGAGGCAGGTATGGGGGCCGGCATGACGTCTACGCTCACGGTGCGGGAGTCCCTGGATCAGGGACGGCTGGTGCGCGTGGCAGTTCCCGAGGTCGCGGTGGAACGACAATTCTATCTCGTGCACCACGCGAAACAAACCTTGTTTCCCGCCGCATACCGTTTGATGGAAGAGCTCCCGGGTTGGCTTTCCCAGAAGTTTGCCGTGGAGGAAGCATGAAACTCACGCATTTTGCCCACGCCGCCGGCTGAGCGGCCAAGCTCGCTCCAGGGGACCTGGAGCAGGCCCTGGCGGAACTTGTGCCGGAGGACGATCCTCGCCTGGTTTTGGGGCTCGGCAACAACGAGGACGCGGCGGTGCTCCGCTTTCCTGCAGAGCAATATTTGGTGCAGACCGTGGATTTCCTCACCCCCATCGTGGACGACCCGTTTGCCTTTGGCCGCATTGCCGCCGCCAATGCCCTTTCCGACGTCTTTGCCATGGGAGGACGGCCTTTTGCGGCCATGAATATCGTGGGCTTCCCTTCAAAGACCATGGACGTGCAGGTCCTGCGGGAAATTTTGCGCGGAGGCGCGGACGCCGTGCATGAGGCCGGGGCCGTACTGGTCGGCGGGCACAGCGTCCAGGACACGGAAATCAAATATGGGCTTTCGGTATCTGGCGTCCTTGATCCTCAGGTCCTGGCCTCCAACACGGGACTTCGCCCTGGTGATCACCTGCTTTTGACCAAACCCGTCGGCACAGGTGTCTTGGCCACGGCCGTTAAGGCCAATTGGGAAGGAGCGGATGCCATGGAAGCGGAGCTCGTACGCTGGGCGGGTCGCCTCAACCGCGTTGGCGGCGAGGCCATCGCGCGTTTTGGGCTGCGTGCGGCAACGGATGTGACGGGCTTTGGCCTGGTCGGGCACGTGCTGGAAATGGCGGCTGCCTCGCGGTGCCAGGTGGTGCTGCGCGCGGATGCAGTGCCGCTGCTTTCCGGAGTGCGGGATTTGGCGGCCATGGGACTGCTTCCGGAAGGCAGTCACGCCAATCGCAAGTTCTGTGCGTGTCGGGTGCGCATCGCCCCACACGTGGATCCCGTGGTGGCGGACCTGCTCTTCGATGCCCAGACCTCCGGCGGCCTGGTATTGGCGGTGCCTGAGGCCAAGCTCGCCGCAGTGCGCGATTTTCTTCTTTCCTGCGGCGATCTGGCGGCAGAGATCGGCTGGGTGGAGGGCCCGACAGAGACCGGCTTGGTGGTGGTGGAGTGACGGTCCGAGTGCGCACCGTGGACGGCGTGCAGACCTTTGCCGCGCGTCCGAGCCAGACGTGGCTGGAGCTGCTTTTCGAAGTCGGGCTCTTTGCTCCGCGTGCGGTGTGTGCCGGTATCGGCGCGTGCGGGGCGTGTCGCGTGCGTTTCGAGGCAGCAGCTCCGGAGCCGTGTGCCGAAGACCGGTTGCGGTTCGATGCGGATGAATTGGCCGGGGGATGGCGGTTGGCCTGCCGGCACAGGCCGCTTCCTGGCCAGCAGGTGCAGTGGCTTGGGCAAGCCCCCGTGCGCTTTTTGCCTGCGTATCCCGCCGAGATTTTGGCCGTGGACGTGGGCACCACCGCCCTCAAGTGGGCGTACGCACTCCCGGATCACGGGCCTTTTTCCACCCCCAACCCGCAAGCACCTGTAGGCAGCGACGTGCTGGCGCGCGTCCGCTATGCCACAAGCCGCCCTGAAGGCGGGGATGTCCTTCGTGCGGCGGTGCTCGACTCCATTGCGGCCATGGCGGCGCGTGGCGTGCGCGAGGTGGTGCTCGCGGGAAATACGGTCATGCTTGCGCTGCTCTTGGGCGTGTCCGTGGCGGGGCTGGGGGCGGCTCCGTACCGCATGCCTGCGTTCGGCGGGGCGGTGTGCCTCTCTGCGGATTTGCCGCCGGCGTACGTGCCGCCGCCTCTTGCGCCCTTTGTGGGAAGTGACCTCAGCGCAGGCGTCATTGCTTGTCTGGCGGAAAACCTGCCGCAGCCCTTTGTACTGGTCGACCTGGGCACCAATGGCGAAATCGTGTGGTATGAACAGGGAAAGCTGGTGGTGTCCAGCGTGCCCATGGGCCCTGCAGTGGAGGGGGTGGGCCTGCGCTGGGGGCGTCTGGCCGGGCCTGGGGTCATCAGCGCGGTGGACGTAGGACCCGCAGGGCTTGTGCCTCGGGGCCGGGGGCCGTGGCAGGGGATCTCCGGCACGGGGTATATTTCCCTTTTGGCGGCCTTGCGCCGCATCGGTGTTGTGGACCGGGACGGGCATTTTGCCTCTGCGCCGCCGTCGCCGCTTGCCTGGCGTTTGCGCCGTATGGTGCGGGAAGGGGGGGCGATGCGTACCTTCCCTGTGGCTGGGCCAGTGGAGCTCTTCGAGGCGGACGTGGAAGAGTTTTTGAAGGTCAAGGCGGCCTTGGTGGCGGCGCTCCAAACGGTGCTGGAGCGGGTGCAGGAACGGGTGGCGTGCGTGGCCGTGGCCGGTGCCTTGGGGAGCCATGTGGCGGTGGAGGATTTGGTGACGCTGGGATTTTTCCCGCCCAAGTGGCGGGACCGCATCCGGGTGGTGGGCAATACTGCCTTGCGTGGCGCCCTGCTTTTGGGCACGCGGCCGCAGTTTCGGTCCGTGGCCGAAGAGCTCCCGCATGGGGTGCACGTGGTGGATGCTACGGCAGAGGCCGGCTTTTCTTCCCGCTACCTCGGTGCCATGCACTTGGGCGAGTGGGGGCGCTGGGGGTATGGAATATGACGCATCACGAGGCGATGCAGCGATTGGCGCAGTGCCCTGAGGACCTTCGGGATACGCGGCGGCTGCCGCCGTGGCTGCGCACCAATCTTCCCCGTCAGGGTCAATTCGCCCGTACCTTGCGGGCGGTGGAAGACCTGGCGGTGGGCACGGTATGCCAGGCGGCGCGCTGTCCCAATATGTTCGAATGTTTTGGTTGCGGCTTAGGGACGTTTTTGATCTTGGGCCCACGCTGCTCGCGTCACTGCCGGTTTTGTAATGTTTTGGGCGGCGCACCGGCTCCCGTGGACCCGGACGAGCCCAGGCGTGTGGCCGAGGCCGCCGCGCGTCTGGGGCTAAAGCATGTGGTCATCACCTCGGTCACCCGCGACGACCTGCCCGACGGCGGAGCCGGGCATTTTGTGCGCACCATGGAGGCCGTGCGTCAGGCCTGTCCCCAGGCTACGGTGGAAGTGCTCGTTCCGGATTTTTCCGGAGACCGTGCTGCCCTTGAGGAGGTACTCACGGCCCGACCGGACGTGTTCAATCACAACCTGGAGACGGTCCCGCGGCTCTATGCCCTGGTGCGGCCCCAGGCGGATTGGCAGCGCAGCCTCGAGGTGCTCGCCCGCGCTGTGGAGCGCGGCATGGTGGTCAAGACGGGTATCATGGTGGGCCTGGGCGAAGAGGATACGGAAGTCCTCAAGGCCATCCGCCAAGTGGCGGAGCTGGGGTGCCGCATGATGACCGTGGGCCAGTATCTCCGCCCTTCCCGCCGGCACCTGCCGGCGGTCCGCTTTGTCGATCCCCAACGCTTGGCGGTGCAT
>DPEO01000094.1 GCA_003530935.1 Desulfomicrobiaceae bacterium | reverse complement strand
ACAGCGGTCAAGAAAAAATTGCGGAGGAATCGAAATTTTCTCAAAAGCTCATTCTTTTCGAGGAACAAGCGAGACAATCCGCCTGCCGCTCAACAACGCGACCGCACACGACATCGAATCAAAAAGCCGGCCCCTACGGGCCGGCGGATCCTCTGGAGCCCACAAGCAGGATTGAACTGCTGACCTCGTCCTTACCAAGGACGCGCTCTACCTACTGAGCTATGTGGGCGATGCCGTCGTGGTCGGGATGAGAGGATTTGAACCTCCGGCCCCTTGAACCCCATTCAAGTGCGCTCCCAGACTGCGCTACATCCCGACAACGGAAGGCGCTTCTAGGCGTCCGACGCGGACTTTGTCAAACACTTTTTTGCCGCCATGCACATTTCCCTCCCACAGGGCCCCAACCCAAGATATCTTGGGTATTCATCGTTCTCCGAAGCGCAGCCCTTTCCGATCCGACGAAATTTTTCTATGGGCACCGCGTTCATCCCCACGTGCCTTCCCGCGGCTGCGCCACATGCCTCCTCGAGAAGGGCACGGGCCTTCCCACTATCCTTTGCGAGGCATCCCATGTCCACAATCACCTACCGCCCCATAGGCATCATTCATACCCCCTTCTCCGAAGCCCACGGCGCCCCCATCCAGCCCACAGGCGCGGCAGACGCAGAAGGCCGCGTCGAGCTCGACGCCTGCTACGCCCAAGCCCTGCAGGACATCGAAGGATTCTCCCACCTCATCCTCCTCTACCACTTCCACCGAAGCGGCCCGTGGAAGCCGCTGGTCGTCCCCTTTCTCGACACTGCAGTGCATGGGGTTTTCGCCACGCGGGCACCGGCTCGGCCCAATGCCATCGGCCTTTCCGTCGTCCAGCTTTTGCGGCGGGAAGAAGCGGTACTTTGGGTGCGGGGGATCGACGTGATCGACGGCACGCCGCTTTTGGACATCAAACCCTACGTGCCGGCCTTTGACTGCCCAGGCCCGGCCCGCTCCGGATGGCTCGAAGGAAAGGGCGCCCACGCCGCAACGGCCCGCGCGGACACGAGGTTCGCGCCCCAGAGACAGCCCTAACCCAAGGCCGGACATTCCCTCCGGGTACACAAAAAAATCCTGCCGACTCCCGTACACACTCTCCAGGAGGACCCATGCGCCTTGCCCAATACGACTTTCATGCCGTGTTCGAAGAAAACGCCGTGCTCCCGGAATTCAAAGGCTCGACCTTTCGCGGCGCCTTTGGCTGGGCCCTCAAGCGGGTGGCCTGCCCCATGGGAGAGCGGGACTGCCGCATTTGCCTCGTGCGAAGCCGCTGCATCTATCCCACGGTGTTCGAGCCCACCACCAACGACGCCCACGGCCTGGCGCCGCATCCCTATGCCATCATCCCCCCAACAACCCGAGAGCGGGCCTTCCGCAAAGGAGAATCGTTCGACTTTTCGCTGATCCTCTTCGGGTCGGCTACAGAGTATCTCCCGTATTTCATCGCAGCTTTCGAGCGCATGGGGCAATCGGGGATCGGCCGAGGAGAAGTGCGGCCCCGGGCGCGCTTTGCCCTGCAGGCGGTCTCGTACCGCGGCCAGCGCATCTACGACGCCCGCAGTCCCCACGTGCTCCAGGGCACTGTCCCCGACGAGCTGGATCTCGCCCAAATCCCTCCAGCTCCGGCCCGTGCCGTGGAAGTGCGCTGGCGCACGCCGGTACGCCTCAAGGCGGACAACCATCTCGCAGGAAAGCTGCCCTTCGACGTGCTCATACGGGGTACGTTACGGCGTGTCTCCAGCCTTTTTCACGCCTTTGGCGCAGGCGAGCCGCCCCTGGACTACCGCGGACTGGCTAAGCGGGCGGCCTCCATCATCACCGCGCGCGACGAGCTGGAGTGGATCGACCATCGCCGCTTCTCCAGCCGCCAAGAGCGGGAAATGCTTTTGGGCGGACTGACCGGCAGCATTCTCTACCGCGGCGACCTCACGGAATTCACTCCCCTATTGACGGCAGCGGAAGTTTTACGAATAGGCAAACAAACTACATTCGGACTGGGATGGATGGAATACCGAGTCATTGAGTAAGAAAACCGTATGGCGGAGAGGGAGCAACCCATGAAAATGAAAAAACAAAAATTTCTATTATCCTTTATTACCCCTGCATTCCTTGGGGATGCCCAACAAAGCGGCCGATGGCGAACCCCACCTATCAAGGCCAATCTCCGCCAATGGTGGCGCGTGGCGTATGCTGCGAGCACAAATTTCTGCGTCGATATAGCCAAAATGCGCGAAATAGAAGGTAAAATTTTTGGCAATGCATGGCTCGATGGTGCATTCTGCAAAAGCCATGTCCTGCTGCGACTGAGCTCCTGGGAAGAAGGAAAACAGCGATCCTGGTCCCCACTCGACAAAGATTCTCATCCCAAAGATCGGCAAGCAGAAAGCAACCTCTACCTCGGCTACCTTGGCTACGGCCCCCTCACGCTTCCCCGAGGCGAACGCAGTCCCAAACTCAAGGCCAATGCCGCCATCCAGGCCGACGAATCCGCCACACTGTCCATCGCCTACCCAGAAGAGGAAGCGCCCCTCGTGGAGCACGCCCTCTGGCTCATGGACCGCTTTGGAACCCTTGGTGGTCGGTCCCGCAATGGATGGGGATCCTATGTGCTTCAACCGCAAGAAGGGGCGTTTGCCCTTTCGGGACTAATCCCCCTACGGGACTGGCGTAAGTGCCTGCAAAGCGATTGGCCCCAGGCGATCGGCCAAGACGACCAAGGCGCACTCATCTGGCAGACCGAGCCGCATTCTGATTGGCAGAGTCTGATGAAAACCCTCGCCACCATCAAAATCAATCTGCGGACGCAATTTCGCTTCACTACAGGAGAAAGATCTCCACATCCAGAAGAACGACATTGGCTCGCCTACCCGGTCACGAGGCACAGCGTAGCGGCCTGGGGCAATTGCCGCCTCCCCAACCAACTCCGTTTCAAGGTTCGGCGCAGCAAAGATCAACAGGCGGTAGGCGTCATCTTTCATATGCCCCATCTCCCGCCTGCATCCTTCAAACCTCAAGAAGAAACCTTCATTCGCATTTGGAAGCAGGTTCACCATTTCCTCGACAGCTCTTCAGAATCAAAACTGCAGCGCATTTCGGAGTAACCCCATGAATACTGCTCGCCTTTGGCAAACCAAGCTCGCCGCCCGGCTGCACGACCCCGCGGAAAAAGCCTTGGTCCTCTTACGGGACCCCGAAGGCCACGAAAACGGGACCTCCCGAGCGCTCCGCCGCCTAATGGGCCTCGAGCAACTCGGCAGCCAGATAGACCCGGACAACGACGAAGTGCTCGCCAAGATTCTTTTTCCGCAAAGTCTTGCCAGCGATATCTACCGCCAGATCCAGCGGGCCGACTGGTGGGCAGCAGCCGCGGATCGACCGCAATGGCCCATGGAGGAACGCACCGTCACCACCAAGTCCGGGACGCAGCGCACGTTTCCAGTGGCGAACTGGGCTCAAGTCCGCTGGACCACAGCACCGATCCTCATCCATCCCCTTACCGGAGAGGAAATCGATCTCCACGCCCTCCATGATACGGACGTCTCGGACATCAAAGAGCGCGCATTCCGCCATTTTGCCGCCCTCGCCAAAGCCATCGGCGAGCGAAAGGATGAAGACGCCTGGCGCGCAACGTTCCTGGCATTCTGGCGCTTTGGCCCGGAGCTTAGCGAAGATGCCGACAACGGGAAAATGGGGGCGCTCTGGCCGCTACTTCCGGCGGACACACGGGTCCCCGACCATTCCATCTGGGAGCACCTCGACCTCACCTCGGCCTTTGCCGGTGCCTTCGCCGCAGACCCCCAGGGCGATGCAGCGCTTTTGGCCCTTTCCATCGGTCCAGTACAATCCTTCATTGCTTCCGCCCGCAAACTGGACGACCTTTGGGCTGGGTCCCACCTGCTGTCCCGTCTTGCCTGGGAGACCATGCGGCCCGTGGCAGAGGCGCTGGGACCGGACGCCTTCCTCTTTCCCCGGCTCCGCGGCATCGCTCTAGTGGATTTATGGCTGCGGGATGCCATGGGGTTGCCTGCCCAATTGTTTGAACAATGCGAATGGCAACGAGGAGCGAGTGACTCCAACCCCCTCTTTGCCGCAGCGCTCCCCAACCGCTTCGTTGCCCTCGTGCCCGCAAGCCGCGCCCGAGAACTGGCCGAGGCCTGCCGCGAAAGCGCACGGCAATGGATTCAGGACCGTGGCCAAGAAACCGTGCGTCGTCTCTTGACCACAGCGGGTCTCGAAGACGATCCATTCTGCCCGGCCTACGCCCAAATGCGCGAGCAGCTCTCTTCTTTTCCTGAAGTCTATTGGGCTGCCGTACCCTTCTCCCTCATTCGCTGCCGCGACCACACCAAGCAGCGCGACCTCGATCTGACCAATCTCCAGAGCGCCATGGCGCCATTTTTTGGGGAAGATTCCGGGCGCCCCTGCGGCTTCCTCAATACGGCCGCATGGAAAGTCCTCTCCCAGGCCATCGAAGTCACCAGCAATGGTCAGCAGGTGCGTTTTTTCCACCCCAACCCTGGGGTTCTCTATCCGGCAGTCTATGATCTCGCGGAACGCGTGCTCGCTGCAGCCAAAACAGCGCGCCCCTTTGATCAAAAACCGCAGACCGGGTGGAGGGAATCTCTCTGCGGCGACGTGGAATGGCTTACCACAGACAGAACCCATCTCGCCCTGCCTCCTGGCCAGCGCACCGACACTCTCTGGACGCGGATCGCCCACAAACGCCCGGCGTGGGCTCGTCAAGGGGAACATTTGGGAGGACTGGCGGCCCTCAAACGCCTGTGGCCCACACTCTTCACCCAGGAGGTGGAGCAGGCTTTAGGGAACAAAAACATCTTCCGCTACAGCGTCAGCACTCATGCCATGGCCTTGGCGCGCCAACTTGATGTTTGGCTCGAAAACGACGCCAACACCAGCGCGGCGGCCATCCCGGAAATCAAGGTCGACCCAGTGGTGCTGCCACGGGGCATGGTGCTGCGCCATAGCAAGCGGCACCCCGAGGCCCTCCAAAAGGCCCGCATCCTCCCGGCCTTGCTCGATGCAGCAAGCGAGATGGAGAACGAATCCCAAGCGGAAAAAATCCGGCATCATGTACGCGACATCCTGGCCCAAGGACTTCCGGCCTCAGCTCCCAAGAAACGCTTCCGCCTAGAAAGCTACTATGGACTTTTGATGATGGACGGCGACCATATGGGCGCCATCCTCTCCGGAGACGAGACCACCGGCACGGCCATCACCTACCGCGAGAGCTTCCACAAGCAGGTCCGACATGGCTTTGACCACCTTGCCCAAAGTTGTCCTGCGGTTCGGGACTATGGGAATCAGCGCCGCGCCGTCTCCCCTGGTCGGCACCTCGCCATCTCTGCGGCCCTCAACGATTTCTCCCAACATGTGGCAAGGCACGTGGTGGAAGAAGAGCACCTCGGCCGCCTGATCTATGCAGGCGGGGACGATGTGCTGGCAGTGTTGCCGGTAGCAGATCTGATGTCTTGCGCGAGTCGCCTGCGGCAGGCGTACAGTGGGATCACCTCTGAAAACGCGCCCCTAGACTGGCACACCGTGCGGCAGCATCCCCAACAGCTCCACTGCAAAAACGGCTTTGCCTTCCTCCGCGGCCGGCTCATGCGCATGATGGGAAAAAACGCCACGGCCTCAGCGGGCTTGGTGGTGGCGCACCATCAAGCACCACTTTCCGCCGTATTGCGGGAACTGCGCGCCGCAGAAAAACGCGCCAAAGAAGAGGGCGGACGCAACGCCTTTGCCATCACGGTGATCAAACGTGCAGGAGGGGCGCTGCATTTTACGGCGCCATGGGGTGATCCCATGGCGCTATTGCTCGACACCATCCGCTTTCTTGCGGCACCAACCACATCCCGCCGAGCAGTCTACCATAGCCTGAAGTGGCTTGCCGATCTGCCGGATCCCAAAACCCATCCCGATATTCTCGAAACACTGCTTGGGTACCAGCTTGCTCGCCAATCCAAAGGAGAGCCGGCCAAACACGCCCCCCTTCTCGCCCGACGGCTCACCCAGATTGCCCAGCAACAGGCCCATCCCAAGGAGTGGCTGGAAAACTTCCTCGCTATCGCGGAATTTCTGGCCCGAGAAACCCGCATGCCTGCGGACACATCCCTGCATACCGGTAAGGAGTACGCCGCATGACCGCATCTTCTCTCTTCCTGGAACCCCTGGATGTCCTTTTTCTGCGCGGGAACAAACTCTTCGGTGATCCCGGAAGCTTCGGCGAAGCCCTGGTTCCTCCGTGGCCGTCCGTTGCCGCCGGGGCGATCAGAAGCCGCATGCTCGCCGACGCAGGCATCGACGTCATGACATTTTCCCGAGGAGACTTCTGCCACCCAACGCTCGGGACGCCCCAAAAACCCGGCTCGTTCACCGTGACTGCATTCCACTTGGCGCGCCGTCTCCAAGACGGACGCGTCGAACTGCTGATGGCTCCCCCTGCCGACCTCGTGATCACCGCAGGCGCAAATGGCGCGCCAGAGCCCCATACCCTGATCCCCCAAGCACTTTTCCAAGGGAAAACTGAGGCTTCGTCCCTCGAAGGCACAGCGCCAATCCTCTCTTCTGCCTCTCTTCCATATCTCCCGGTGCTGGCCCAACCCCTTCGCCGCAAACCACTCTCCGGGTACTGGCTGACACAAACAGGATGGACTGCCTACCTCACCGGCAAGACGCTTTCCTCAAAGCATCTCCTCCACTCTCGCCATCTTTGGAGCATCGATCTGCGCATCGGCGTGGGAATCAGCGACACCACGGGGAGCGCCGCAGAAGGTCGGCTTTTCTCCGCGCAGGCGGTCGCTTTCCGCAAACGCTTCCACAGCGGCACGGCGTCTCAAGAAGAAACCTTCGACACCGGCTTTGTGATCACCGTGCAGGGGGCGACTCCGCCGCAAAAAGGCCTCGTCCGCCTTGGAGGTGATGGCCGCGCCGCAGCCATCGAACCGACGACTATTCCCTGCCCCGCCCCTGACCCCTCTGTCTTTGTCCAAAACCAGCGATGCCGGATGGTGCTCACGTCCCCAGGCATCTTTGCGCATGGCTGGCTCCCCACCGGCGCCCAACCGGACACCCTGCGCACCGACGGCGCCGTACGTTTCGAGCTCCACGGTGTTTCCGGGTGGATCGTTGCCGCTGCTGTCCCCAGGGCCGAGACCGTCTCGGGATGGGATTTGGCCCGCAGACACCCCAAACCGGCGCAGCGCGCCGCCGCAGCAGGCAGTGTCTATTGGATGGAACTTGACTCCACCACCACTGCTGCAGCCCTGCAAGAGCTCGTGGAGCGCGGTCTCTGGAAAGATCCTTGCGAGGACGACACCCGCCGCGCCGAAGGATTCAACCGCTTCGTGTTCGCAGTGTTCTAACCCCCAGAAGGAGCAATGACACCATGTACACCAAACACGCCGCTGTCTTTCTGTACGCCATCAGCCCGGTACACATGGGCGCAGGCCAGGCCCTGGGAGTCATCGACAATCCCATCCAGCGCGAACGCCACACCCAACATCCGTGCTTTGCCGGCTCGGGTATCAAAGGGGCCATCCGTCATGCCTGGCAGGCGCTGGGGGGCGATGCGGACCACATCACTCGCATCCTCGGCCCGGAGGCTGGCTCCAACGAGCTTCACGCCGGAGCCACCAGCCTTGGCGACGCCCAACTGGTCGCCTTCCCGGTGCGCAGTCTCAAGGGGAGCTATGTCTACGCCTCCTGTCCCACAGCGATAGAACGGGCCCGGCGACTCTTATCGCTTCTCAACATCAACCTTTCCTGGCCAGATCTCCCTGATGTCACGGATGGCCACTGTCTGGTGGCCACAAACGCCGTACTCTCCAATGACAAGCTCTACTTGGAAGCCTTCGAATACGCCGCCACAGAATCTTCAGCGCTCCAGAGCATTGCCCGCGACCTCGCCCAACGCGCGCTACCCGCAGGGGCCGAATACGCCTATTTTCAAAACAAGATGGCCACCGACTTCGTGCTCCTCTCCGACGCAGACTTTGCCTACTTTGCCGAACACGCCACCTTGGTGGAGCCACACGTACGTATCGACGACACCACAGGCACCGCGCAAGACGGCGGCCTCTTCTACACCGAAAACCTGCCGCCCGAGTCCTTGCTGGTGGCTCCGCTCATGGCCAGTTCCACCCGCAGTGGCAAGGACGACCTCCCGGCCGAGGTGGTGCTTGGACATATGAAAATGGTTCTCGACGGCAAACTCCTGCAACTCGGCGGCGATGCCACCACTGGTCGAGGCTTGGTGGTCGCCACAATGGTGGAGGGATAACCATGAACACCCTGGAACAGCGCCGTGCCCAACATGCCTGGAAGTGTGCCCAAGAAGGCATCCAGCGTCATGGCAAAGACTACGTCAATGATGCCAAGGGGCTTCCTGCCCTGATTATGAATTCTGGCCTGATGCAGGTCATGGCTTTTCTCCAACAAAAAGGTGGCAGACACAAAGACCTTGGAGAACACCTACGCCAGTGGCTCCACCAGCAATGCAAGACTCCCAAAGATTTCACCGGATTCATGGAATATCTCATGCAAACGGAATCCACGATCTACCAAAGGGTCACCACCGAAGCCTTTGCCTGGCTCAAATGGCTCCGGCAGATGGCCGCAGCACGCATATGGAGCTAATGTATGCCTATTGCCGCTGTACCTCACTATATGGGGAAAGATTTTTCCAGTGCTTCTCCTGGAATGCGATTCGGCATGTATCTCTCCATATGGACAAACAGAACAGACCAAGAACATGAAGTTCAAAACCGTGCGAACCAACGAAGTCGCGAAGGTCAAGAGGTGGCATCCATGCTTCAACGAGATGGCATGGATGCGGTGATCCAAGCTCTTACACTACAGCGTCGCAGACCATTACCCTCCCTTTGGCAAAAAAACGATTTTGCCTCCAGACGCGCTTGGGACGGGATCTGCAAACTCAGCGCAGAAGACGCCAAAATCCTTCAGAACCTTCTTGTCCGCCAGCAAGCTGCCTTTACCTGCCAGGGGACTACAGGCTTCTCCCTACGCGCCACCACAGTGGCCCCCTTCACCACCGGCTTGGGCAACGAGCACCCGCTGGAAAACGGGTTTGCCTTTCTCTGGCCCTATGGGCTGCCTTATCTGCCGGGGAGTGGGGTCAAAGGGGTTGTGCGGCGTACTGCCGAAGAATTGGCCGAAGGCATCTGGGGCGACACCTGCGGCTGGAGCCACGATCCCGTCTCCATCATCGAACACGGCACAGGAGCGGACACGACGCGCATTGCGCTCTCGGCCATTGACGTGCTCTTTGGCCGCGAGCCCCAAGGCAAGGACTCCCCTGCCGTCCGCGGGGTGCTCACGTTTTGGGACGTGATCCCACAAATTGCAGGAAGCAGTCTGATGGTGGAGATCATGACGCCCCACCAGACCCACTACTATCAACAACGGACCGACCGGCAAAGCGGTGGAAGCACCAGCCCTCATGACTCCGGGCAACCCAATCCCATCAGCTTCCTGACCATACCGCCGGGCTCCACATTCGTCTTCCATGTCCTCTGTGATACGGAACGCCTCAAGCGCATTGCCCCAAGCCTCTTCCAAGAAGAAAATGGGACGGCACGCTGGCAGAATTTGCTCCATACCGCCTTCATACATGCATTTTCCTGGTTTGGTTTTGGCGCAAAAACGGCCGTTGGGTATGGAGCTATGGAAATCTCCACCCCAGAATCTACCTCCACGAATCAGCAAAAAACTCTGGATATCCAACAGATTCAGGAAACCACTGAGCAATGGCCGCAAGCTTACTTGAAATACGATCCTGGATCTCAAAAAATCACTGCCACATTTGAGGGACGCCAAGCCACATTCCTAGGACAAATCCACGAATTTTGGCAGCAATTGGGAGAAGAGCGAACAAGCCGGATCAAAAAGAAGAAATCTCTAGGAAATATACCGATTATAGTTCGAAAACAAGGGAATTATATCGAGATCATCGGCGTAAACGACGCTTCCTCCTGATCCTGCAACACTGATCTTTTCTCCCACGGTCCTTGGGCCGTGGGAGAAGGACTTTGGGGAACTTTTGGGCATCCACACCGCAGCATGCATTCCCTTGGGCTGGGTGGAGTTTTTTGGGGACGTCCCCGGAGGAGTCCACCCGCCCCCTCCCGATGCATAAAAATCGCTGTGCTCCTCCCGTCCTCTTGGGAAAACCCAGGAGGACGGTTATGAGCGCCGAACCTGCCCGCATCATCGCCCTGCCCCAAACTGAAGAACCGAAGCCCGCTCCGAAAGCGGCTCCTGAGCCCGACCCCTTTGCGGCCCTCGCCGAGGTATGCGGCCCCGCCCAACACGCCCAGGAGCGCCAGCACCGCCTGCTCGCCGAACTCGACCAGCTCAAAGGCGCCTGCCGCTGGCAAGAGGTGATCGACCTCGCCCATCCGGTGGAAAAACATCACCCCGAGCTCTGCGGCCACGGTCTTGATGCCGAGGTGCGGGCCGTGGTCGCCTTCGCCCTCGGGCAACTGGGGCGCTTCGACGAAGCGCTGGCGAAACTCGAGCGCTGCCTCGCCCAAGACCCCGCCAATTTCCGCTACCACTCCTCCCGCGGCTACCTCCTGCTGCGCAGCCTCCAGGCCGCCCAGGCCAAAGAAATCATACTCACCGGCATGGAGCGCAAAAAACACATCCTCGAGGCGCACGCGCATTTCCAGCAGGCCCAAAAGATCCTGCCCGACCGGGTGACCCCCTACTACCGCGAAGGCCGCCTGTATAAAGACTTCGACCGGGATCCCCAAAAGGCCATGCCTCTCTTTGCCCAAGCGGTGCGCAACTGGGAGGCATACGACGACGCCACCCGGAACGAACGGCACCAAGAGCGCAAAAATGCCGTCAAGGCCCGCTACGCGCTGGCCTCCTGCCTCCTCGATGCCGGCAAGGCCGAAGCCGCCCTGGAGCAAGTGCGCCACGTCCTGGCCGAGGACCAAGACTACCTCAAAAACGAACACAAGCACTTTGCCTTGGGCAAGATTCTCCATGCCTTGGGCCGTTTTCAGGAAGCCCTCTCGGCACTGGAAACCGCGGGTATGTTCACGCCGCCGGCAGAAGTGGACTACGTCTTCGAACTCATGGCGCGCTGTCACCTGGCCCTGGGCCAAGCGGGCAAAGGGCTGGCCGCCATAAACCGCGTCCCGCTCAAGGCACGACGTCCTTACGTACGCTGGACCGAAGCCGATTGCCTCGTGGCCCTGGGCAAACCCACCCAGGCCCGCGCCGTGCTTCTGGAGGCGGCAGAGCGCGACCGCCGCGGGCGCCACAAGGCCTTCATCCGCCTGGCACGCATGGCATACCAGCACGGACAACTCGCCGACGCCGCCTCCTTTGCCCAGCAAGCAGTGGAATTTCATCGCCACACCTACGGTACCCCCTGCGCCGACGGCCTCTTTTGGGGGGGCAGTGGCAGCGCTGCGCGCCGGAGATGGTGATACTGCCCGGCGCCTGGAGCAAGAACTCAGCACCCACCGCCCGGGCTCCCCCTGGCTGCCCAAGCTGCGCCAGGCCCTCCACGACGACCCGAAGCCCAACGGCCGCCCTTGATCGGCCACTCTTTTGACTTCATCCCCCGGAGCCAGTATATGCATGCCCAACTCTGCAAGCTTCGTCCCAGACCCCCCGGGGGCCCTCCATGCTCCGCAAGAAACTGCCCATCGGCATCCAGACCTTTGCCAAGATCCGCCAGGAACATTGCTACTACGTGGACAAGACCCCCTTCGTGGCCAAGCTCGGTCGTGAAGGGGGCTACTTCTTCCTCTCCCGGCCGCGGCGCTTTGGCAAAAGCCTTTTCCTTGATACGGTGGTCGAGGCATTGGCGGGGAACCGGGCACTCTTCGCCGGACTCGAGCTGGAAGACCATTGAGATGGGAAGAGGGTCGTGGGGGGGAAGAGGGAAGATGTCGGTGGAG
>DPEO01000170.1 GCA_003530935.1 Desulfomicrobiaceae bacterium | reverse complement strand
CTCTTCCGATCTAAGAGGGAGGAAATAATCCACCCTCTTGTCATCTTCTCAGTGGTGGCGGTGAGTGGATTCGAACCACTGACCCTGCGGGTATGAACCGCATGCTCTCGCCATCTGAGCTACACCGCCTTATTGGTTGCGGGGGCAGGATTTGAACCTGCGACCTTCGGGTTATGAGCCCGACGAGCTACCATGCTGCTCCACCCCGCGTCACGAGAAAGACATTTAAACATGTTTACAGCGGATGTCAAACCCTTTAGACAGATTTTTCTATGCACACCGACATTCACACCATTTCTCTTGTGATTCCAGTCTATAACGAGGAAGACAACCTCCCGGAGCTCTACCGGCAATGCCGGGATGCCCTGGAGGACCTCCCGTATGCATGGGAAATCCTCATGGTGGACGACGGCAGCACCGACGCCAGCCTTGCCAACATCAAGGCCCTGGCCGCAGCAGACCCCAGAGTGCGCTACCTGGCCTTCGACCGTAACCACGGCCAATCCGCGGCCTTTGCCGCAGGCTTTGCCCATGCCGCAGGCGAGGTCATCGTCACCTTGGATGCAGACCTGCAAAACGACCCGGCAGACATCCCCCGGCTTCTGGCGCGCTACGCCGAGGGCGACGTGGATATGGTCATCGGCTGGCGGGAAAAACGGCAGGACACCTGGGTGCGGCGGGGCGCCTCGAAGCTTGCCAACGCCATCCGCAACGCCCTCACGGGAGAGACCGTGCGCGATACGGGCTGCTCCCTCAAGGTACTGCGCGCGGATCTCGCCCGGCGGATCCCCGTATTCACGGGCATGCACCGATTTCTGCCCACACTCATGAAGATGCACGGCGCCCGGGTGGCGGAAATGCCGGTCCATCACCGGCCGCGCACCCGTGGGGTGTCCAAGTACGGCATCTTGGATCGGGCCTGGACCGCCTGGTGGGACCTCTTGGCCGTGCGCTGGATGCAGCGCCGCCACGTGTCCTGGCGTATCCGCGAAACCAACCTTCCACCGACCCCCTAATCCTATGGATTTTTCCACCGAATGGTGGCTTTTGGCCATCGGCTTCACCGGACAGGCATGCTTTTTTCTCCGCTTTTTCTGGCAATGGCTGGCTTCCGAACGTCAGAAAAAAAGCATCATCCCTCTGGAGTTCTGGTATCTCTCCCTCTTGGGCAGTTTTTTTCTGTTGATCTACGCCCTGCTTCGCCGCGACATCGTCTTCATCGTCGGCCAGTCCACGGGCTCTATCATCTATATCCGCAATCTCGTCCTCATCCACCGGGAGAAGCGGCGCCACGCGACCTAAAAGACTGCACGAGGACCGACACCACAAGGCCCACGGCAAGGCCCACGGCAAACCCCGCCAGCACGTCCGCCGGATAGTGCTTACCGAGATAGATGCGCGAATAGCCCACAACCCCAGGCAGCCACAGCACGTGCCGCCGCCAGCCGGCCACCGCAAGCAGCACCACGGCTGCGGCAGCGGCGTTGGCCGCGTGGGCGGAAGGGAACGACGATTTGCCCGCTCCCGGTGGATTTTCCCAACGCCGCCAGCCTTCGTCGCCGTGGGCCCAAACCCCGTGCTCCACGGCGAGCGGCCGGGGGCGATGAGCGATCTTTTTCAGCACCCCGGCGGTCACATCACTCAAGCCCACGGCAACGGCCAAGATGAGCGCCACAACCCCGGCCTGACGCAGGCCGCTTCGCCGAAGCGTCCACACCACCGCGGCCACCGCCAAACCAAAGAGCACCACATGGCTGGAGACAAGAGGCATGAACCAATCCAGCAGCACGAACCGTGCGCCATTGATGGCCAAAAAAAGGAACTGGTCCCAGGAGGCGGAAACGAACATGCAAAACTCCTTCGAGCAATGGCTCTCAAGGCAGCAGGCTAAAAAAAAACCGGCCGCCTGACCAGAAGCGCACGCCGCCCCCAACACACCGAAGGCGCGCCCCAATCCGCCGGCGCACGCCTTTCTTGACGCATCCGTATTTTGCGGCTAATTTTCCCGTTTACTTTTTTCCAAAGGAGAACTGCGATGAAAAGAACATACCAGCCCAGCACCACCCGCCGGAAACGGACGCATGGCTTTCTCGTGCGCATGCGCACCAAAAATGGACGCGCTGTCATCAACCGCCGCCGGGCCAAGGGCCGTAAACGCTTGGCGGTTTGAGCCTTCCGACCCGTTTCCGCCTCAAGCGGCGGCCGGACTTTCGCCGGTGCTACGCCCATGGCCGCCGCTTCGTCACGTCGCAATGGGTACTGGTCGTGGTGGTACGGGGTGACACTGGCCCCTGGCGTTTGGGGCTTTCCATCAGCCGAAAGCATGGCAGCGCTGTCGTGCGTAACCGCGCCAAACGCGTGCTGCGGGAGTTTTTCCGCATCCACACCGACGTCATCCCGCGAGGACTTGATATCGTGGTCATCGCCCGGCGTGGCGCGTCACTGCGCCAGGTGGGTCTGACGGAAGTGTGCCAGGAGCTCCTTCCCGTACTGCCCCGTATCCGCCGTTTTGCAAATCAACAGGACGCATCCGTATGCACCTCGGCCGCGCAGCCGCTCGTATCCTCACCGCGTACCAACGCCTGATCTCTCCCTGGTACGCCCCGTGCTGCCGCTTTGTCCCTTCATGCTCCCAATACGCCAAAGAAGCCCTGGAAATCCACGGCCTTGGGCGCGGCAGCCTGCTTGCCGTCCGGCGGCTCTTGCGATGCCATCCCTTGTGCGCCGGAGGAGTCGATCCGGTGCCATCACCCCAAAAGAGAGTGTAAATCATGGACACCCCTCGCGTCATTCTGGCTATTGCCCTATCTCTGGCCGTTCTGGTGGGTTGGAACATCCTTTTTCCTCCCGCACCGCAGACGCCGATCGTCGCCGAAAACCAAACCGCCGCACAGGCGCCTCAAACCGCTGCGAAAACACCGGCGCCGCAGGCGCCCGCCCCAGACGCCCCGATTCCGGCATTCACTGCTGCGGGCAAACGCCTCACCGTGGATACCCCTCGCTACCGGGCGGTGATCAACACCGCAGGCGGTATTCTGGAAAGCTTTACCCTCAAGCACTACACCACCACCATCGCGCCCGACGCACCGGACATCGACCTCGTTTCCCAGGCCTCCCTGGCCAAAGCGCCCCTCGGCATCCTCTGGGACTTGGCCCCCACGTGGACCGGCGCGTGGCAGGTGCAGGGAGGTGATCTCACCCTGAACGCCGCCCAATCGGGCAGCATCCAGCTCTCCACGCGTCGAGGGGACCTCGAGGTCGTGCGCATCCTGCGCTTCCAGGGCGACTCCTACGCCATCCAAGAGGAGATTCGCGTCACCAATCAGGGCAAGGCCCAGGTCAAGGGGCAGCTTTCCGCCACGCTCGCCAGCGCGGGGCTCAGCGCTCCGGACGACCGCTATAACCACACCAAGATCGCCTATTGGACGAACGCCTTGGAGCAAGAAGGCGACGCCAAAGACCTGCAAACCGGCATCGCCTCGGAGCAGCCCGTGCGCTGGGGAAGCATCGACAGCAACTACTTTCTCATGGCAATGGTGCCCACCAGCGGCGACATGTTCCTGCGGGCGAAGCTGGAAGACGGGGTGTACCGCGTGGCCGTGACCGACACCCTGATCGTGGACCCCGGGGTGAGTCAGGTGCGCACCCTCACCTACTACCTCGGCCCCAAGACCGAGGCGGATCTGGCCGCCATGCCCGGGGGGCTTGCCCAGGCCATCCACTACGGATTCTTCGACGTCATCGCCAAACCCCTCAAGCGCTTCCTGGTCTTTCTCGCGGCCCACACCGGCGGCAACTACGGGGTGGCCATCATCATCCTCACGGTGATCATCAAGATCCTCTTCTGGCCGCTGTCGCACAAGAGCTACAAGTCCATGGAGCAGATGCGCCGCATCCAGCCCCTCATGGCCAAGATCCGGGAAAAGTACGCCGACGACCGCGAAAAGATGAATGCCGAGATCATGCAGCTCTACAAGACCTACAAGGTCAACCCCGCAGGCGGATGCCTGCCCATGCTGCTCCAGATCCCGGTATTCTTTGCGCTGTATCAAGCGCTTTTGGGCGCCATCGAATTGCGGCACGCGCCCTTCATCCCCCATCTGCCGGGGACCGACATCGTATGGCTGGCGGATCTCTCGGCCAAAGACCCGCTCTACATCACGCCGTTGGTCATGGGCGCCACCATGTTCCTCCAGCAGCGCATGACGCCTTCGGCCGCAGACCCCACCCAGGCCAAGATCATGATGGCCATGCCCGTGATCTTCACCTTCCTCTTCTTGAGCTTCCCCTCGGGGCTCGTGCTCTACTGGCTGGTGAACAACGTGCTTTCCATCTTCCAGCAATGGCTGCTCACCCGTTCCGCCAAGCCAGCCAACTAAGGAGCCGCCATGCACCCCTTTCGCGAGTTTCGAGGCAAAAACGTGGATGAGGCCATCCTCCTGGCCTGCCAGGCCTTGGGGGTGGAGCGGGAAGACCTGGAAATCGACATCGTCAGCATGGGGTCCTCAGGCATCTTCGGCCTGGGGGCCAAAAAGGCCGTCGTCCTCGCCCGGCGGCGGCCGCCCGCGGTGCTCGAATCCCTCCACGCAGACGAAGAAGCCACGCCGTCTCTTCAGGATTCCAAGCACCCTGAAGACAGTGAAGACGCCTTGGAAGAAGCGCCCGCAGACGAAAGCGAAGACGACGAAGGCGACGAAACCGCTCCCCAAGGCCGTGCGCACTCCCCCGAAGAGATGGAGCGGCTCACCGCCGAGGTAACGCGACTCCTTGCGCCGCTTCTCACCCCCATCTGCGGCACGGCGCCTGCCATCACCGTGCGTCAGGACGACGACGGCATCATCGCGCGCATCGACGACGAAGCGCACAACGGCCTCATCATCGGCCGCGAAGGCCAGACCATCCTGGCCCTGCAATACATCCTCAACCGCATGCTCACCAAGGCATGGCGCGACGCCCCGCGGGTGCAGCTCGACGCCGGGGACTTCCGAGCGCGGCAGATCCAGCGCCTGCGCTCCCTGGCCCAGAACCTGGCGGCGCGGGCCAAGCGTTCCGGCCGCATCCAGAGCACCGGTCCGCTGTCCTCCTTCCACCGCCGCATGGTGCATCTCGCCCTGCGTGACGACACCGAAGTGCGCACCGTGAGCAAAGGCAGCGGCCCCCTGAAACGCGTGCTGGTATGTCCCAACCGACGCCGCACGCCCTAAGCACCGTGGCGGCCATCGCCACCGCGCCGGGTCCGGGGGCCATCGGCATCGTCCGCCTCTCCGGACCCCAGGCGCACGCCATCGGCCGCGCCCTGTTCGAGCCCCAAAGCCGCACCTTCACCGACTTCGAAACGGCCCGGCTCCACCTCGGGCACATCCGCGACCCACGCACCCACGCCGTGCTCGACCAGGCCTTGGTGGTGCTCTTTCGGGCTCCCCATTCCTTTACCGGTGAGGACGTGCTCGAAATCCACGCCCACGGCGGGCCCTTGGTGCTGCGCCACATCCTTGGCGCCTGTCTGGCCCTGGGGGCCGAGCCCGCAGGCCCGGGCGAATTCTCTCGGCGGGCCTTTCTCCATGGCAAGCTGGATCTCGCCCAGGCCGAGGCCATCCAGGAGACCATCGCCGCCACCTCGCCCCTGGCCCTCGCCCAGGCGGAAGACCGCCTCCACGGGCATCTCTCCCAGGCGGTGGGCGCCCTGCGGGACGCGGTCCTTGCCCTGCGGGCCGAGCTCTTGGTGGCGGTGGACTTTCCCGAAGAAGACCTGCCGGAACTGGAGCCGGAGCAGATTCGCCAGCGCGTCCAGGCCGTCCTCGCCCCCATCGACCGGCTTTTGGCCGGGGCGCGGCGCGGGGCCCTGGCCCGAAACGGCGCCCTGGTGGTGCTCGCCGGACGGGTCAACGCCGGCAAATCGAGCCTCATGAACGCCCTCCTCGGCCGGGAGCGGGCCATTGTCAGCGCCCTGCCCGGAACCACCCGGGACGTCTTGGAAGAACCCCTCCTCGTGGCCGGCTTTCCCGTGCGCCTCACCGACACCGCAGGCCTGCGGGCCCAAACCCAGGACCCCATCGAGCACGAAGGCATCCGCCGCACCCAAGACATGCTGCGCGCCGCGGACGTCGTGCTCGTGGTGCTGGACGCCACCTCCACCCCGGACGCCGAAGACCTGTGCCTCATGACCCTGGACAAGCCAAAGCTCGTGGTGGTGACCAAAATGGACCTGGTCTCCCAAGTTCCAGCCTGGGTCCAGGGTCCCCCCTGGAACAGCGCCCCGCAGGTCATGGTCTGCGCCCACACCGGGGCAGGGCTGGATACCCTGGAAACGGCCCTTGGCCAAATCCTGGAAGCCGAGGCCCCGGAAGGCACAGGGCTCACCCCCAACGAACGCCAGGCCCAGCTGCTGCACGCCGCGAGGGACGAACTCACCGAACTCTGCGCCGCCGCAAACGCCCTGCCTGCGGACCTCCTTGCCGTGCACCTGGACGCCGCCGCCGAACACCTGGCGGCCATGACCGGAGTGGTCACCACGGACGAGGTGGTGGCCGCGGTGTTGGCGCGCTTCTGCATCGGCAAATAGGGGAACACGGCTGCGAGGAACCCCGCGCTGCAGCAGCCGCGGGGTCGGAGTGCTTTGGCGTCGTCAACGCGAACGCCTGAAGGCCGGACGGGCTGCGGGGGGGCTGTGCGGGATGAG
>DPEO01000135.1:26171-29233 GCA_003530935.1 Desulfomicrobiaceae bacterium | reverse complement strand
GCTCTTCCGATCTATCGTAGAGCACGCCCATTTCGTGGGCGATTCCCTGGAACTCGCCCGCAGGGTCACCGAACTTTCCGCCGAGCATATCGTGTTCTGCGGAGTGCACTTCATGGCCGAAAGCGCGGCCATCCTCGCCCGGCCGGAGCAAAAAGTCCACGCGCCGGTGCTTGAAGCTGGCTGCGTCATGGCCAACATGGCGCCGGCCCAGCTCTTGGAGGCCGTACTCGCCCGCCTCGCCCGCACCGGCGCGCGCGTCACCCCACTCACCTATGTCAATTCCTCGGCTGCCATCAAAGCCGTGGTGGGACGCGCCGGCGGCGCGGTATGCACCTCGGCCAACGCCCAGCGCATGCTCCAATGGGCCTTGGAGCAGGGGGACTGCGTACTCTTTCTGCCGGACGCCAACCTGGGGGCCAACACCGCCCGGGCCGTGGGTCTGCCGCAAGCAAGCGTAGAACGGCTCGACATCTCCGCAGGCGGACTCCACGTGCCCGCAGCCCAAGCGGGTGTGCGCGTGTACCTGTGGCCCGGATGCTGCGCCGTGCACCACAAGATCCGTATGGAAGACATCCAGGCGGTGCGCACAAAGTTTCCCCAAGCGCGCATCCTCGTGCATCCCGAATGCCGGCCCGAAGTGGTGGCGGCGGCCGACGGCGCCGGCTCCACCTCATACCTCATCCGCGAAGCCGCAAAAGCCCCAGCAGGCAGCACCCTTGCCCTCGGCACCGAAGACAACCTCGTCGCGCGCCTTGCCCGCCGCCATCCGGAGGTGCACATCCTGCCCGTGCGCCGGGTGCTGTGCTCCAACATGGCCAAAACCGACACCCATGCCCTGGCCGCCAAGCTGCGCGAGCTCGACACCGCCCAGCCGGTCCGCGTGGACGCGGCCACTGCGGCCGAGGCCCGCCACGCCTTGGAGCGCATGCTCGCGGCGTGCGCCGCGCCGAGTCGGTAACGCATAGGCGGCAATTTTTTGCCGCATTACGTCAGGCGCAATCCATAACGGGCGAGCTTGTAACGCAGCGTGCGGGGGCTCACATCCAAGAGCTCGGCCAAGCGGGCCTTACTGCCCCCCGCTGCTTCCCAGGCGCGCAAAATGGCAGCGATCTCGGCTTCGCGCACCGCAGCTTCCAGCCGCAAGTCCCCTGCAGATGCAACGGAAACCGCGGGACGCACGCTCCCCAAACGGAGTTCCAACGGCAGGTGGGAGGCATCGATACGCGGGTCGCGGCTCAAAAGCACGAGCCGCTCCATGAGATTGCGCAGTTCCCGCACATTCCCCGGCCAGGAATAGCGCATGAGGGCGTCCATGGCGGCGTCGCTCATCGCCACCGACGGTTTGTGGTAGCGACGGCGGTAAATCTCCAAAAAATACTCCACCAAGGGTGGAATATCTTCGACGCGGTCGCGAAGAGGCGGCAGGGTTACCGACACCACATGCAGCCGATAGTAGAGGTCCGCCCGAAATTCGCCGGTGCGGATCATGGTTTGCAGGCAGCGATTGGTGGCAGCCACGATGCGGGCATGAAAACCAATGGTCTTTTCTCCGCCGAGCCGCCGAAAGCTTCGCTCTTCCAGCACCCGCAAAAAATCCACCTGATTCGGCACCGGGATGTCGCCCACCTCGTCCAAAAAAAGCGTCCCGTGCCCAACGATTTCAAAAAGGCCTTTGCGCTGCCGGGAAGCTCCGGTGAAGGCGCCGGGCTCATGGCCAAAAAATTTGTCGGCAAAAAGCTCTCCCTTCACTACACCGCAATTGACCGGGACAAAGGGCTGGGAACGGCGGCCGGACAGCTGATGCACCAGACGGGCGAACAATTCTTTGCCTGTGCCGGACTCCCCGGAAATCATCACCGTGGCGTCAGAGCCCGCCACTTGCGTCGCGAGTTCGTACAAATCCCGCATTGCTTTGGAATGAAAGACAAATTGTCCCAATTCATCCGCAAAGCCGGCATCGAAGATCTCAATGGCCGCGGCCTCCTCCGAAGCCTTCCGCCTCGAAGGCCGGGAAGTTGTCTGTTTTTTTCGCCCCATACATGACCTCATCGCCGCAGGAACACCACAGCCCCTGCGGCGCCCAGAGCTTGTTCTGCAATGCACATTACTGGCCTTATGCCGACAATGCACCATGCCACATCGGCAAAAAACCGCCGATATCGGCAATATATTGCCAGATACACAACCAAGCCCTACACGTCAATACTTTGAATTTTTTAATTTTTTTATTTGGCATCCATCTTGTTATTTCTTTCACAGAACTGCCGCGCGGGGGATCCGCGCCTGGTACGATCCATCATCAACCCAAGAGGAGAGAAACAGGAATGAAACCCAACACCTGGAAAATGGCCTGCGGCTGTGCCCTGGCCCTTGTGGCTGTGGCTGCTTTGGCATGGGCCGCCAACGACACCGGCGTTGGCGCGGAAATGACCCAACAGTTGGCCGCAGCTGGGGCCAAGACCACCCTTCCCTGGTGGGCGTGGCCCATCATCTTGGTGGTCTTCTGCTTTGTGCTGGGCGTCATCGCCGTGCTTGCGGGCGTGGGCGGCGGCGTGCTCTTCGTGCCCTTGGTCAGCGGCTTCTTCCCCTTTCATCTGGACTTCGTGCGCGGGGCTGGACTTCTGGTGGCCCTGGCCGGCGCCCTTGCCGCTGGCCCGGGACTTCTCAAGCGCAACCTGGCCAGCCTTCGTCTGGCCCTGCCCGTGGCCCTCATCGCTTCCAGCTGCGCCATCGTCGGCGCCTTCTTGGGCCTCGCGCTGCCCACCAACGTGGTGCAGATCTGTCTCGGCACCACCATCATTTTTATTGCGGCCTTGATTCTTTTCTCGAAAAACACCGCCCGCCCCGTGGTTACCAAACAAGACGCCATCGGTCTCGCCCTAGGCATCCAGGGCGCTTACCTGGATGGCTCCACCGGAGAAGTGGTGGAGTGGAAGACCCACCGCACCCTTTGGGGCCTACTGCTCTTCATTCTCATCGGGATCATGGCCGGCATGTTCGGCTTGGGCGCCGGTTGGGCCAATGTGCCGGTGCTCAACCTCATGATGGGTGTCCCTCTGAAG
>DPEO01000135.1:0-26078 GCA_003530935.1 Desulfomicrobiaceae bacterium | reverse complement strand
ATGATGGGTGTCCCTCTGAAGGTGGCTGTCGGCACGAGTAAGTTCCTCTTGTCCATCACCGACACCTCGGCCGCATGGGTATACCTCAATCAGGGCTGTGTCATCCCGCTCATGGCCATTCCCTCCATCGTGGGACTCATGGCAGGATCCTTCGTGGGCGTCCGCCTCTTGGCGATCGCCAAGCCCGCGTTTATCCGGTATATGGTCATCGGCGTCTTACTCTTTGCCGGTGTGAAGGCCCTGCTCAAGGGGCTGGGGATCTAAACGACAACGTCACTCAGGAGGCATCGCATGCATACCAATACCAATGCTCCCAAAGAACAGCTCGTGTACGCCGACATCCTCTTTTATGGATGCTGGACCGGTCTCGCCCTCATGGGCATCACCTATCTCCTCTACGTCTCCGGCATCATGGAGCCCTACGTCTCCATGAAACTCATCACCCAGTACTGGTCCATGCCCGTCAATGAATACCTTACCGCCAACAATGTGCCGACGGGCTGGGGATGGATCTCTTTGCTCGGCAAAGGCGACTTCCTCAACTTCCTGGGCATTGCCCTGCTCGCTGGTCTCACCATCGTCGGGTTTGTGTACCTCTCCATCGTCTACTTCAAGCAAAAGGACTTCAAGTTTGCCATCATCTCTTTGCTGGAAGTCCTCACCCTCTGCCTGGCCGCCTCGGGTATCATCGGCGGCGGAGCCCACTAACTCATGAACGTCTCCCTGCTGGACATCTTGGACGCCCTGCCTGTGGGGTGTGTCGTTCTGGATCCCCACCGTCGGGTGCGCACCCTCAATGCCGCCATGGAGTCCCTCCTCGGCTACGCACGCGACGAAGTCGCCGGACTCCCCTGTCGGCACGTGCTGCGCAGCCGCCGGTGTATCCAGAATTGCCCGCACACCTCAGACGGGGCGCCAAGCCCAGGGGGACGCACCGACTGCCTCTCGCGTCACCGGCGCATCATTCCCATCAACCTCACCCCGGTGCGCCTGACGACGGACCAGGGCGCGGTGTATCTCGACATCGTGGAGGATCTCTCGCCGATCCACAGTCTAGAGGCCCGGCTCAACCAGACCGCCACCGAAGACTCCTTGGTGGGTCGCTCCCCGGCCATGGAGCGCATCCTGCGCTTGGTGCCCATGGTGGCCGGCCACAGTGCCCCCATCCTCATCGCTGGCGAAACCGGGACCGGCAAAGGCCGCCTGGCCCATGCCATCCACAAGGCTTCCGCACGGGCGCGCCAGCCTTTTATCCGCTTCAGCTGCGGCCCCATGGCCGAAGAAATCCTGGAAGCCGAGCTCTTCGGCAAAACCGCCCCTGCCCCCCAACCTGGCCGCTTCCAGCAGGCCCAAGGGGGGACCCTGTATCTGGCCGAGATCGAATCGCTGCCGCCCTCCATCCAGGCGCGCCTTCTCCGCTTTCTCGACGAAGGCACGATTCAGCCGCAGGGGGGGCATCCCATGCGGGTTGATGTCCGGCTCATGGCCTCTACCATGACCGACCCCGCCACGCTCGCGGCCGCAGGCAGGCTCTGCGAAAATCTCTTCCACCGTTTGGCGGCGTTGCGGCTGGATCTGCCCCCCCTGCGCGAGCGTCCAGAAGACGTTGCCTTTCTCCTGCACTATTTTCGCGAACATTTCGCCCAGCGCTTGAAAAAGAACATCTCCGGCTTCACCCCCAAGGCCTTGAGCATGCTCCATGCCCATCCCTTTCCCGGAAACGTACGGGAACTCAAAAACATCATGGAATTTGCCGTCCTCGTATGTCCTGAAGGAGATGTCCGGCCAGAACACCTTCCGGGGTATCTGCTCCGCCAACCCCAGCGCCGCGGCCGTAAGGAGTGAGCCATGGAGCGCCGCATCCTCATCACCATCGACCACGACGAAATCGCCCCCCGTTTCGATCTCGCCATGGAGGTCCTCATCCTGCGCCTGGCTGAGGGCGGGGAGATCGTGGCCCGCAAATCGCTCCTCCTTGCCCACCCTTCCGCGGACGAGCTCTGCAACCTCATCCTTGAACGGGACATGGATGCCGTGGTATGCGGGGGCATCGAAGAAGAATACTACCACTACCTGCGCTGGAAACGGGTCGAAGTCTTTGATGGCGTCATTGGCTCCGTGGCTGCGGTCATTGACCGATTGCGCACAGGCACCCTCAACCCAGGCGACATCGTGGAATTTTCTGGAGCTCAAGCATGAAAGAAGAAGCCCCCAGTTCTTGGGCAGAGGCCGCCACCGCGCCCTCCCGCTACCGCACGTTGCAACGCAAAATCGTGGCACTCATCGCCGTAGCGGCCTTGCTTCCACTCTTCTCGCTTGCCTTCATCAATTATTATGAGCACCAGCATGCCCTGACCGCCCAAGTGCAAGAGCCGCTGCGTGCCTTGGTAGGAAAAACCAAACACTCATTTGAACTGTATCTCACGGAACGTATCTCTGCAATCAATTTCATCGCATCGGCATATTCTTTCGAACAGCTTGCCGACAAAACAGCACTCAACAGAATATTCCAAATCATGTCGCAAGCATTTACTGGATTCGTCGACATATCGCTCATCGATGATTCCGGAAAACTCATTTCTTATGTAGGACCATACAACCTCAAAGATATCAACTATACAGAACAGAAATGGTTTCAACAGGTACTTTTGCGTGGTTCCTACATTAGCGATGTCTTTCTCGGTTTTCGGCAATTTCCCCACGTCGTCGTTGCGGTGCGCCACAATAACCCTGATGGCCGCAGCTGGATTGTGCGGGCAACGCTGGACACCGCCCAATTTGAAAACATCATCGCCTCCATGGGACTGGAACCTGGCAGTGACGCCTTTCTCACCAACCGCAAAGGCGTGCTCCAAACCGAATCCCGGCAGTATGGCCATGTCCTCGAACCCCTGTCTTTCTCCCTGCCCCCCGCCAACTACGAAGCCAATGTCTACGACTTTGCAGACCCTGCCGGGGGACAGTACTTTCTCGCTCTGAGCCAAATCGCCAACACGGATTTCGTGCTCGTGGCCATGAAACCCAGGCCATCGCTGCTCAAGGCCTGGTATACGGTGCGCCTGGACATGGTTGCGGTCTTTGTCGCCGGAGTATGCGTCATCTTCGCAGGGGTCTTCGCCGCCACCCGCATGATCATCCAGCGGCTCCAAGAGAGCGACGCCCAACGCCTGGCCGCCATCCACCAAATGGAGCACACCCAGCGTTTGTCGTCCATCGGCCGTCTGGCCGCCGGCGTGGCCCACGAGATCAACAACCCCTTGGCCATCATCAACGAAAAAGCCGGACTGCTGCGCGATCTCTTGGAGCTGCGTCCCGATTTTCCCGACAAAGAGCGCTTTGCCAAACAAATCGACGCCATTCTCCGTTCTGTGGATCGGTGCCGCGGCATTACCCACCGCATGCTTGGGTTTGCCAAACGCATGGACGTCAGGATCGAGGTCTTGGACCTCAATGCCGCCATTACGGAAACCATTGGATTTTTGGAACGCGAGGCCCAATACCGCAATGTCACCATCGAGCGGCGCCTGGCGCCCGATCTACCGCAAATCCCGTCGGATTACGGCCAGATCCAGCAGGTCGTTCTCAACATCCTCAATAACGCCCTGGCAGCCGTGGCCGACGGTGGCACCATTGCCGTCTCCACCTGGGATGAAGGGGAACGTGTCGGCATTGCCGTTGCCGACAACGGTTGCGGCATGTCGGAAGAAACGGTCAAACACATCTTCGAGCCCTTTTTCACCACCAAAAAAGAGAAAGGCACCGGCCTTGGCATGTCCATCACCTATGGCATCGTCAAACGCTTAGGCGGCGACATCCACATCCAAAGCGCCCTGGGCAAGGGCACCACCGTCACCATCTTCCTGCCCAAACATCCGCCGGAAGAACAAGGAGGCAGCCTATGATCCTTCCCTCCACCCTGCTTGTGGTCGACGACGAAGAGGAATTCGCCACCACCCTGGCCGAACGCCTGGAGATCCGCGGCATTGCCACGCGCGTCGCCCATGACGGGGAGACCGCCGTGCACATGGTGGCCGAGGCCGCACCCCAGGCCGTGCTCCTCGATGTCCTCATGCCGGGGATGAAAGGGCTCGACGTCCTCACCCGGCTGCGGGAAACCCACCCCCAAATCCCGGTCATCCTCCTCACCGGCCAAGGCACGACCCGAGACGGTATCGAGGGCATGCATCGCGGCGCCTTTGCCTATCTCACCAAACCCGTGGATTTGGAGGAGCTTCTGCGTACCCTCTCCGAAGCCATGGAACGGGGAGGCCAATCATGACCTTCGACTCCACGCGGGCCATGGGCGCCATGACCGCCATGACCACCCACGAACTCCAGAATATCCTGGCCATCATCCGGGAGTCTGCAGGACTCTTGGGCGACATCCTCGACATCAACGCCAAGGTGGCGCTCCAGCACCGCCCCAAGATCCACGAGGCCCTGGAGCACATCGCCACCCAAGTCGACCGAGGCAAACGCCTCCTCACGGCCATGAACCGCCTCGGCCACGCCACGGACGTGGAGCAGCAGGAGTCCTGCGACCTCTCCCCCCAGGTGGCCGCCTTGATGGACCTGTGCCAGCGCCCAGCGCGCCTCAAAGAAATCCAATTGCGCTTTACCCCCGCAGGCCAACCCTTGCCGGTGCGTACCCCGGCCATGGACGTGTTCAGCCGCGGCTTCACCGTGCTGCGCGCCGCCATCGATCTCTGCCCCGCGGGCAGCGTCCTCGATGCCAGTATCGTTCCAGGTCCACCCCAGCATGCGCTGGTCATGACCCTCCCGGTTGCGCCCAAGGATTCTCCCGTGCTCGCCGCCCTCGCCGAGGCCGGGCACATCGAGATCCACGACCAAACCATCCGCCTTCCGTTTCCGGCAGCCACACCATGACCGCCCTGCGCATCTGCCTCATCGACGACGAAGAAGGCTTCGTCACCACCTTGGCCGAGCGTCTGGAGCTGCGCGGGCACACGCCGATTGTGGCGCTCAACGGCGAAGAGGGACTGCAGTGCATTGCCGAGCACTCCCCCCACGTGGTGGTCCTCGATCTGCGCATGCCGGGTATTGGCGGCATGGAGACCTTGCGCCGCATTCGCGCCGCCTGGCCGAAACTCCCGGTGGTGATGCTCAGCGGCCACGGCGCAGAGACAGACATCGCCGCCTGCCTGCGCTCGGGCGCCCAGGCGTATCTCAAAAAACCCACCGACATCAGCCAACTCCTGGCCACCATCCACGAAGTCCTCGAACCATCGGGAGGCCAATAGATGGCGCGTGTCCTGGTGGTGGATGACGAACGGCAGTTTGCGGAGACGCTGGCAGAGCGCCTGCGCACCCGAGGGATGGAAGTGCACACCGCCTACGACGGCGCAAGCGCCGTGGAGGTGGTGCGCCAAAGCCACCCCGACGTCGTGCTGCTGGATCTCTCCATGCCGGGCATGGACGGCCTTGCCGCCCTAAAGGCCATCAAAGAGCTCGTGCCGCGTACCGAAGTGGTCCTGCTCACTGCGGAAAGCGGACTTGCCGCGGCAGTGGGCGGCATGAAGCGTGGGGCGGCCGATTACATCGTCAAACCTGCGCCTTTGGAGCGCATCCTCAAAGCCATCCAGGAGGCAGAAGCTCACCGCCTTGATGCCGCGCAGCGCCAGCGCATGGCGGAAACGGCCCGGCTGGCGGCCCTGGGAGAACTCGCCGTCGGCGTAGCCCACGAAATCAACAACCCGCTGCAAATCGTGCTCAACGAGGCAGGGTGGATGGCCGAGACCCTTGCAGAAACCCCAATGGAGCAAAGCGCCCGCAGGGAGCTCGAGGACTCGCTTGCCACCATCCGCGAGCAAACCGCCCGCTGTAAGGCCGTCACCACCAAACTCCTCTCGCTGCGGGCGGCGGTACCGGCAGATGACACGCCGCAGCCGCTCGCCCGTCTCATCGCCCAGCTTCTCGAAGACCGCCGCAGCCGCTGGCAAGGACGGTTTTTCGTCGAACACACCTGCCCGCCGTCCCTTATGGTGTCCGCAGAAACCTGGCGGCACATCCTTGCCCCGCTGGTGGACAACGCCTTGGACGCCCTGGAAGCTCAAGGCGCCGCCACCCCGGAAGCGACGCAGGCCCAACTTCGTCTTTGCATCCACGCCTCCCAGGCGCCCCAAGAGGTCGTCGTCCAGGTACAGGACACGGGTATCGGCATGGAACCCGCGGTCCTGGCCCGTATTTTCGAGCCATTCTTTTCCACCAAAGAGGTGGGCAAAGGCATGGGACTGGGGCTGAGCCTCTGCCATGCCCTCGTCGAGGCCTTGGGAGGACGCATCGAAATCGCCAGCATACCCAACCACGGGACAACGGTGTCCGTCACCATTCCATACACCGCAATCACCGCGCCAACCGCGGGGTTGGCCACAGCCAAGGAGGACTCTCATGAATACCATGCGACTGCTCATCGTGGACGATGAAAAAGACCTGTGCCGCATCCTCGCCGACCGGCTCCATATCCTCTACGGGATCACACCGGACATCGCCCATACGGGCGACCAGGCCTTGGAGATGGCGCGCGCCAAACGCTACGACGTCGTCGTCCTGGACATCGAGATGCCCGGCATCGACGGTATCGAGACCTTGAAGCGCCTCAAAGAGATCGACAAAAAGATCCAGGTGGTGCTGTTCACCGGCCATGGCAACGAAGAGCGCCAGCGCATGGCCGAAGTCCTCGGGGCCTTCAGCTACGTGGACAAGATCGACGGCCTGCCCAAGCTGGCGCCCATGATCGAGGGGGCCTTCCGCCTGCGCAAGCTGCTGGAAGACACCTACGCCGAGGCCGCCCTCAACGAATACAACTAACCCGCCTGCGCCGAATCATTCGGCGCGGTACACCACGGAAGGGTACAGCCAAATCCTTTGGGCTGTGCCCTTCCGTTTTTCTTTTCCGGCGCACAACGCCCTTGCCAAACGTCCGTCTTTGCGCAACCCCTCCCGCAAGCCCATTGCGGAGGAAACTTCATGGAACGCTTGAAGACCGAAATCCTTGTCATTGGCGCGGGCATTGCCGGATGCACGGCCGCCATCGCCCTGGCCGACGCCGGTTGGGAAGTCACCCTGCTCTCCTCAGGACCTTTGGACGCGGGCAACACCCCCCTCGCCCAAGGCGGCATCGTCTATACTGCCCCGGAAGACAGCCCGGACCTCCTTGTGCGCGACATCACCGTGGCCGGGGCGCACTACGTGTACGAACACGCGGCGCGCTTCCTCGCCACCCACGGGCCCAAGGCCGTGGAGGAATTCCTCCTCGACCGCGTGCAGGTGCCCTTCGATACCTGTCCGAATGGCTCCCTCTACCGCACCAAGGAAGGGGGGCACAGCATCGCCCGCATCCTCACCCATGCCGACGCCACAGGCAGGGCCATCCACGACGCCCTCACGCGGGTGGTCACCAGCCACCCCAATATCCGCATCCTCACCGAATGCACGGCCATTGATCTCCTCACCACCCGGCACCACGCCACTTCCCTGGAGTTCCGCTACCAGCTCACCAATCAATGCGTGGGGGCCTACGTCTTCGACGCCGCCACCGGCGAGCCGGTCACCATCCTGGCGGACGCCACCATCCTCGCCACCGGCGGAGTGGGGCAGATCTTCCTGCACACCACCAATTGCGCCTCCTCCATCGGCTCGGGCCTGGCCATGGCCAGCCGCGCCGGCGTGCGGCTCATGAACCTGGAATATATCCAGTTTCACCCCACCGCCCTCTTTTCCCGCTCGGAACGCAAGTTTCTCATCTCCGAGGCCGTGCGCGGCGAAGGGGCCCGGCTCTTCAACGCCAAGGGCGAGCGCTTCATGGCCAAGTACGACGAACGTATGGAGCTCGCCCCCCGGGACATCGTCGCCCGCGCCATCGCCGACGAGATCCTCCACTCCGGCGAAGACTGCGTGTTTCTGGACGCCGCCAACTTCGTGGACGCCAATCTCAAGAAACGCTTCCCCACCATCTACGCCCGCTGTCAGGAAATGGGCATCGACATCACCCGCGAACGCATCCCCGTGGTGCCGGCGGCGCACTACAGCTGCGGCGGTATTCTCGTGGACGAACACGGACGCACCACCCTAGACCGCCTCTATGCCGCAGGCGAATGCGCCTGCACCGGGGTCCATGGGGCCAACCGTCTGGCATCGACCTCGCTTTTGGAAGGACTTTTGTGGGGCCTCGCCGCAGCCCAGCACATCACGCACACGGCCGATGCCGACCACTGCCCGCTCTCCAAGCGGCTCCAAGACGCCATTCCGGACTGGGTCACCTCCGGCAAGAGCGAAAACGAAGACCCGGCCCTCATTCATCAGGACTGGGTGACCATTCGCAGCACCATGTGGAACTACATGGGCATCGTCCGCACCACGCCCCGCCTGGAGCGGGCCTTCGAAGACTTACGCAATCTCAACAAGAGGCTGCACACCTTCTACAAATCCATCCGTGTCTCCAAGGCGTCCATCGACCTCTTCCACGGCTGCCAAACTGCGTACATCATCACCACGGCGGCGCTGCGCAACAAAGAAAGCCGCGGCTGCCATTTCCGGCCTCGGTAGCGATGAACGGCAATTGCACCGCACAAAAGACAGAGCGATCCGTTAGGTGCCGCAAAACGTCCGGTACGTGCGCTGAAACTCCTCGGACGCAGGCGCCATCAAGGTAGGGTCCGCGGGTTCCACAAAAGGGGTGCGCAGGGCCGTGAGCAGACGCTCCAAAGGCCGCGCATCACCACGGACAGCAGCGGCAAGCGCCTCTTCCACCCGCTGATTGCGGGGGATGACCGCGGGATTGGCCGCGCGCATCAGGGCGCGGGCCGCTGTCCGTCCTCCTTCCTGATCCGCCACCCGCGCCTGCCAGCGCGCATACCAGGCGGGAAAATCCGGATGCGAAAACGGCGGCTCCTGCGGGGGCTCCTGCCGCATCAGGCCGCGAAAGGCGTTGGTGAAGTCTGCGCCCGAAGCCTCCAGAAGCTCAAGCCAATCACGCATCAAGGCGGCGTCCTCCCCATGCCTGCCCACCAATCCCAGCTTGCGGGCCATGCCCCCGTGCCACGCGGCCTGAAACGCCGGCACGAACGCCTCCACTGCCGCCCTGGCCGCATCCACGGCCTGCTGGGGGGCTTTGCCCAAAAGCGGCAGCAGGGCCTCGGCCAAGCGGGTGAGATTCCAAACAGCGATGCCCGGCTGCTGGGCATAGGCATAGCGGCCGTCCAGATCGATGGAGCTGAACACCGCCCCGGACCGATAGGTGTCGAGAAAGGCGCACGGCCCGTAGTCGATGGTCTCGCCCGCCAGGCTCATGTTGTCGGTATTCATGACCCCATGGACAAAGCCCACCAGCATCCAGGCGGCAATGAGTTGGGCTTGCGCCTGCACCACGGCGCGCAGCATCTCCAGGTACGGGTTTTCCGCGGCGCGCAGATCCGGAAAGTGGCGCTGCAGGGTATAGTCGGCCAAAAGGCGTACGGACTCCACCTCCCCCCGGGCCCAAAAATACTGGAAGGTGCCCACGCGGATATGGCTTCGCGCCACCCGGGTGAGCACCGCCCCAGGCAAGAAACGCTCCCGCACCACGTCTTCCCCCGTGGCCACCACGGCCAGGGAACGGGTGGTGGGAATGCCCAGGTGATGCATGGCCTCGCTGATGAGGTACTCCCGCAGCATGGGCCCCAAGGCGGCGCGGCCATCCCCGTGGCGGGAAAAGGGCGTCGGCCCGGAGCCCTTGAGGGCGATGTCCACGCGCTGGCCATCCGGGGTGATCTGCTCGCCCAAGATCACGGCCCGGCCATCGCCCAAAAACGTGAACGCACCGAACTGGTGGCCCGCGTACGCCTGGGCAATGGGCGCCGCACCTGGAGGGAGCTCGTTTCCGGAAAAGATGCGCGCCCCCGCATCGCCATCCAGCAGGTCGGCATCCAGCCCCAGCGCACGGCAGAGATCGCGGTTGAAAAGCACCAGACGCGGGGAACGCACCGGCGTGGGCCGCACCCGACGAAAGAAGGACTCAGGCAAGCGGGCGTAGGAGTTCTCCAAGCGCCATCCAGCGGTAGGGGACATCAAAGCCTCCAGAAAGGAAAAAAGCGTACGCGCACACGCCATATCTGCACATGCCAAGAGGAAGAGGCAAGAGGTGGGTTGCATTTGCGCTCCAAAGTGACCATGCACGGCGCATGCGTTCTCCGGTTCGTGTGCGTCTGGCCCCCAGCCCCACGGGGTACCTGCATCTGGGCAATGCCTGGACCTTTTTGTGGTGTGTGCTTGCGGCCCGCACTCAGGGCGGCGCCGTGGTGCTGCGCATCGAGGACGTGGATACGGCCCGCAGCCGGCCGCATTTTGCCGACGCCATCCAGGAGGACCTGACCTGGTTGGGACTTACCTGGGACGAAGGCCCGTACTTCCAAAGTCCACGCGTCCCCCGCTACACCGAAATCCTGAACGATCTCATGGCCCGTGGCCACGCCTATCCTTGTTTCTGCTCCCGCAAAGACCTCCAGGGACTGGCCAGCGCCCCCCACGGCGGCCTCCCCGCCTACCCCGGCACCTGCCGCCACCTGGACGAGGCCACCCGCGCCCGTAAAGCGCAGGAGAAATCCCCGGCCATCCGCTTGGTGCTGCCGGAGGACGCCTGCACCTTTGACGACCTCGTGCAGGGAACTTTTCGCGCCTCAGCGGCGGCGTGCGGCGGAGATTTTCCCGTGCGCCGGGGAGATGGACTCTTTGCCTATCAGCTGGCGGTGGCTGTGGACGACCTGGATCAGGACATCACTTTGGTGGTGCGCGGGGCGGATCTTTTGGATTCCACCCCCAGGCAACAGGCCATATTCCATTACTTGGCCGCTTCTCCGCCCCGCTGGGCCCACGTCCCCCTGCTCCTGGACCCCAGCGGCGAACGTCTGGCCAAGCGCCACCAGGCGCTGTCCGTCCGGGCGCTGCGCGCGGCAGGCATCTCTCCGCAGGCCATCACAGGGTTTTTGGCCTGGCTTGGCGGCCTCATCCCCACCCCGCAGCCCATTTCCGCCGAAGCCCTCGCCCCGGCGTTTTCCTGGCAACGCCTCCCACGCACCCCGGTGCACTTGCCTGCGCACCCCCTGACGCTCTTGGCCAAGCTTTCCTGATAGCCTCTTGGCCGCCCACGGGCCGACCAATGGCGGCTTGTCGGAACTTCAGCGGTTTGGTACGCGCCCTACGCCATGCACAGCTACCCCATCCTCATCGATACGCGCAATCTTCACGCCCTGGTGGTCGGCGCCGGCTCCGTAGGACTGCGCAAAATCCACGGCCTGCTGGAGGCCGGTCCGCCGGCGCGGCTCACGGTGGTGGACCCGACGCCGCCGCAGGCGCTTCTCTCCCTCGCCGCTGCGCATCCCGGCATGGTCATTCACGCCCGTCCGTTCGCGGATACGGATATCGCGGAGGCGCAGTTGGTCTTTGCCTGTACCCCGGACGCGGAACTCAACCACCATATCGCCATGCGCTGTCGACAGGCCAAGATCCTGTGCAATTCGGCAACCCAGCCGGAGGACGGCTCCTTTGCCCTGCCCGCCTGCGTGCGCCGCGGCAATTTTCTCGTGTGTGTGGCAACGGCGGGGGCAAGTCCGGCCTTGGCTCGCCAGGTGCGCCAACGCCTGGAAGCGGAATTTGGCCCGGAATACGGGGCGCTGACCCAGCTTTTGGCGCAGATCCGCCCGTATGTGCTCGCCCTTGGGGCGCCCGCCAAGGCCAACGCCGAAATCTTCCGCGCCCTGGCGGCTTCTTCCCTGGTGGACGCCTTGCGGGATCAGGACCTTTCCCGCTGTATGGCAATCCTGCAAGAACATCTCCCCGCGCCACTACACGCCTACCTGGAGGACTGGTGTCATGCCTGCCTGGACTTGGTTTGAACTCGCCATCGCCCTGGCGTATCTCGCGGGCGCGGCCCTCTACCCCTTGGGATTGGGACTGCGCCAGCCTCTCTGCAAGAAGGCCGCGTCCCTGGCCTCTGCCCTCGGATTTCTCCTGCATACCGCAGACCTGGCAGCCGCAGGCCTCCTACAAGCCGACGTGCTCCAGCACGGCCAATTCTACATCAGCCTGTTCGCCTGGCTGTGTGTGCTCGTGTTCTTTGTGGCGTGGTGGCGCTTCAAGCACGACTTTCTCTCTCTCATCACCGCGCCGCTCGCCGTGGTGCTCTTCACCGGCTCCATGGTCATTCATCCGGCGACGACCATCGTGCCGGAGCATCTCAGCCTCCTGTGGTTCGGCCTCCATGTCGGGGCCATTTTCGTGGCCCTTGCCCTGCTGGCCTTGGCCTTTGGCGCTGGCGTGGGCTATGTCTACCTGGAGCGCAAGATCAAAACCAAAAGCAAGATCCCTTCCGCCCTCCAGGAGATGCCTGCCCTGGACACTCTGGACCGGGTCAACGCCCTGGCGGTCTCCGTAGGATTTCCTCTGTACAGCATCAGCATGCTCTCGGGCTTCATTTGGGCGGCCTTCACCTGGAAACGCGTGCTAACCGGTGACCCCAAAGAAGTCGTCTCCCTAGGCATCTGGGTCCTCTACGCCATCCTTTTCCACCAACGCCTGGCCCTCGGGTGGAAAGGACGCAAACCCGCCAAAATGGCCATCGCCATCTTTTTGCTGTCCCTGGGGTCCTTGGTGCTCATCAACTTCCTCCTCCCCACCCACCACAGCCTTCGCGCTTTCTAAAAATATCATGAGCCAACGAATCCATGTCATTGGACTGAGCCATAAAACCGCGGGCGTGGACATCCGCGAACGCTTTGCCCTCGCCGGCTTCAACCCTGTGGCCGCCGGCCTGGTGCAGGAGCACGGTCCCATCACCGAAGCCGTGGTTCTCTCCACCTGCAACCGGGTAGAATGCATCGTGGTGGGAGAACCTGGCGCCGACGTCGCCCACGAGGTGCACCAAGTCTGGGCCCAGACTTGCAACCAGCCCGTGGAACTCCTCACCCGGCATACCTACTGCCACACTGGCGCCGCAGCCGTGACCCACGTCTTTTCCGTGGCCGCGAGCCTCGACTCCATGGTGGTGGGCGAGCCGCAGATCCTCGGCCAGCTCAAGGCCGCCTACCGGTCGGCCGTGGAGGCGCATGCCACGCGCGTGATCCTCAACCGCTTGCTGCACAAGGCCTTTTCCACGGCCAAACGGGTGCGCACCGAGACCGCCATCGCCAGCAGCGCCGTGTCCATCAGCTACGCCGCCGTGGAGCTGGCGCGTAAAATCTTTGCCGACCTTTCCCGGCACTCGGCGCTGCTCATCGGCGCCGGCGAGATGGCCGAACTGGCGGCCACCCATCTGCTCGCCGCCGGAGTGCGGCGTATGGCCGTGGTCAACCGCACCGTTTCCCGCGCCGAAGAACTGGCCAAGCGCTTCGGCGGTCAAGCCTACGGATTCGACGCCTTGAACCAGGCCCTGCTGGAAGCGGACATCGTCATCACCTCCACCGGCTCGCCGTCGGTGATCCTCACCGCCAGCCAGATGAAGGAGATCATGCGCAACCGCCGGCAGCGGCCCATCTTCTTCATCGATATCGCCGTGCCCCGAGACATCGACCCGGACGCCAATGCCATCGACAACGTCTACGTCTACGACATCGACGATCTCAACGGCGTAGTGGAGGAAAACCGCGCTTCCCGCCAGCAGGAAGCCATCAAGGCCCAGGCCATCATCGACGAGGAGGTCCAGGCGTTCCTTCAGTGGATGGACGAATTGCGGCTGCAGCCCACCATCGTGGCCTTGCTGGACCAAGGCGAGCGCATCGCCCGCAAAGAACTGCGCAAATCCATCCGCCAGCTGGGCCCGGACCCTGATCCCCAGGTGGTGGCCATCATGGAACGGCTGGCGCACTCCATCTGCCACAAGATCTACCACGCCCCCATCACCTATTTGAAGCGGCGCGCCCAGGAAGAAGGCTCGGCCGAGCGCTTCGTCCACCAGGCACGCCGCATGTTCAACCTGGACGGAGAGACCCCGCCCGAAGACGCCCACGACGACCGCAAACGCTCAAGGTGACCCATGCGATCCTATTTCATCGACGAGCTGACCGCCGCCAACGTAGACGCCATCAAGGCGTGGCTGGACGAGCGCGGCCTCAAAAGCGCCATCGAGGACCTCTACCACCTGCCGGTGCCCATGGAACTCCTCACCCCCGAGCAACGCGAGCATGCCGAGCGCTGCGGCCCCCACGTCCTCGCCCTCGAGACCGGCCCCACCTGGGTCCGTCTGGAACTCTTGGTGCGGGCCACCGGCGTGATGCGCTGCTCGTGCATGACCTACGCCACCTGCGAACAGGAGCGGGCCATGGTGGAGCGGGTGCTCAACCTCCTTGCGGAACTGGACATCCCCACCTGACCATGACCTCGCTGCGCCCCCGCTGGCAGGGCTGGGCCCGCCAGGTCCTGCGCTTCACCACCGAAGAATTGGGCGTGGACTTGCGCGGGAGCCGCGTGCTGGTGGCGTACTCCACCGGGGTGGACTCCACGGTGCTGCTCCACCTTCTGGCTTCGTGGCGCGCGCCGCTCCAGCTGGAAGTCTACGCGGCCCACGCGCACCACGGCCTGCGGCCCGAGGCGGATCTCGAGGCCCAAAAGGCCCGCGCCGTATGCGCAGCGTTGGACGTCGCCTGCCATGTGGAACGCCTGAAGCTCTCGGGCACCATGGCAAGCCCGGGCATGGAAGATCAGGCCCGCCAGGCGCGCTACACCTGGCTCGAAAACGTACGCCGCGCCACCCAAAGCCAGTGGATCCTCACCGCGCACCACGCCACCGACCTCGCCGAAGACATCCTGCTGCGCCTGGTGCGCGGGGCAGGGTGGCCTGCGCTGGCGGGCATGCCCGGCCGCGATGACAACCGCCGCCTGCTGCGCCCCCTTTTGTGCTGCTCCAAGGAGACCTTGGTGCGCTACGCCCAAGAGCACGACCTCTCCTGGTGCGAAGATCCCTCCAACTGCCTGCCCCTTACCCGGCGCAACCGCATCCGCGCCCAGGTATTGCCCCTGCTCTGTGCGGAAAATCCACGCTGGCTGGAGCGCTGCCTGGACCTGTGGCGCCTGGCCTCCCGGGACGCCGCTTTTTGGCAAGACCAGACCCGCCCCTTGCGCCTGATGCGCTTTTTCCCCAACCAGCTTCTGCGCGCCATGCCCGCGGCCCAAAGGCTGCGCGCCCTTGCCGCAGCGCTGCGAAGCCTCGGACCAGGACAGGTGCGCGCCCAAGCCCTGCTGCGCGTGGACGAACTCTGGCACCACCAGCGCCATCCGCGCTGCGTGCAATTTCCTGGGGATAAGTGCATTCTCGTGCGCGCCGACGGCCTGGCGGTCATGCCCATGTTCCGCCGCCCGCAAGCCGACTTCGCTCGTACTTCATTTTCTCTCTAGCCTCCGCGGCCCGCTCCTGCTACACCAGCTCCAAGGAGGAGACCCCTATGGAATACTGGCATTGGATCGCCCTCGGCATTGTGCTCGTCATAGTCGAGGCCTTCATCCCCAGCTTTACCATCTTCTGGTTCGGCCTGGCCGCAGGAGTGGTGGGGGCGCTGCTCTGGATCGGCGTTCCCATGGAGCTCACCGCGCAAATTTTTGCCTGGGCCGTGTTATCTTGCGTCTTCTGCGCCTTGTGGTTTTTGGTGCTCAAACCCCGCATGCGCGACAAAACTACCGCCGGCATCTCTCGGGAAGGGGCCCTGGGCCAAACCGGACAAGTGGTGGCCGTGCCTGGTCCGGATGGCCTTGGCCGCGTGCGCTTCAGCACCCCGCTTTTGGGCGATGACGAATGGCCCATGCGCTGCTCCGATCCCGTGCAATTGGGAGACCGGGTGACCGTCGTCGATATCACCGGGAACACTTTGGTGGTGTCCCGCAAACCGAGCTCGGAGGTCTTATGAATCCAGGACTCGTCCTCGTCGTCTTTATTCTTGCCCTTGTGGGAGTCACCCTGTTTTTGGGTGTGCGCATCGTGCCGCAGGGATATAAATTCGTGGTGCAGCGCCTCGGCAAATACCACTCCACCCTCGGCCCAGGGCTCAATCTCATCATCCCGTACATGGATACGGTGGCCTATAAAGTGACCACCAAAGACATCGTCCTGGACATTCCCTCCCAAGACGTCATCACCCGGGACAATGCCGTCATCATCACCAATGCCGTGGCCTACATCAATATCGTCGCCCCGGAAAAGGCCGTCTACGGGGTGGAAGACTACCGTATCGCCATCCAGACCTTGGTGCAGACCTCGCTGCGTTCCATCGTCGGCGAGATGGACCTCGACGACGCCCTTTCCTCTCGGGAACAGATCAAGACCAAACTCAAAAACGCCATTTCCGACGACATCGCGGACTGGGGGATCGTACTCAAGACCGTGGAAATCCAGGACATCAAGCCCTCGGACACCATGCAGCAGGCCATGGAAGAGCAGGCCGCAGCCGAGCGGGCCCGGCGGGCCATGGTCACCCGCGCCGAAGGCGAAAAGGCTTCGGCCATCCTCCAGGCCGAAGGCAAGCTCGAAGCCTCCAAGCGCGAGGCCCAGGCCAAGATCGTGCTCGCCGAAGGCGACAAGAACGCCATCGCCAAAATCGCCGAGGCCGCGGCCACCGCGGAAACCACCCTCCACTACCTCTTGGGACAGCGCTACGTGGACGCCCTGCGCGCCCTGGCCGAACAGCAAGGCTCACGCACCGTGGTGCTGCCTGCGGATTTGACCTCCGCCATCCAAGGGCTTTTGGGCGGAGGCAAACGCTAACCACCACGGCGGTAAGGCGAATGCACCAGCGCCTTCTTCTGATCGGCGGCGGACATGCGCAGCTTTCGGTGCTCCGCGCCCTCGCCCGCGCCCGCCCTCCGGGGCTGGAAACCATCCTCGTCACCCCGAGCGTATGGCAGATCTATTCAGGCATGCTTCCGGGCTGGATGGCTGGACATTACGCCGCCGAACAGTGCCGCATCGACCTTCGCCCCTGGTGCGAGAAAGCCCAGGTGCACCTGGTGGAAGACGCCGTCTGCGCCCTGGACGCCCACCAGCGCTGCGCCACCACGGAAGGCGGACGCCGCCTGGAATACGATCTGACTTCCATCGATGTCGGAGGCGTTCCCAAAACAACCCCCTTGGCAGCTGCAGGTGACCGCCTGCTGCCCATCAAACCCCTGGAGCGCTTTGTGGCCGCGTGGCCCCATGTTTTGGAACGCGCACGGAGCACCCCAGGCTTTCGGCTGGCGGTCGTCGGGGCTGGCGCGGCGGGCGTGGAGCTCGCCCTGGCCGCGGCCCACGCCTTCCGCATCCAGGGCGCAAGAGCCGAAGTATGGCTCGTGGCCGGATCTTCCGGCATACTGCCTGGGCACGCCCCTGGGGTACGGCAGCGGGCCGCACGCCAACTGCAGCGCGCCGGGGTCACGGTGCAGCTCCAACGCGCCGCAGGACATCCCCAAGGGGTCCAGCTCGCCAGCGGCGAGATCGTCCAGGCCCATGTGGTATTGGCGGCTCCAGGAACCGGGGCGCCGTCGTGGCTTCTGGCCTCCGGGCTGCTCCTGGACACCGAGGGGTTCATCCTGGTGGACGCCTACCACCGCAGCGTCTCCCACCCGGACGTGTTCGCTGCGGGGGACGTGTGCAGCCGCGAGGACGCGCCGCTTGCGCGCTCCGGAGTGCACGCCGTGCGCGCCGGCCCCGTGCTCGCCCGCAACCTGATGGCCGTCCTTTCCGGCCGCCCGCTGACGACCTATACGCCGCGCCGCCGCTCCCTCTATCTTCTCGCCTGCGGCGATCGCTACGCCATCGTCTCCTGGGGAAGGGTCAGCCTCGAAGGAAGGTGGGCGTGGCGATGGAAAGATTGGATTGACCGACGCTTCATCGAACGATTCACTGGGAACGGAAAATCAGCGTAAAACCCCCAAAGACGCCAAAGAGACATGACGATGCATATGCTTACGCCTTCCCACGACATCACCTTCCCTCAAATCCATCGCCACGAGATCTCCACGCTGCAAGTCAATATCGGCTACCGCTGCAACCAGGCGTGCGCCCACTGCCATGTGGATGCCGGACCGCACCGCACGGAAATGATGGACGCAGCCACCCTGGAACTGATCCCCAGGGTCCTTGCCGCCCGCGGCATCTCCATTTTGGATATCACCGGCGGCGCGCCAGAACTGCACCCAGGGTTCCGTGCCCTGGTGGAGGCCGCACGCCGGCTGGGGGTGCGCATCATCGACCGCTGTAATCTCTCGGTGCTCCTAGAGCCGGGAAACGAAGATCTGCCGGAATTTTTGGCGGCGCATACGGTGGAAATCGTCGCATCCCTGCCCTGCTACTGTGCAGAGAACGTCGATCAGCAGCGCGGAGAAGGCGCCTTTGCCAAAAGCATTGCCGCGCTCCAGCGGCTCAACGCCTTGGGGTACGGAGCGCCTGCATCAGGGCTCGTGCTCAATCTGGTGTACAACCCCGGCGGGCCAAGTCTTCCTCCGAACCAGGTGGATTTAGAGGCCGATTACCAGCGCGAGCTCAAAGAACGCTACGGCATCGTGTTCAACCACCTCTTTGCCCTGGCCAACATGCCCATCGGCCGCTTTGCCTCCCGGCTTGCCGCCCAAGGCGCCCTGGGCGACTATCTCTGCCTCCTCAAAGCAAATTTTCGTCCAGAAAACCTGGAAGCCCTCATGTGCCGGACGCTCGTAAGCGTGGACTGGCAAGGCTTCCTCTATGATTGCGACTTCAATCAGCAGCTCGGCATTCCCCTGGGCGGCAGCCCATCGCGCGTCCATCTCCGCGCCCTGCTGGACGACGACTGGAGAGGACGCGCCGTCGGTGTCGCGGAACATTGCTTCGGATGCACGGCAGGACAAGGCAGCAGTTGCGGCGGCGCCTTGCTGGAGGCAGCCCCATGACCCGAGGCAGATGGGCGATCCTCGTCCTGCTGGCCGCGGCGATCACCGCCTTCTTTGTCTTGGGCGGGCCCGATTTCTTGAGCCTGCAGCGCCTGCAGACCGAACTTGCCCAGTGGCAAGCGTGGCAGGCAGCGCATCCCGTACAGGCAACAGCGGCGTTCTTCCTCCTCTATGTGACGGTCACGGCACTCTCCGTGCCTGGGGCCACAGTGCTCACCCTGGCGGCGGGGGCCTTGTTTGGATTGTGGAAGGGCACGCTCATCGTCTCGTTTGCATCCAGCATCGGGGCGCTGGCCGCGTTCCTCACAGCGCGCTACCTGCTCCGGGAGGCGGTCCAACGCCGTTTTGCCGAACGCCTGGAAGTCATCGACGCAGGCATCGAGCGTGACGGGGCGCTCTACCTCTTCTCCCTGCGCATGGTGCCCATCTTCCCGTTCTTTCTCATCAACCTCGCCATGGGACTCACGGCCATACGCGCCTGGACCTTCTATTGGGTGAGCCAGCTGGGGATGCTCGCCGGGACCATGGTCTACGTCAACGCAGGCCGCCAGCTCGCCTCCTTGCAGAGCCTCTCCGGCATCCTCTCTCCTCCGCTTTGGGCGTCCTTTGCCCTTTTGGGGATCTTTCCATGGCTGGCCAAGACCGCCGTCACCTGGGTGCAACGCAAGCACCGCTACGCGCCATGGTCACGGCCCAAACGCTTCGACCGCAACCTCATCGTCATCGGCGGCGGGGCCGCCGGACTGGTGACCGCCTATATCGCCGCCGCCACCAAGGCCACGGTCACTCTCGTGGAGCGCCGATCCATGGGCGGCGATTGCCTGAACCACGGGTGCGTGCCCAGCAAGGCCCTCATCGCGGCGGCCAACCTGGCGCACCGCATCCGCCACGCAGACCGGTTGGGCATTGCATGCCGTGAGCCCCGCATCCATTTCCCTACCGTGGTGGAGCACATCCGCACCGCCATTGAGCGCGTGGCCCCCCATGACAGCGTGGAACGCTACACCGCCCTGGGCGTGGACGTGCGTCTGGGCCATGCACGGCTTCTTGATCCGTGGACCGTGGAGATCACCGCCGCCGACGGCGCGCAGGAACGCCTCACGCCCGCAGCATCGTGCTGGCCACCGGGGCAGAACCGCTCGTGCCCCCGCTGCCAGGTCTCGAGGAGACGGGATACCTCACCTCGGAAACCCTCTGGGATTTTCTCGCCCAATGCACCGAGCCTCCCCGACGCCTCGTGGTGCTGGGCGGCGGCCCCATCGGCTGCGAGCTCTCCCAAGCCTTCGCCCGGCTGGGAAGCGATGTCACGCAGGTGGTCCGCAGCCGGCTGATGCCCCGCGAAGACGACGACGTAGCGGACTTCGTCCAAAAACGCTTGGAAGCCGACGGGGTCACGGTCCTTCTGGGACACACGTCGCTTCGCTGCGAAAAACGTGGTGACCGAAAGACGCTGGTGGTCCAAGGGCCTCCGGACAGCGCGCCGCGCTCCATTCCTTTCGACGCGCTCCTCGTGGCCGTCGGCCGCACGGCGCGCCTTGAAGGCTACGGTCTCGAAACCTTGGGTATTCCCACCCATCGCACCATTGACACCAACGTCTATTTGGAGACCATCTATCCCAATATCTTTGCCGCAGGCGACGCCGCCGGCCCCTACCAATTCACCCACAGCGCCGGACATCAGGCGTGGTACGCGGCGGTCAACGCACTCTTTGGCACCATCAAGCGCTTTGCAGTGGACTTCTCCGTCATCCCCTGGGTCACCTTCGTGGACCCGGAGGTGGCGCGGGTGGGGATCAATGAACGTGAGGCCCGAAAGCAGGGCATTGCCTACGAAGTGACTCGGTACAGTCTGACAGAGCTCGACCGCGCCATCACCGAAGGCACCACGGAAGGCTTCCTCAAGGTACTCACCGTGCCCGGCAAGGACCGCATTCTTGGGGCCACCATCGTAAGCCCCCATGCCGGCGAGATGCTGGCGGAGTTCGTGCTCGCCATGAAGCACGGCCTGGGGCTCTCCAAAATTCTCGGCACCATCCACGCGTACCCCAGTTGGGTGGAGGCCAACAAAAATCTGGCCGGCCAGTGGAAGCTCGCCCATGCCCCAGAACGCCTTCTGGCCTGGGTGGAGCGCTATCACCAATGGATGCGAGGCTAGCCCATGCAGATCTCCATCATCGTGCCCATGCTCAATGAAGCACCCATCCTTCCCGGGCTGCTCTCCCACCTCTCGCAGTTTGTCCGGCAGGGAGCGGAAGTGCTCCTGGTGGATGGGGGAAGCGACGACACCAGCCTCCAGCTTGCACGCGCCGCCGGATTCGCCGCCCTTGGCGCCCCCCGGGGACGGGCGTCCCAGATGAACGCCGGGGCCATGCACGCCACCGGCGACGTGCTGCTTTTCCTCCACGCCGACACCCGGCTTCCGGCCACGGCGCTCCAGGATATCCGCCACGCCCTCGCCCGCGGCCGCCACGTCTGGGGGCGGTTCGACGTCACCATCCAAGGCCAAAGCCCGTGGTTTCCGCTCATCGCCCGCCTCATGAATCTCCGTTCACGCATCACCGGCATCGCCACCGGCGATCAAGGCATCTTCGTCACCCGTGAGGCATTCTTCCAGGTGGGATGCTACCCCAATCAGCCGCTCATGGAAGACATCGAACTCTCCATGCACCTGAAGCGCCTCTCGCCCCCGGCATGCCTCCGGGCGGCGGTCACGACATCGGGACGGCGATGGGAAACGCGGGGGGTCTGGCGCACCATCCTCCTCATGTGGACGCTGCGCCTGCGCTACTTCCTCGGTGCAAACCCCGAAGCCCTTGCCAAGGCCTACCGATGACACCGCGCCTGATCATCTTTGCCAAAGCCCCCCTGCCTGGACAGGCCAAGACACGACTCATCCCCGCCCTGGGTCCGGAAGGCGCCGCACACCTGGCGGCCCGTATGCTGCGGCGCGCCGTGCAGGCCGCCCTTGCGAGCTCCGTCGCCCCTGTGGAGCTGTGCGCCACTCCCGCGCCCGAGCACCCGGCTTGGCGGCAGGCCCTGCCTGCGGAACTTCGCCAGCAGCTTGCATGGAGCGACCAAGGGAGCGGTGACCTGGGAGCGCGGCTCTTGCGGGCAGCAGCCCGCATCCATGCGCAGGGGGAAGCGCCGATCCTGCTCGGCACCGATTGCCCGGCGCTGGATGCCGCCACCCTGCGCCGCGCAGCCCAGGAACTCGCCGGTCACGACGCCCTGATGATCCCCAGCACGGACGGCGGATACGTGCTCCTCGGCCTGCGGCGTTTCCACCCCCTGGTCTTTCGCCGCATCCCTTGGAGCACCGATGCGGTGGCCATGCGGACTCGACGGCGCATGGCCGCCTTGGGCTGGCGCTGGGCCGAATTCCCCGCGCTCCCCGATATCGACGAACCCAAAGATTTGTGTTGGATTCCACCTCATTGGCGCCTATCCGTCAGCGACCACGCATGTCGCTTCCCGCATTCCCATCAGCCTCAGGAGTCACTCCAGTATGCATGAATTCGTCCAAAACTACTACGGCAAGCACGTCCAACGGACTCAAGACCTCAAAACCCAAGCCTGCTGCGCTCCGAGCCAACTGCCCGAGTGGCTCAAGCCGCTTCTCACCCATATCCATCCCAAAGTTCTGGAGCGCTACTACGGCTGCGGTCTCACCTGCCCACCGCTTGTGGAGGGCTGCCGTGTGCTCGATCTCGGCTGCGGTGCGGGCCGCGACGTCTACCTCCTCGCCCAATTGGTGGGGCCCCAAGGCGAGGTCATTGGCGTGGACATGACGGATGAACAGCTGGCCGTGGCCGAAGCCCACCGCCATTGGCATGCCGAGCGCTTCGGTTTTGCCAACGTGCGCTTCCTCAAAGGCTACATTGAAAATCTGGACGATCTCGGCCTTGAGCCCGGCAGCTTCGATGTGATCGTCTCCAATTGCGTGGTCAACCTCTCTTGCGACAAGCCCGCAGTCCTTGCCGGGGTCAAACGCTTGCTCAAGGAAGGCGGCGAGTTCTATTTTTCCGACGTGTACGCCGACCGGCGCGTGCCGGAGTCCATCCGCACCGACCCCGTCCTCTACGGCGAATGCCTGGGCGGAGCCCTCTATTGGAACGACTTTCTCCGCATGGCCCAAGCCGCGGGCTTCCCGGACCCACGCCTGGTGGAAGATCGGCCGATCACCATCACGGAACCGGAGGTGGCGGCATGCGTGGGGGCGGCGGTCCGCTTCTTTTCCGCAACCTACCGCCTCTTCAATGTCCCGGGTCTGGAAAACGACTGCGAAGACTACGGCCAGGCCGTCGTCTACCACGGGACCATCCCCAACCATCCCGATGTGTTGGTCCTCGACAAGCACCACCATATCCCTACGGGCAAGGTCTTTCCCGTATGCGGCAATACCTGGCGTATCCTGCAGGCAAGCCGACTCGCGCCGCACTTCACCTTCATCGGCGATTTTACGCGCCACTACGGGATCTTTGCGGGCTGCGGCAAATCCATGCCCTTTACGGACCAGCGCACCGGCGAAGAACAGTGCGGCTGCTGCTAGGTGTTGTCCTCAAAGTGCATGCCCCAACAATGTGGCCGCGGGATCTCTCCCACGGCCACATTGCTATCAAAGGCGGCCACGGCGCCTCTGCCACGGACCAAGCATCCTCTATTGGGTCTTCACCCGCATCCAGCACTGCTCGTAGGCAGTGACCGCAGGACCCAAATCGGTTTCAAATTCGCCGCGGGAAAGGACCTCGTCCGAAGGATACACGATGGGGCTTTTTTGGATATCGGCATCCAAAAGCGCGCGTCCCGGGACATTGGGCGAAGAATAGGTAAACTCTTCGGCGATCCGCGCCGCCACGTCAGGCCGCAGGATGTAGTCCATAAAACGGTGGGCGGCGTCCACATTGCGTGCGTTCTTGGGAATGCACATGTTATCGATCCACAAGCTGTAGCCTTCTTGCGGGTAGACATACTCAATGGCGGGATTTTCCTGCGACGCAATATAGGCCTCGCCGTTCCAGAGCACCGCCACACTCACCTCGCCATTGAGCAAGGCCTGTTTGGGGGAATCAGAGTCGAAGACCCGCACATTGCGCACCAAGTCCGGGAGCATGGCGCATGCCTGCTCCACCACTGCAGTGTCGCGCTCATTGAGGGAGCGCCCCATACGCTTGAGGGCAAGGCCGATGACCCCACGCATATCGTTGGGCAACAGGAGCTTGCCCCGAAGTTCGGGTTTCCACAGGTCCGCGACACGGCGCACCTGCGCGGCTACAGGATCGCTGGTATTGATCGCAATAGCCGTTGATCCCCACATATAGGGAATACTGTAATCGTTTTCTGGATCGAAGGGCCGGCCCAAAAGACGGGGATCGATATTTTTGAGGTTGGGCAGTTTCTGCTTGTCGATCTTTTGCAATAAACCTTCCCGAATCATCCGCGCCACATAATCCGTAGACGGTACGACAATGTCATAGCCCTTGGCGTCGAGCACCTTCACCTTGGCATACATGGCTTCGTTGCTGTCATAGGTGGACATGTGCACCTGAATGCCAGTCTCTTTTTCAAAATCCTGCAAAATACTTTCCGGCATGTACTCGGACCAATTGTACACATACAGGTCTTCCGCCGCCATGGCAGAAGAATGCGCCAACACAAGGCACATTACGGCAATCCAGCGGTACATCATGAGTTCTCCTTGAAAAAACGGTGAGCGATGCCGACGGCAAGCGTCGTAACCCCAATCATGACCGTGCACAGGGCATTGATCTCAGGTTTGAAGCCCAGACGCACCATGGAATAGATACGTAGCGGCAGCACTTCGAAGGTGGGCCCTGTGGTAAAAAAGCTGATGACCACGTCATCCAGCGACAAGGTAAAGCTCAAAAACCATCCGGCGAGCACCGCTGGAGCCACCAAAGGCACCACCACATGGCGGAATACGGCAAAATCCCCGGCCCCCAAATCTCTGGCCGCCTCGATGAGATGGGGGTCGAAGCCGTGGAGTTTCCCCTGCACCACGATGGCGACAAAAGGCACGCACAGCGTCACATGCGCCAAAATCAATGTGCCGAACCCCAAAGGCAACCCTGCCAGTATAAAAAGCACCAGCAAGGAAATACCGATGACGATATCCGGCGACATCATCATGACAAACAAAGTCGCTCCAATGACCTTGCGGGAAGGAAAGCGCCAGCGAGTGAGCGCAAAAGCCATCATGGTTCCAAGCAGTGTAGAAATCGTTGCGCTTCCTATGGCAACCACAAGGGAATTCAACGCCGCGGTCATGAGGGCGCTGTTTTCCCAAAGTTTTGCATACCACTGCAGGGAAAACCCTTTCCATACCATGGAGTAGCGGGAGGCATTGAAGGAATACACCACCATGACCGCCAGCGGAATGTACAAAAAGGCGAGCACCATGGACACATAGATGCGACGCAGCGTCTTCATGAGCTCACTTCTCCTTCATGGATGCGGTGCTGGCTCCACCAATAGACCAAAAGGAATACCACCATGATGCCAGTCAGAAGCGTACTGGCGGCCGCCCCCAGCGGCCATTGGCGCGTAAGCAAGAACTGATCGCGGATGAAGTTGCCCACCAGCATGGCCTTGGCCCCGCCGAGCACGTCCGCCACGTAGAACATGCCCAGCCCTGGCAAGAACACGAGCATACAGCCCGTGATGATACCCGGCAGCACCAAGGGGATCTTCACGTGCCACAGCACCCGCCACCGTCCGGCACCTAAATCCCGGGCCGCCTCCTCAAAGCGGGGGTCCAGGCGATCCAAAGCGGCGTACAGAGGAAGAATCATAAACGGCAACAAGGTATACACCAGCCCTGCCACCACCGCCCCGCTGGTATAGAGCAGTGTCAGCGGCGCATCCACGAGGCCCAAGGCCAAAAGCACCCGATTCACCAAGCCGTTGGCATTGAGGAGTACGGTCATGGCATAGGTGCGCACCAGCGAATTGGTCCAAAAAGGGATGACCACCAGAAGGAGCATAATCCGACGCACCGGGGGCGTCGCCCGGGCCATCGCCGAGGCAAAGGGATAGGCAAGGATCAGACAGCATACCGTCACTGCCGCGGACAGCCGCAAGGACGAAAAAAAGATCTGGGCATGAACGCCATCGAGCAAGGCCCCATAATTGGAGAACGTCCAGTCCAGGACTACAAAGGCGTCAGGGGTGGAGCGGCACAC
>DPEO01000158.1 GCA_003530935.1 Desulfomicrobiaceae bacterium | reverse complement strand
CGCTTTCCGGCGTGGATCACCGAGTACGCCAAAAGCGTCTTTCCCGGCATGGCCGCGGACGACCCGCCGAGCCTTTTCGAGGCCGTGGCCGCCAGCGTCAACATCATCCAGGACCGCATCACCCGCAGCCGCATGGCGGGGGACCCGCCGGAGGTCCTGCTCGCCCCCAGGCTTGGGCATTTGGGGCTGTTGGAGTTCCATCGCGCCTCCGAGGCCATTGCCGAGGGCCGACGCGTGGCGCAGCGGGCCATCGAGGAACTCCAGCGCCTCCTTGCCGCCGACGCGTAGTACGCCTCGCACGGCGTGCCCCAGGCGCGTGATTTTTGTGTTTGACAGCTTTGGGGACCGCACGGTAACGCGGGTCATCTTTTGACCGATGGTCATTTTTTGACGAGGCGTCATGGCACGACGGCAGCAGGAAAAATCCGCCCAGACCCAGCAGGAGCTTTTGGAGGCTGCGGAGCGGCTCTTTGTGGAGAAGGGCTATCTCGCCACTACGGTGCAGGAGATCACCGAGGCCGCAGGCTATGCCAAGGGTAATTTCTACCGCTACTGGGCGAGCAAGGACGAACTCATGCTGGAGATCATCGCCAGCAAGATGCGGCAGTACCGCGCCATGCGCGACGCGCGGGTGCGTGAGCCCCGCAGCCTTGCCGAGGTGATGGACGGCGTCCTCGATTTTCTCGCCCGCATCCACCAGGATCGCGGCTGGTCTTTGGTGTTTTTGGAGTTCACCATCTATGCGGCGCGCAAGCCTGAGCTGCGCGCCCGTCTCTCGGAGGCGCACTACCGCCTCTCCAACGAAATCTTTGCCGCGCTCGTGGGTCCGTTTCTGCCGCCGGGGTGCGATGGTCAGGCCATGGGCGCCCTCAACACGGCGTTGTTCGAAGGTTTTGTGATTCATGAACTCATGGGCACCGGCGTACTCCATTGGGAGGATTTTTGTCGGGTCGCCCGGAAGTTGGCCTTGGAATGTGCGGCGTCCCGCACCCTTTGCCCTGAGGCAGAGGCTTCCCCAAACCGTCCGGTCATGGGGCCGGAAGCTATTTCTTCGGAGGAATCATGATGGCGCGGATCGTTTTTCTGCTGCTGGCGGTAAGCGCCGCAGCTTCGGCATGGGCGGAGCCCATCCGGTTGACCTACAGCAATTTTTTCCCCCCCACCCATGTGCAGTCCAAGCTGGCGGAAGAGTGGTGTCAGGAAGTGGCGCGACGCACCGGCGGCGCCGTAGTCATCGACTACTACCCCGGCGGCACGCTGACCAAGCCGCAAAACGCCTATGACGGCGTGGTGGAAGGGATTTCGGATATCGCCATGTCCGCGTTCGCCTATACCAAGGGGCGTTTCCCGTTGCTCTCGGGGCTGGATTTGCCCTTGGGCTACCCCACCGGGGCCTTGGCCACCCGCGTCGCCAATGAGGCCTTGGCCCGCTTTGCGCCCAAGGAAGTGAACGATGTCCATGTGCTGTACCTGCACGCCCATGGCCCGGGGATTCTCCATACCGTGGCCAAGCCCGTGACCCGCTTGGAGGACGTCTCCGGCCTCAAGATCCGTGCCACGGGCTCCAGTGCCGCCGTGGTGGCGGCCTTGGGCGCAAGTCCGGTGGCCATGCCCATGAACGACGCCTATCAGGCCCTGCAAAAGCGGGTGGTGGACGGGAGCATGTATCCCGTGGAGACCAACAAGGGCTGGAAGATGGCCGAGGTGGTGGATTTCATGATCGACACCCGGGCCACGGCCTACACCACGGTCTTCTTCGTGGCCATGAACAAGGCCGCCTGGGACCGCATCCCTGTCGAGCACCAGCGCACCATCACCGCCCTCTGCCAGGAATGGGCCGCCAAGCATGGCGCGGCCTGGGACGAAAGCGACCGGGAAGGCCGGAAGTTCTTTTTGGAAAAAGGCAAAAAGATCATCACCCTGAGCGCGGAAGAAGAAGGGCGGTGGCGGGCGGCCATGGAGCCGGTGCTTGCCCAATACATCGAAGCCTGTCAGAAGGCGGGTCTCGACGGCGCGGGGCTGGTGTCTTTCGTGCAGGAGCGGCTGCGCTGAAACGTGTGCGCCGGCGGCCTGAACGCTGACGAGAGCAGACAAAACCATGCGGCAGGGGACTTCCTCTGCCGCATGTGCGTGAGGGGAATTCGAGGGGATGCAGAAAGTGCAGGAGATGGTGGTCCGCCTGACTCGCGCTGTGGCCACGGCCGCGGTGCTCCTCATGATGGCTGTCACCGTGGTGAGCGTGGTGGGGCGGCTTGTCGGCGTGCCGCTCTTTGGTGCGGAAGAGATGGTGGCCTTTCTGTGTGTGGCCGTGGTGGCGGCGAGTCTCCCCTATTGCCAGGAGCACCGGGCGCATATCGGGGTGGAGCTCGTGGTGCGGCGCCTGTCGCCGCGCTGGCAGCGGCGCCTGAAATTTGTCCGTGATCTCGGTTCGTTGGGACTCTGGCTGGCCATGGCTTGGGCGGTGGGGGCCTATGCCGTGGCCAAGTGCCGATCCAGTGAGGTCTCGCTCAACCTGGGCTGGCCGGAAGGCGCTGTGGTGGGGCTGCTTGCCGCAGGCCTTGCGGTGACCGCGCTCCTCATGGTCGCCGAGTTCATCCACTGGCTGCGCAGGAGGGATGCATGACCCCGGCATGGACGGGATGTGTGGGCATCGTGGTGATGCTCGTGCTCTTTGCCACGCGTATGCCCGTGGCCTTTGCCATGACCCTGGTGGGGACCGCAGGCTTTGCGGTGCTCATCTCGCCCTCGGCAAGCCTCGGTATGCTTGCCCGCAGTCTCTACACGACCTTTGCTTCGTACGATCTCTCCACGGTGCCGCTTTTCGTGCTCATGGGGCAACTTGCCTTCAACGCCGGGATCAGCCGGCGTCTTTTTGCCTGCGCGTACCGCTTTTTGGGACACGTCCACGGCGGACTGGCCATGGCCACGGTGGTCTCCTGCACCGCTTTTGGCGCGGTGTGCGGATCGAGTCCGGCCACGGCGGCCACCATGGCCACGGTGGCCTTCCCGGAGATGAAGCGCTTCGGCTACCGCAACCGTCTGTCCGCCGGTGCGGTGGCGGCGGGCGGCGGGCTCGGCATGATCATGCCGCCGAGCGTGGTTCTGATCGTCTACGGCGTGCTCACCCAGCAGTCCATCGGCGCGCTCTTCGTGGCCGGAATCTTGCCGGCCCTTCTCATCACGCTGCTTTTCCTCGTGGCCATCGCTTGGGTGTGCTGGCGCGACCCCTCTCTGGGCCCGCCTGGAGAGCGCTCTTCCTGGGCCGAGCGGCTGCGCTCCCTCGGGGGGCTCGTGGACATCGTGGTGGTCTTTGGCGTGGTCATGACCGGGCTTTTCCGCGGTTGGTTCACGCCCACCGAGGCTGCGGCCGTAGGCGCCTTTGCGGTGCTCGTGCTGGGACTCGTCCAAGGGCAGCTCTCCTGGGCCTTGATCGTGAAGTCCGTGCACGAGACTCTGCGCACCTCCGCCATGGTGCTCTTTTTGGTGGCCGGCGCCACGGTGTTCGGCAAGTTTTTGGCGGTCACCCGCATCCCCTTCGATGTGGCGGGCTGGATTGGCGGCCTTGCCCTGCCGCCGGTGCTGATCCTTGCGGTCATTGTGGCGGTGTATTTCGTGGGCGGCTGCTTCATGGATTCCCTTGCCCTGGTCATGCTCACCATCCCGGTGTTCTACCCCGTGATCACGGGCTTGGGATATGACCCCATCTGGTTTGGGGTGCTCATTGTCCTGGTGACCGAGATGGGAGTCATCACCCCGCCGGTGGGCATCAACGTGTACGTCGTCTATGGAGCCATCACCGGCATGCGCGAGCTCATCACCCTGGAGGCCATCTTCCGCGGTATCGTGCCGTTTTTGGCGGCGGTGCTGGCGGGGATCGTGCTCATCACCGTGTGGCCGGAAATCGTCTTGGTGCTTCCCCGGTGGCTGCACCCGTGACGCCGAAGCCTTGGAGCGACACCCCTGCCGCCGCGCAGCCGTGGCTCGCGCAGCACCCGGTGGCCGCCTGGCTGGCCTTGGCCGCGGTGGCGGTGATCGTGGCCTTGGGCGCGAACCTCTCCCGCGGGCTCTTGGAGACCACTGAAGGCCGCTACGTCCTGTGCGCCCAGGAGATGCTGCAAAGCGGCCAGTGGCTGGAGCCCACCTTGGACGGCAGGCCGCACTGGACCAAACCGCCGCTCACCTATTGGGTGCTGGCCGCGGGCATGGCCGCCGTGGGCCAGGTGGAGGAGGGCGCACGCCTGGCCCAGGCCGTGGTGTTTTTGGCCCTTGTGGGGGCCGTGGCGCTCCTTGCCCGTCAATGGGGGGACGCTCGGTGTGCGTGGTGGGCGGTGGCGGCGACTTTGACCTCGCTCTTGCCGGTGCTCGGCGTGACTTTTCTTTCCACGGACCTCTTGCTCACCTTGTGGGAGACCTTGGCTGTGGCCTGCTATCTGGCGAGCCTGCAGCAGCCTCGACCGCGCATCTGGCTTGCCGGCATGGGGCTTTTCTGGGGCCTGGCCTTTCTCACCAAGGGGCCGCCGGCCCTGGTGCCGCTTGCGGCCATCCTCCCGTGGCATTGGTGGCGCCGCCGTCATCGGCCTGTGGTCACTGCGGCGGGGCTCGGCCTTTTTGCGGTGGCGGGGCTCGGCTGGTACGTTTTCGAGGCCCTGCGGCATCCGGAGTTGGTCTCCTATTGGCTGGGGCAGGAAGTGGTGGCGCGTCTTACCTCGGACACCTTCCACCGGAATCCCCAGTGGTGGAAGCCTTTTGTCCTCTACCTGCCGCTTCTGGCCGCAGGACCGTTGCCGTGGATGGCGCTCACCCGTGTTCCTGTGCGGCAATGGTGGCGGCAGGGGGCGCGGTCCGACCGGGATTTTTGGGTCTTGTGGGTGCTCGTCCCCCTCGTGATCTTCTTTGTGGCCAAGAGCCGCTTGCCGCTCTATGTCCTGCCCCTTTCCATCCCTTTGGCCGTGATGCTGGCCGGCACCCTGACACACGTGCCGCTGTCCGGGAGGGCTGTGGCCGGGATGCTGGCAGGCGTGCTGATCGTTACCCTCGCCGGCCGTCTCGTGCTGACATATGTGCCGCTCACCCCCAACATGCGCCAGCTTTTCAGCGTGGTGCAGTCCTTTGCGCCCCAGAAGGTGCTGCTCGTGGAGGAAAACAAACTCTACGGTTTGCAGGCCTACGCCAATGCTGCCGGCATTCCGGTGCAGCGGGTCTCGGCCAACGCCCTGGGGCCACTTGCTCCGGGCAGTGTGGCCGTGGTGGCGCGCAAGCGGGCCGCCCTGGTGCAGGAGCGCCTGCAGGCGGCGGATCTGCACACCGAGTCGTGGGCCGGATGGGTGGTCATGGCGGTTTCTGATAGGACCGACTGAAGGCGCATGCCTCAGGCGGCGGTTTCGTTTCCCCGTTTTTCCCAAGAGCGCCCCAGCGAAGTGTTGGGGGCAGACGCTTGCCAGAGGCCATCCCCTGGGCTTTCTTCCTGCTGGGGACGGCGGTTTTTTGTCTTCCTGAGTCGTCGTTTGGGCCCCTGGAGCGCGCTAGTGAGCGACGTTCGCGGCAATACAGCGCGTCGTCGTGCGTCCCTCCTGGGCGAGGGACACGAGGATGCGGCACAACTTCTGCGGATCGGCGCGGCCGTCGGGGGCGGTGAAGGGGATGCCCAGCACCTCCACGCGCAGCGAGCGGGCATAGGAGACGGCCTCGGCGCGGCCGGGATACGCGACGGCGGGGTCGAGGAGGACGGCGTTGAGGGCGTGCTGCGCTGGGATGTGCGGAGGGCAGGCGGAACGGATGAGCAGGCGTAATTGGTCGGCCAAGGTGATGCGGCTGGTTTCTGGATCCGGCAGGGGATTAGGGATGAAGATCTTGGGGCAATGGGCTGCGGCGATGGCTTCGGCCACACCCTGGGGGAGGAGATTGGCGATGACGGAGGTAAAAAAGCTCCCCACCGGGTAGCAGATGAGGTCTGCGCTGTGGATGCAGCGCGCTCCCTGGTCGTCGATGGCTATGGTTGCGGGGCGGCCGCTTGCATCCACGAGGTCGAGATGCGCGATGGGGACCTCCAGCGGCGGCGCCTCCTTGCCGGTCAGCCGGTGTTGGCCGATGACGACCTGACCATCCCGGAGACGGGCGCGCAGATGGGCGTTGGCGTTGGCCGTGAGCCGTACGTGTCCTTGAGCGCGGAGGAGCCCGGCGCATTGGGTGACGATGGGGTCCATGTCTCGGCCGGCGTCGAGGTATCCGGCGGCGAGGACGAGGTTGCCGATGCTCGCCCGTCTGAGATCGAAACGGGCGTCGATGCGCTCGGCAAAGGAACGCAGGTGCTGGCAGAGGACGGTGCGTGCGGGCTCGGGGACCTGGCGGATACGGGGGTGGCTTCCTTCGGCCAGGGCGCGGAGCGTGGCATGCAGTTCGTGGGCTGGGGCGTCGTGCGGCAGGCGGAAGGCCAAAAGCTGGGCGGTGGCCGCTGCACAGGGGTGATCGGGGTCCGCTAGAGCGAGGAGGCGGTTGCGCAGGTCACCCACCGCAGGCATGCCGAAGGCACGACGCAGCACCGCGGAACTGCCCCCGGAATCGAAGGGAGTGATGAGGTGGATGGAGTTGTGGGTCCACGCGGTGAGGGCGCGGCTTATCTCCCGCAGGGCTGTCCCGCCGGAAAAAAAGAGGATGCGTGGTCCGCTGTGGGGCGCAGTGCGGTGCGGCGGGGCGTGACAGGAGGACGCATGGCTCATGGAGCCCTCCCTAATGGCGCCAAAACTCGGGGACGAGGAGCACGAGGACCGTATAGATCTCCAGGCGTCCCAGGAGCATACACAGGGAAAGCAGCCACTTGGCGGCCGTGGGCAGGTGGGCGAAGTTCTCTGCCGGCCCCACGGTGCCAAGGCCTGGGCCGATGTTGCCCAGAGTGGCCGCCACTGCGGTGAAAGCCGTGGCCAAATCCTGACCCATACAGGCAAGAAGGGTGCTGGCGGTCACGAATACCAGCGCATAGAGGGTGAAAAATCCCCAGACACTGGCCTGCACGTCCGCGGGTACGGGTTTGCCGCCGAGCTTGATCTGCGCCACGCTGCGCGGGTGGATGAGGCGGAAGAGCTCCCGCAGACTTTGCTTGGCCAGGAGTATGAGGCGCATGGTCTTGATGCCGCCGCCGGTGCTGCCGGTGGAGGCGCCGAAAAACATGCACAGGACGAGCAGGGTTTGGGAAAGGGGCGGCCAGGACTCGAAATCCGCGGTGGCAAATCCGGTAGTGGTGATGATGGAGACTACCTGAAATGCGGCGTAGCGCAGACTCTCCAGGAGGGACGGGTACACGCTTGTCCAGATATCCCAGGTGCACATGGCGGTAAGCAGGGCGACGATACCCAGAAAGCAGCGGCACTCCGGGTCGCGCCATAGGGCCAAGGGGCGCCCCTGGATGGCTTGGAAGTAGAGGGCGAAGTTGATCCCCGAGGCGAGCATGAAGACCGTGATGACTGCGTCGATGGCAGGGCTCGCGTAGTAGGCCACCGAGGTGTTCTTGGTGGAAAAGCCGCCTGTGGCCAGGGTGCCGAAGGTGTGGCACACGGCGTCGAAGCCTTCCATGCCGCAGAGCATGAGAAGGAGGATTTCGATGCCACTCAAGGCTACGTACACTTTCCAGAGGCTTGCGGCGGTGTCCCGGATACGGGGTTGGAGTTTGTCGGGCACCGGGGAGGGCACTTCGGCCTTGTAGAGCTGCATGCCGCCCACCCCGAGAAAGGGGAGGATGGCGAGCGACAGCACGATGATCCCCATGCCGCCCAGCCAATGGGTGGTGCTGCGCCATAACAGCAGACTGCGCGGCAGGGCTTCGATGTCGGTGAGGATGGAGGAGCCCGTGGTGGTGAATCCGGACATGGATTCGAAATAGGCATCCGTGAAGGAAAGCTGCGTACCATGCCATAACGGGAAGGCCCCGAGGGCGGCAACGACCACCCAGCCCAAGGTGACGATGAGCATGCCTTCGCGGTGGGAGATGTTCGTGGGCCGCGCCGTACGCCATGGAATAAAGAGCCCGCCACCGCTGAGTGCTGCCACGGCCATGGCGGTGAAGAGGGCCTTTGCGCCGGCGTCGTCCTCCACGGCCCCCAGGACAGCGGCAGGGAGCATGGACGCGCCCACACAGAGGATGAGCGCCCCCAAAATCCGGCAGACGATACTGAGGCGGATCATGGCCGCTGCCCCGCTGCGCCAAAGGCCGCTTCCATGGCTGCGATCCGGTTCCGCCGGCACAGTACCACGGCATGGTCTCCAGGCCGGATCACGGTGTCTCCCTGGGGAATGATGGCCTCTTTTCCGCGCAGTACCGCGAGTACGAGGACGCCTCGGGGAAGCAGCAGATGGCGCAGGGCCGTGGTCGTCACGGGCGCGCCGTCTTCCACCTCGATTTCCTGGACCTCGACGTCTTCGGTCTTGAGGGAGGAGAGGGAGAAGATCTTGCTTTGGCGCATGTGGCGCAGCACGGAGTCGATGGCGGCCAGCCTCGGATTGACCACATGGCCCAGGCCGATGGCCTGGACAATGGGCATGTACGCGAATTTACTGATGCGGGTGATGACCATACCCGCCCCCAGGCGCCGGGCCAGAAGCGAGCAGAGGATATTGGTTTCTTCATCGCCGGTAAGGGTCACCACCAGATCGAGCTCGCCCACGTTTTCTTCCTGGAGGAGCTCTTGGTCCGTGCCGTCGCCGTGGAGGATGACGGTGCGGTGCAGGACTGACGAAAGATGTTCGCAGCGGACGGGATCACGCTCCACCAGGCGGACATGCATGGCAGTGGATTCCAGGCGTTGGGCCAGGCGCAGGCCGATGTCGCCGCCGCCCACGATGAGCGCCGATGCCGGAGGTTGGCTTCGGTAGCCGAAAATTTTCAAGGTGGGGGCAAGGTCGGTGCTCCGGCACACGAGGTAGACGAGGTCTCCGGGCTGGAGGGTGTCTTCCCCGGAGGGCACGATGAGGCGCTCTTCCCGAAAAATGGCCGCCACCACCAATGGGGCGGTGGCGGGATGTTGACGCAGCTCGGCGAGGTTCTGTCCGGTGACCGCGGCCTCAGCCCGGAGTCGAAGCCCCACCACCTTGAGACGGCCGCCGGCGAATTCCAGGACGTCTTCTGCGTCCGGCACCGCCATGAGGCGCTCGATGGCACGCACGGCCTCTTCGTCCGGATTGACCACGGTGTCGAGCCCCAGGGTGCGCTGGAGGAAATCCGGTGCAAAGGAGGTGTAGGTGTCGTTGCGGATGCGGGCCAGTTTGCGGATTCCTGGGGATAGGCTGTGGGCGAACATGCAGGCGATGAGATTGGTCTCGTCGCTGTCGGTGACTGCAAGAAGCACCTGGGAGTCACGCACTCCGGCTTGCATCAGCACGTGTGGGTCACTGCCGGAGCCCTCCATGGCTTGGACATCCAAGAGCTCCGCGCAGCGCTTGAGCGCCGCGGGGTTGGTGTCCACCACCACGACTTCTTTGTCTTCCTGGGCCAGGCGCTGGGCGGTTTGGAATCCCACCTCGCCAGCGCCGATGATGAGGATACGCATGGATTCTCCTCCCGAAGCGTCGTTTGGGGGCGCGGCCTGTGCCGTGGTCTTGGCCTTGGGTCAAGGGGCGGTAAGCAGGCTGGCGACCAGCTGGGGGATGTGGTCCAGGGTGGGAGCCATGGTGTAGCCCCGCTGTTGCATACGAAGGATCTTCGCTTCCGGGCCAGGGTCGGTGTCTTCGAGGATGGCGCCGGCGTGTCCCAGACGCTTGCCCCGGGGTGCGGTCCGGCCGGCGACAAAACCCACCAGGGGAATGCCAATGCCGACCTTCTTCAGGAATTCTCCCAGTTCTTCTTCGGCGCTGCCGCCGATTTCGCCAAGGACCACGAGGGCCTGCACGTCCGGGTCCGCCACCACAAGCGGGGCGAGGTCGGTAAAGCTGGAGCCCACGAAGGGGTCACCGCCCACGCCGATGCAGACCTTTTGCCCCAACCCCGCGGCGGAGAGTCGGGCCACGGTCTCGTAGGTGAGGGTGCCGCTGCGTGAGAGCACGGCGATGGGGCCGGGGCTGAAGATGGAGGCGGGCATGATGCCGATCTTGGTGCCCCCAGGGACGATGAGTCCGGGGCAATTGGGCCCGATGATGCGGCAGCCCAGGGAGCGGGTTTTTTCCAGCACGCGCAGCATGTCCTGCTGGGGGATGCCGTCGGTGATGCATACGATCCAGGGGATGCCGCAGGCCGCGGCCTCGAGTATGGCGTCCGGGGCCAGGGGCGCGGGCACGAAGAGGATGGAGGCGTCGATGGCATGCCGGGCGCAGGCCGCTTCCACGGTATGGTATACCGGCACGCCGAGAACGGTGGTCCCGCCTTTGCCCGGCGTCACCCCAGCCACCACCTGCGTGCCGTATTCCTGCATGAGTCGGGTGTGGAGCTGGCCCTGTTTGCCGGTGATGCCTTGGACGAGCACTCGGGTGCCGGCGCCCAGGGGAAAGGGCGCGGGGGATGCAGGTGGTGTGCGTCGCGTCGGGGCCGGCGGTATATCCGTATGTGCGTGGGCCGGAGCGCGGACCCCGGTGAGGGTGTGGAGCTTTTCCATGGCCGCGTCCAAGGTCTCTACCGGGTGGACGTTGGCGATGCGGGCGGTATCCAGGAGGCGCAGTCCCTCTTCGGCGCGGTTTCCCGAAAGCCGCACCACCACGGGTTTGGCGGGAGGATTGCTTGCCACCGCGCCCACCAGGGCCTTGGCCACCTCCGCGCACGAGAGGATGCCGCCGAAGATGTTGACGCAGACGGCCTCCACCTTCGGGTCTTCCAGGAGCAGATCCAGCGCCTGACGCATGGCGGCGGCGTCCGCCCCGCCTCCGAGATCGAGAAAATTGGCCGCCGGCAGACCGTGGGCGTGGAGGATGTCCATGGTGGCCATGGCAAGGCCGGCGCCGTTGACCATCATCCCTATCCGGCCTTGGAGCGTATGAAAGCTGAGACCCGCTTGTCTGGCCCGGACCTCCAGGGGGTCGTCGTGACGGGGATCCACGAGGGCTGCAAGCCGGGGGGATTGGATCACGCGGTGGTCGTCGGCTTCGACCTTGGCGTCCAGGGCGACGAGTTTTCCTTCGGCCGTGACGGCCAGAGGGTTGATCTCCAGCACCAGCAGCCGTTCTTCGAGAAAGAGGCGGGCCAGGGCGCGTACGAGGTCCGCAAAGGGGCGCAGCAGCGCTATGGGAAGGTCCAGATGGAAAAAGAGGTTGCGGATTTGGTATTCTTCCAGCCCCAAGGCCGCGGAAAAAGGTTCGACGCGCAGGGAGTCCTTGGGGGCGGACTCCACCTCGATCCCCCCGTGGCGCCCCGCGGTGGCGAGAAGCCGGGCGCTTGCCCGGTGCACTGTGAGCGAGAGGTACATCTCCCGTTCCACCTTGAGGCACGGTTCCACCCGGATGGCCGTGGGCTTTTTGCCGCCGATGGTGCGCCCCAGGATGGCGCTCCGCGCCGCTTCGGCCTCTTCCATGCTCTGGACGATGCGCACGCCGCCCGCCTTGCCGCGGCCGCCGGTGAGGACTTGGGCCTTGAGCACCCACGGCAAGGAAAAAGGGGCGGTGAGTGGACCGTGCTCTGGGGCGAGCAGACCGGGAGGCACGGGGACGCCGACCTGCTCCAGAAGGACTTTGCTTGCATGTTCGTCGAAACGCATGGGAACTCCGCTCCTCGCCTTTGGTTGTCAAAAGAGAGACCATGGCATATCACCTTGGGGTGCCGGTCCTGGCCCATACATGGCCTTGGCCCAAAAAGAAACTCTTCTTCCCGAGGCAGCCTCCCCTATGCCTTTGATCGTGGCCTTGCTCGCATCGCTGAGTGTGTTCTCCTGTATGGGAGCCGTTGCTGCCCCCTTGGAACTGCGGAACCTTGGGGTGTCCGCAGACGCCCAGGGACTCCACCTCGGATTTGATGTGGAGGTGGTGGAGGCCGCGCCGCTTTTGACCCTCTTGCAGCGTGGGGAAGCCGTGGAAATCCGGGTGGACGCCACCGCCAGTCGCACGCGCCTGGGGCTGTGGGGGCAGGAAGTGGGCAGGGCCCAATACCGGGCCCGCGTGCAGGCCGATCCCGTGCGCCAGGAGTGTGTGATGACCGAGGCCGACCAGACGCATGCCTTCGCCTGTGGGGAACTGGCGCGCGCCTTGCCGCGCCTGTGGCGCCATCGGAATCTCTTGCTCGGCCCCTTCGATCCTTCCTTGCGCCAGCAGCAGTACACCGTTCAGGTGGATTTTCGGGTGGTGCGTTCGGACATGCCGGTGTGGCTGACGGTCCCGCTCTTTTTTCTGGATTGGGACTTGGTCCCGCGCGTGCGCTATGATCTGACCTTCGACTATTGATCCCTATGGCAGCCGTATTCCGTCGTCCGCATCGAATATCGCGTCTCGATTCCAAAGAGCGCAGCAAGCGGCGGCGTGAGATGGCCTTGGTGGTTGCCGCCGTTGTCCTGGTGGTGGCCCTCGCCTGGGCGGAATTGCGTTTTCTTGGGGTCAATTCGTATCTCTTTCTCGCCCTCTTCAATATCAATCTGATCCTCCTCATTGTGGTCCTCTTCGTCGTGGGCCGCAATGTGGTGAAGCTGCTTCTCGAGCGCCGCCGCCGAGTCCTGGGTTCTGGGCTCCGGGCCAAGCTGGTGGGGGTATTCATGCTCCTCTCCTTTGTCCCCACGCTGGTCATGTTCCTTTTGTCCGTGCGCTTTGTGCAGACTTCCATTGACTATTGGTTTCGGGCTCAGGTGGAGACCTCTATGGAGCAGGCCTTGAGCGTGGGCCAGACCGCCTACTCCCAGATGCGCGCCCAATTGGAGCGTCAGGCCGCCTTCCTGGCCCAAGACCTCCAGAATCATCGCCGCGAGGGCCAGGCCCTGGAGGAATGGCTTGCGCGCAAACGCGAGGAGTATGGGCTTTCGCTGTGCGGAATCCTGGGCCCGGACCGCTTTCGTCAGGTGTGGATTGCCGCCCCGGAATGGGGCAAGCGCTGGGCGGAGTTGGAGCCGGAAGTGCCGTGGGCGGAGCTGGAGCCGGGACGTCTGTGGGTGGGGACCAAGCGAGGAAAGCACGCCGATGTGCTCGGCGGGGTGTGGGCCCGCCCCGGCGGCCGGGACGGATTTTTGGTGCTGGGCATCAGCGTGGAGCCGGGGCTCATGGCCCGCTTGGACCAAGTGGGCCAAGGGGTGGGGGAGTATCGGCAGTTGCAAAACTTGAAGTATCCGTTGAAGATCACCCTGTATCTCGTCCTTGCCCTCATGAGCCTTTTGGTCCTTCTGGGGGCGCTCTGGTTCGGCTTCCGCCTGGCGCGGGAGATCTCCGCTCCGGTCCAGGCCTTGGCCCAGGCCACGGAGCGCATCGCTCAGGGAGATCTCTCGGTGCGCATCCAGGACGATTCCCGGGATGAGCTCGGGCTTTTGGTGCATTCCTTCAACCGCATGGCGGAAGACCTGGAGGCGAGCCACGCCCGGGTGAGCGCCGCCAATGAGCAGCTCGCCCGGCAATACATGGCCCTGGAAGCGCAAAACCGCTACATCCAGGCCATCCTCGACAACGTGACTGCCGGGGTGCTTTCCTTGGATAGCCAGGGACGGGTGGTGACACTGAATCCTGCGGCGGAGCGCATCCTCGGGCGGGACGCCGAAAGCGCGCGCGGGGTGTCGGTGCTCGAGGTTTTGGGGGAAGAACAGCGCGGCGCCATCGAGGAGGCCCGACGGGTGCTGCGCGGCTCCTTGGGCTCGCAGTGGCAGCGGCGCATGCAAGTCCAAACTCCGGTGGGGCCGCTGCGGCTTTTGGTTACCGCGGTCTCCATCATGGATGCCCAAGGTGGTGACGGCGGGGTAGTGGTGGTGTTTGAGGACATTTCGGAGCTGGAAAAGATGCAGCGCCTCGACGCCTGGAAGGAAGTGGCCCGGCGCATTGCCCACGAAATCAAGAATCCCCTGACCCCCATCAAACTTTCGGCCCAGCGTTTGGAGCGGAAGTTCGGTTCTGAGGTGGATGATCCCGAGGTGTTTTCTCAGTGCACGGGCCTTATCGTGCGTCAGGTGGAGGCCTTGCAGGCCATGGTGACGGAGTTTTCCGCCTTCGCCAAGTTGCCGGAGATCCAGATCCAGGAAATGGACCTTCCCCCTGTCGTGCAGGAAACCGTGGAGGTGTTTCGGGGCAGCCATCCGCATATCGGTTGGGAATGTGTGGCTGCCCCGGTGCGTCCCATTTTGGGGGACCCCGAAGCCTTGCGCCGGGTGTTCTTCAATCTGGTGCTCAATGCGGCGGAGGCCCTGTCCGAAATCGAAGACCCCCGGGTCCAGGTGCGTATCTATGCGGCCCGGCAGCGGGTATGCGTGGACGTGGCGGACAACGGCCCTGGGATCGATCCCGGTGAGCAGGAACGGGTGTTCGAGCCGTATTATTCCACCAAACGCGGAGGAACGGGCTTGGGGCTGGCCATTGTCAAATCCTTGGTGACCGAGCACCATGGCCGCGTTTCGGTGCGGCCGGCCCGGCCCCGGGGGACGATTTTCACCGTGGAGCTTCCCGTAGCGCGGCGTGCAGGTGGCAGGGCATGAACACTACGATTCTCATCATCGACGACGAAGCCGATGTCCGTTTGTCCTTGCGGGGGATCCTCGAGGACGAGGGGCACGGCGTCCTGGAGGCCGCCTCGGGCGAAGAGGGGCTCGCCACGGCCTTGGCCGAGGACGTGGATCTCATCTTTCTCGATATCTGGATGCCGGGCATGGATGGCATGGAGACCCTGGCCGCCCTCAAGGCCAAAGGGTGTGATGCGCCGGTGGTGGTCATCTCGGGCCATGGCAATGTGGAGAGCGCGGTGCGCGCCATGAAGATGGGGGCGTTTGATTTCATCGAGAAGCCGCTGTCTTTGGATGCCGTGCTCATGGCCGCGGCCAAAGCCTTGGAGGTGGCGCGGCTCAAGCGGGAAAACCGGGAACTGCGGCGTTTTCGGGAAGAGGAGCCGCAGCTCATCGGTGTTTCCCCGGCCATGGTGGAGCTGCGGACGCTCATCGCGCAGGTGGCCCCTACCGATGCCACGGTGCTCCTTTGCGGAGAAAACGGCACCGGCAAGGAAGTGGCGGCGCGGAGCATCCACGCCTTGAGCCCCCGCAGTCAGCGGCCCATGGTGTGCGTCAA
>DPEO01000027.1 GCA_003530935.1 Desulfomicrobiaceae bacterium | reverse complement strand
CAGGCCCCGCGCCTGCGGGAGGAGGTCCTTGCCATGGGGCCGGACGACGTGATGGTGCTGGCCTCGGACGGGATCCGCACCCATATGGACTTGGGCGCGTATCCCGGAATATGGCAGCATCATCCCGCGTTGGCGGCGGCGCTCTTGTTTCGGGATTTTTCCCGCCGTCGTGACGACACCACCGTGGTGGTGCTGCGGCCAGAACCATCGGAGGCGGTATGGGCCTAGTTGCTTTGCTTCGGATCGTGCTGCGGCATGAGCACGACGTGGTGCTCGCCCGGCAGCGGGCCCGCGCCTTGGCTGCGGTGTTGGGACTGGACCGAAGCGACCAGACACGTTTGGGCACGGCGGTATCGGAGATCGCCCGCAATGCAGTGCTCTACGCGGGGCAGGGGAGCGTGGAGTTCTTTCTCGAAGACGCCGAGGACGGACAGTAACTCATGGCGCGGGTAGCAGATCAGGGCCCGGGGATCGCGGATCTCTCTGCTATCCTGGAAGGCCGCTACCAGTCTCCTACGGGGCTGGGCACAGGGTTGGCGGGCACTGCTCGCATTATGAGCCGCTTTGCCGTGCGTACGGCCCCGGGCCAGGGCACCGAGGTGCGTTTTGGCAAGCGCCTGCCCACTCCCCTTTCGGAGCAGGAGGCAACAAGCCGGCTGGCGCGGTTGGCCCGGGAGACTCCGGAAGGGCCGCTGGAAGAGATCCAGCGTCAAAACCAGGAGCTCCTCCAGGCCCTGGAAGAATTGGAGCAGCAAAGCCAGGCCTTGGCCGCCATGAACCGCGAGTTGGAGGAAACCAACCGTGGGGTCATGGCCCTCTACACCGAGTTGGAGGAAAAGGCCCGCAGCCTGGAGCAGGCCAATGCCCTGGTGCGTCGGTTTTTGTCCCACTTGAGCCATGAGTTCCGCACCCCCCTCAATTCCATCCTCGGGCTTGCCGGGCTGCTCGTGGACCGCACCGATGGCGATTTGACGTCGGAGCAGGCCAAGCAGGTGGGCTTTATCCAGTCTTCGGCGCGTAGCCTCTTGGACATGGTCAATGAGCTTTTGGATTTTGCCCGCATCGAGGCCGGCAAGGAGGCCGTGCGGGTGGCGCCGTTCTCCGTGGGCGAGTTTTTGAGCTCATTGCGTGGCATGTTTCGGCCGTTGGTGGATGCTTCCCAAGTGGAATTGGTGGTAGAGCCGCCAGAGCCCGACATCGTCATGGAGAGTGACGAGGCCAAGGTGGCCCAGATCGTGCGCAACTTTCTCTCCAACGCCGTCAAGTTCACCAAGCACGGAAGTATTCGGGTGGGTGTGCGGCCAATGGGCGGCCGGGTGCGTTTCTTCGTGGCCGACACCGGCATCGACATCCCACCCGAAGAACAGGACCGCATCTTCGAAGAATATGCCCAGATATCCGGAGAACACCAACGCTACCACAAAGGCACAGGGTTGGGGCTGCCGGTGGCCAAACGCCTGGCCGAACTCTTGGGCGGCCGGGTGTGGGTGGAGAGCGCGGTGGGAGAGGGATCCACCTTTTGGGTGGAGCTCCCCATGCGCTCCGGAGAGGGCGGCAAGGGGCCGCTCCCGGTGGTGTTGGTGGTGGAAGACGAGGACTCGGTCTTTTACCTCTATGAGAAGCAGGGGGCCGACCTCCCGGTGCGCTGGGAGCATGTCCGTGGCGTGCATGCGGCGCAACGTTTTCTGGAAGAGCAAACCCCCAGTGCCATGATCGTGGATTTGCTGTTGGAAGACGGCAACGGCCTCGAGCTCATAGCGTGGTGCCGTACGCAGCCGCACCTGCAGGAGGTCCCCATCTTTGTCGCCACCGTACTCTCCCAGGAATTGGAGCGGGCCAAGGACCAGGGGGCGACGGACGCCGTGGCCAAACCCGTTCCTCCGGATTGGATCAAAAAGCGCCTGACCGGCCTGCGAGGGGAGGATGGAGACCGGCCTGTGGTCGTCTCCATCGATGACGAGCCTTCGGCGAGGTACCTGGTGCGTCGGCTGCTCCAGGACACCGGCTACGCCCTTCTCGAGGCATCCAGTGGCGAGGAGGGGTTGGCGCTGGTGCGCCAGGTGCACCCCCAATTCGTATTTCTGGACCTCAACATGCCCGGCATGTCCGGCCGTGAGGTGCTTGCCCGGATCAAGGCCGATCCGGCCACGGCCAAGACGCTGGTCATCATCCTGACCAGCCAGAGCCTGAGCGAGGCAGAGGTGGCTGCCTTGCAGCAGGCGGCAGCAGTGCTCTCCAAGGAAGCGATCTTTCACAGCCAGGAAGGGGCACGTACCGTGGCGACCTTTCTGCGGCATCTCACTTCAGGAGGAAACTGATGGCACGTCAGGACGCATCTCCGGTCATCGCCGTCATCGACGACAACGATGCTGGGCGGTACGCGACAGTCCGCGTACTCACCCATGCCGGGTATCTGGTATGGGAAGGGGCGTCAGGGGCCGAGGCCTTGGATCTGGCCCGCCGTCGTCCGGACTTGATGATCCTCGACGTGCGCCTGCCGGATGTGGATGGTTTTGAGGTCTGCCGCCGCATTAAGGACGATCCGGAAACCCGCTCCATCCCTGTGCTCCACCTCTCCGCCCTCATGCGCGATACGCGGGACAAGGTGGCGGGATTGGCAAGCGGCGCCGACGCTTACCTCACCCAGCCCGTGGAGGCCGAGGAGCTGCTCGCCACCATCCGCGCCCTGCTGCGTCTTGCTCAGGCCGAGCGCGAGCGGGAGTTGGAAGTGCGGCAGTGGCACGCCACTTTCAATAGTTTGCGCTACCCGATCGGCCTGATGGTTAAGAATGGGCGGGAGCTCCGGGCCAATCAGGCCTTGGCGGGGATGTGGGGTGGGCCGGG
>DPEO01000005.1 GCA_003530935.1 Desulfomicrobiaceae bacterium | reverse complement strand
GTTCGTGCAGCTCCCACAGCCGTTCTCCGGGGCGGAAGCGTTCTTCGAGGACTACGGCGGCGGGGCCGTGCGCCAGGTAGTCGTAGCGGCAGGGGTGGGCGCAGGCGCCCAGGTTGCCGGAACGCTCGAGCAGGTAGGCGGACAGCAGGCATTGGCCGGAGATGGCCATGCACATAGCCCCGTGCACGAAGACTTCGAGCTCCATGTCCGGGCAGGCGCGGCGTACGGCTCGCAGGCGCGCTGCCGAGAGCTCCCGGGCCAGGTTGACGCGCCGGGCTCCGTGATCCCGCCAGAAACGCACGCTCCAGGAATTGCTGGTATTGGCCTGGGTGGAGACATGCACCGGGATGTGGGGAAGCAGGCGCCGCGCTTGGGTGAGAACCCCGGGGTCAGCGACGATGAGGGCGTCGATGCCGGTATCGGCCAGGTCTTCGAGACGCTGGGTTATGGCAGTGAGGTGGTGTTCCTGGGCCAGGATGTTGAGGGCGTAGTACACCCGCGCCCCATGGCGGTGGGCCTGGGTCACCACAGCACGCAGCTCCGGGAGGGAAAAACCGTGGGCGCTTTGACGTAAGCTCAAGTCCGGGCCTCCCAGGTAGAGGGCGTGGGCGCCGAAGCGTAGCGCGGCTTCGGCCTTGGGAGGATTGCCTGCCGGGACCAAAAGTTCCATCACGCCTCCACGGGGAGCCCCATGCGGGCACGTACGGCCTTCATGCGCTCCACTAAGGCGTAGGGCCCGTGGAGCCCATTTTTCCCTCTGCCAAGAGCGATGGACGGTTTGTTGTCTCCATGAAAGTCGGAGCCGGCGCTCTCGAGGAGGTCCAATCGGCGGCAGAGCTCGGCAAAGAGTCGGGTTTGTGCTGGTGTGTGCAGGGAGTAGTAGACTTCGACACCGTCGAGGCCTGCGGCTTTGAGCTCGCCGAGGAGCGCCTCCAGGGGTTCGGGGTCGAGGTTCAGGGTGGAGGGGTGCGCCAGGATGACCGTGGCCCCTTCGGCCTTGAGGGCGGAGATGGCCTGGTGGGGAAGGAGCTTGGCCTTGGGCGCATATCCCGGTGTCCCAGGGCGCAGCCAGAGGTGAAAAGCCTCGTGGATGCTTGCGGCATGGCCCTTCTCCACCAAGAGCCGCGCCACATGCGGGCGGCCCACCACGCCACCGGCGGCGAAGGCTTGGAGCTCTGCGTCGTCGATATCTACGCCGTGGCGCCGGAGATTTTCCAAGATGAGGGCGTTGCGCTGGGCGCGCTTTTGGGCCAAATCATGGAGCAAAGCCGGCAGCGCCTGCATGCGCCTTGGCAGCCACAACCCCAGGATGTGCATGCTTCCGTGAGGAAAATGGACGCTTAACTCGCAGCCGCGGATGAACTCCACTCGTTTGGCCGCCTGGGCGGCTTCGTCGAGACCGGCCACAGTATCATGGTCAGTCAGGGCGAGGGCGCGGAGACCGACAGCCTCGGCGTGGTGCACCAGCGCCGAGGGGGACAAGGTCCCATCAGAGGCCGTGGAGTGGGAGTGGAGATCGATATCCGCCATGGCGCACTCCGTGCCGCAGCTCAGACGGCGCCGCAGACGCACAGGGCGCGTGGCTTACTTGAAACGGTAGGTGATCCGTCCGCGGGTGAGATCATAGGGGGAGAGTTCCACTTTCACCCGGTCCCCAGGCAGGATGCGGATGTAGAATTTGCGCATTTTTCCCGAAATATGCCCGAGCACCTGGTGCCCATTGTCGAGGCGGACCCGAAACATGGCGTTGGGCATGGCTTCTTCCACCACGCCTTCCAATTCGATGCTTTCTTCCTTGGCCATAACCTTCCTTGCTGTGTGGATGTGGAAAAGACGAGGCTCTATAGCCTGGCCCTGGCGGCTTGACAAGCCATCCTTCGGGCCGTTTTCGGCGAAAGATGCCTATGGAGGGCGGCGGGGGCAGGCCCAGAGACCTCGTGCTGTCTTGGGGCGGTGAGGGTGCGGGGGAAAATGCCCCGCACCGATTGTCGATTATGCTTCCAACGCTGCAAGGAGCCGTTCGCCGAAAGCGGCGCAGCCCACCTGTTGGGCGCCCGGCATCTGTGTCGCGAGATCCACCGTGACGGTGCGCTGGGCAATGACCCGCTCCACCGCGCGGTGGATGCGGTCTGCCGCCTCTTTCCACCCGAGGTGTTCCAAGAGCAGGGCTCCGGAGAGCACGAGGCTTCCCGGGTTGGCCAGGTCTTTGCCCGCAATGGAAGGCGCGGTGCCGTGGGTGGGCTCGAAGAAGGCGAGGGTGTCGCTCATGTTGACCCCTGGGGCGAGGCCAAGACCTCCCACCTGTGCGGCCAGGGCGTCGGAGAGGTAGTCACCGTTGAGGTTGGTGGTGGCGATGACGTCGTACGCCTCGGGCCGGATGAGGACCTCTTGGAACATGGCGTCGGCGATGCGGTCCTTGATGGTCACCGCTGCAGGGGGACAGGCTTCCTGGCCCTCAGGAGCCACCTGGCCGGCGAATTCCTGGGCCGCCACTTCGTAGCCCCAGGCCCGAAAGGCCCCTTCGGTGTATTTCATGATATTGCCTTTGTGCACCAGGGTGACGCTGGTGCGCCCCTGATCCAGGGCAAAACGGATGGCGCGGCGCACCAAACGCTTGCTGCCGTGCTCGGTCATGGGCTTGATGCCGATGCCGCTTGCCGGGTCCACATTGCGGCCGAGCTCGTCGCGCAAAAAGGCGATGAGTCGGTTGGCTTCCGGGCTGCCTGCGGGCCATTCGATACCGGCGTAGACGTCCTCGGTGTTTTCCCGAAAGACCACCATGTTGACGCGTTCGGGGTGTTTCACCGGGCTTTCGATGCCGGGGAAATAGCGGATGGGGCGGATGCAGGCGTAGAGATCCAAGGTCTGGCGCAAGGTGACGTTGAGGCTGCGAAACCCGCCGCCCACCGGCGTCTCCAGCGGGCCTTTCATGGCGAGGCTCGCCTGCTTGAGGGTTTCGAGGGTCGCTTCCGGCAGGTAGGAGCCCGTAGCGGCGTAGGCCTTTTTGCCCGCCAAGAGCTCCTGCCAGTCCAGGGCCCGGCCGTCGGTGTAGCTCAGTTCCACGGCGCGGTCGATGACCGGCCGCGCCGCTTTCCAGACTTCCGGGCCGATGCCGTCTCCTTCGATGAAATAGACAGTAGGGTTCATGGACGCTCCTTGAAGTGAAATTGGGGCACGGTGCGTGCGCCGCCGTGGTCCTTCAGGGCGCGCCGGTTCGTCAAGGGGAGGGCGGTGTATGCGGTGAATTTCGGTGTGGCGGAGTGACGATGCCGCCGCTCATGATGAGCTTGAAGGCGTCTTCCACGCTCATGGAAAGGGCGATGACATCGGTCTCGGGGATGAGCAGAAGAAATCCCGAGGTAGGATTGGGGGTGGTGGGCAGGAAGACGTTGAGCACCCGCTCCTGGGTCTTGTCCTGTACTTCGCCGCTGGCCACACCGGTGACGAAGGCCACGGCGTAGATGCCCCGCCTTGGGTACTCGATGAGGACCACCCGTTGGAAGTCTTTGGCCGGGCCATGCATCAAGGTGTCCACGAGCTGCTTGACGGCAAAGTACACCTTATTGGCTAGGGGGACGCGGGTGATGAATTCGTCCCACAGGCGCACTATTTGCCGACCTACGTAGTGGCGCACGAGGAAGCCCGTGAGGATGAGCGCGGGAATGAGAACGAGCAGGCCAAGGCCCGGCACGGGAAACGGCAGCCAATGCTCCGGCCGCCACGCGCGGGGAAGGAGCAGGAAGATCTTGTCGATCCATTGAAGCACCAGGCGGATGAACCAGATGGTGATGACTGCCGGCAGGAGGGTGAAAAAGCCTGCCAGGATATTGGTTTTGAGAAATTGTCGCAGCTGCGCCATGATGACCTCCGCGTCGCACCCTAGCTGCCCGCCGTGCCAAGGACAAGGCTGCGAAGGGCTGCAGGAACGTCCGGAGGTTTTCGATATTCTCCTCCAGAAAAAGTACAGGCGCTCTTCGGTGCAATCTCGCGTCCAAAGCCTTGACGGCCGAGGGCGGGGCTGCATAAACGAAGCTCCCCTTGGCGCCCGTAGCTCAGTTGGACAGAGCAGGAGCCTTCTAAGCTCTTGGTCGGGGGTTCGAATCCTCCCGGGCGCGCCATGTTCTTAATGTGGAAAAACGGTACGGCGGGCGCCTTTGCCCGCCTTTTTTTATGGAAATTGCCGGCCCGCGCAGGCGTTGGGACGTTCGGGCCGTGGCATGGCGCCGCTGCGTGCCCGTCGGTATTGGCGGCCAGGGGTGCTTAGGGGGTGTTCTTGCTGCCTGGAGCCGGGCGCATACGGCGTTGGCGGACTTTGCGCAGCCAGGAAAGCAGCCGTTCTTCGTGCCCGATACCCTTGGGGCGGTAGAAGTTGCGGCCCGAGAGATCCGCAGGCAGGTACTCCTGCTCGATCCAGCCGTCCGGATAGTCGTGGGGGTATTTGTAGCCGTGGCCGTATCCCCACTCGCGTTGCAGGGCGGTGGCGGCATTGCGCAGGTGCAGGGGCACCGGTCGCGCACCGTTGGCGCGCACTTCCTTTTGGGCGGTGCGGTAGGCGGCGTAGGTGGCGTTGTTTTTGGGTGCCAGGGCCAGATAGACCACGGTTTCCGCCATGGGGATGAAGCCTTCGGGCATTCCCACCCGCTCCACGGCTTGGTCGCAGGCCACGGCCAGGGGCAAGGCCGTGGGGTCGCCCAGTCCTACGTCCTCCGATGCCGAGAGGATGAGGCGGCGGGTGACGAAGCGTGGGTCTTCGCCGGACTCCAAGAGACACGCCAGGTAGTAGAGGGCGGCGTCCGGGTCTGAGCCGCGGATGGATTTGATGAGTGCTGAGGCCAGCTCGTAGTGGGAGTCGCCGTCGCGGTCTCCGCGCAGGATGACTTCGGGCAGACGGGTTTTGAGCCGTTCCACCTCGCGGTCTGCTGCGGGCAGAGTGAGGGTGAATTCCAGCAGGTTGAGGAGGGTGCGGGCATCTCCGTGGCTGGCGGATACCAAGAGCTCGATACTGGGCTGGCTCAAGGACTCTCCGAGGCGGGCGAGGGCGCGCTGGGCCACGGCGGTGAGTTCGGCCGAGGACAAGGGCCGCAGCCGCAGCACGTGCAGGCGGGAGAGGAGCTGCTTGGTGACGCTGAAGGACGGATTTTCCGTGGTGGTGGCAATGAGGGTGAGCTCGCCGCTTTCGATGAGGGGCAGAAAGAAGTCCTGCTGCGCCTTGGAATAGCGGTGGAGCTCGTCAAGGATGAGGATCTCCTTGCCCGTGAGGTGCTTGCGCAGGGACGTGAGCCCCACCTCCGGGGCGGAGAGGCGCACGAAGGGGCGGCCTGTGCCCTGGGCAAGGAGCAGGGCCACGGTGGATTTGCCGCACCCCGGGGGGCCGAAAAGGAGCAGGCTGGGGAGCTTGGGGGCGGTGAGCAGCGCCTGGAGCCGGTCCCGGAAGTGGCCTTGGCCGATGAAGTCTTCCAGGGTTTGGGGCCGCATGGCCTCGGCAAGCGGGCGTCGGGTCATCGAGAGCCCTCCGCCAGGGCGGTGTGCACGGCCTCCACAATGCGGCGGCCGCGTTCGCCTGTTCCTTGCAAAGTAACCATGCGTCCCTCATGGGGGGGCTGCTGCCAGGTCACGTGCACCGCGGGCTCCACAGGGCGCGGCAGACGTTTTGCCCATTCCACCACCGCGAGGACCGTAGGGTCATCCAAGATATCTTCCAGCTCCTCACCGAGCATGCCGCCCGACTCCCGGTAGAGGTCGATGTGCACGGTCTCCGGCTGGGTGGGATAGCGGTTCATGAGGTTGAAGCTGGGGCTCGCCACTTCGGCTTCGAGGCCGCCGGGAAGCGCTTCCACCAGGGCCCGGGTGAGGGTGGTCTTTCCGGCGCCCAGCGGGCCGTCGAGAAGCAGCGCCGCCGGGCCGTGGGCGCGGATGGCCTCGGCCAGGGCGCGCCCCAGGCGCCAAGTGGCGTCGAGATCGGGGAGATGGATGGTCATGTTATGCGCGCAGCAAGGTTTGGATGACGTCCTTCTTGCCCACAATGCCTACGAGACGGCCGTTGTCCACCACCGGCAGGGTGTGGAACTTTTTGTCCACCATGAGGCTGGCCACCTTTTCCAGTGGGGTGTCCGGGGTGATGGTGGTCACGTGCGTGGTCATGGCGTCCGCCACCGTAGCTGCGGCGATGCGCCGCACTTCCTGCTCGTACTGCGCAGGGGACCCCAGGGGGAGGAAACCGTCGAGGACGGTAAAGAGCGACGGTACCGGCAGTTTCTTTTGCAAGCGCACGAGATCGCTTTGGGTGAGGATACCGACGATGGTGCCGGCTTCGTCCACCACAGGCGCGCCGTTGATGTCGTGTTCGAGAAGCAGGCGGGCGGCGGCGGTGATGTCGGTCGTTGGGGAAAGGGTGACCACGCGGGTGGTCATGATGTCGCGGGCAGTGGACATGGGTTACTCCTTACATACATGGGGAAGGGTTTCGGCGATGTCGAGGGCGGTATTGCCTCGGAGAGGAAAGGTCTGCCGCAGGGCGTCGCCCGCTTTCCCGTGCCAGTACACCGCGGCGCAGGCGGCGTGGCGGGCAGGAGTGCCGCCGGCGAGCAGGGCGCCCAGCACACCGGCGAGCACGTCTCCCGAACCTGCTACGGCGAGGTTGGGCGTACACCAGGGGGAGACCGCCATGGGGGCTTCGGGACTCGCCACGAGGGTGGCTGCGCCTTTGAGCACCAGGTGGCATGGGTGCGCGGCCACCCACGCGCGGGCATGCTCCTGACGTTTGGCATTGATGTCCTCGGCGCTGGTGGCGAGAAGGCGTGCCATTTCGCCAGGGTGCGGGGTCAGGACGGCGTCTTGGGGGATGCGCTCCAAAAGGCTTCGGTCTTGGGCCAAGTGGAAGAGGGCGTCGGCGTCGAGCACTAGGCGCGGGTGCGGTCTTTCGAGGTACGCCGCCACCAGGGCCGCGGCCTCGGCACTGCGGCCAAGCCCCGGTCCCAGAAGGACACTGTCGAAACGGTGGGCGTTTTCGTGCAGTCGAGCTGCCGCCTCGCGTCCCCATGCGGGGCCGAGGCTCATGGTCATGGTCTCGGGAAACGGAGCGCCTTGGGCGAGGAGTCCTTCCGGAGCCGCCCAGGTGACCAGTCCTGCGCCGGCGCGGTAGGCGGCACGGGCGGCGAGCAGCGGGGCGCCGGTAAGGCCGGGGCTTCCTCCCACCACCAGCACGTGCCCGGCGATGCCTTTGTGCATGGCGGCGGTGGGGGTGGGGACGTATTCCCAGACTTCAGGTCCCAGGGCGACGTGCGCCGTGGGATGCGCTTCCTTGATGTGCCGGGGGATACCGATCTTGCCCACCACCATGGAGCCGACGAAGGGCCGCGCCGGCGGCAGGACGAGGCCCAGTTTGGGCTCCTCAAAGGTGACGGTGAGAGTGGCGTGGACCGCCACGGGCTGGGGCTCACCGGTATGGCCGCACAGGCCCGATGGAATGTCCAGGGCCAGGACCAGTGCCCGCTTTCCCAGGCGGTTGATGGTCGTGATCCAGCGGGCGTATTCGGGGCGCAGGGGGCCTACGAACCCGGTGCCAAGCAGGGCGTCCACCACGATGTGGGCGCAGTGGAGAAAATCTGCTTCGTATTCCGGGAGATATTCCAGGGCGGCGTCCATGCGGCGCAGCAGCTGGAGATGGTAGCCTGCGTCGCCGGAGTAGCTCTCCATGGGCTTGGCGTGAAGCACCAAGACCTGGGCGCCGAGATTGATGAGATGGCGCGCCAGGGCGAACCCGTCACCTGCATTGTTGCCGGCCCCGGCAAAGACCACCACCCTTTTCCCGCGTACGGATCCGGCGTGGGCCTCCAGGGCGGCCAGGGCCGCACGACTGGCGTTCTCCATGAGGACGGTCCCGGAGAGTCCGAATTCCTCGATGGTGCGTTGGTCCCAACGGCGCATTTCCTCGGGCGTGGGCAAGGGGTGGGGCATGCAACCTCCTTGAACTTCGAAGGGGATGCTAGTGAAAGACGTGACCTCTGGCAAGGCGCGCTCCCAAAAGCCCAAAAAGAAGCGGGGCGGAAGGTGCCGCCCCGGGAAGTTCAGGAAGGAGACAAGGGTTTGAAGACGGTCTGGGCCTCAAAACACCAGAGAGATGGTTTGCTTTGTGGTGATCAACGTGCCTCCTTGGTTTGATGTCCTCGTTGCACGTTTCCCTCTCAACACGCCTCTCGTCGCCTGTTGGCTTCGGGTTTTGAGTGGTGGTCGACACACCGAGGAAGGCGTCCCTTCCAACACTGTGCGCACGACTTTTTAGTGCGGCATGGTGCGGGAGGCTGTCAAGACAAAAAGTCTCCTATTTTTGGAGAAAATCTTTTGATCAGATCCGGGATATGGATTTGAGCCAGCAAGAAAGTACTCGAGATCTCCTCTTGCGGGGGGGCGGCCCGCGTGCAGTCCCCGCCAAGATTAGGGAGTAAATTTAGTCTGATAAAATTGTTACCAAGGGGATTGACAGCTGTTTTTTGGTTTGGATAGAGAAAAATTATTAGGTTTATCTAATTTTTTATTTTTTCAAAACGGGGTTTTCTTATGAAAAGAAGCAGTAAATTCAAAGAGAAAATGTATGATTCTTCCAGTGCGCCTGTAATTATGGTGTTAGGTGGTATTGAACGAATGGAAGGGATGCTGCGCCAATGTCTGGAGGAGCGCGGTTTTTCGTGTTTCTACCATCCGGGACACATGACATCCTCAGGCTGTCGGCGTCTGGAAGAGGCGGTGCGACGTTCGCGCTGTGTCTTGTGCTGCCTGCGTTGCAATTCCCATGGGGCTTGCTTGGCAGCCAAGAAGTTTTGCCGGAAACACGGCGTTCCTATCCGTTTTGTGCCTAATGCCAGCATTTCCAGTATCAAGAAAGTTATCACGGAGGTAGAGTTGTGCTGAGCTGGGAGACGCGTTTGGACCAATGGATGCGGCAGGCAGCGCAGCGGGGGTCAGGGGTGCTGGGAAGTCGCCGCTGGGTGGAAGGTAGGAGGAGGCGTGATGGGGGCGTCCCCCAGCCTCAGCGTCAGAAAAAGATTGAGGCAGAGGAGGTCTGCACACAAGCATGAAGAGACGCTTTGGGGTCCTTGGCCGCTCGACGGTCTTTGTGGCGTTCTTTTTTT
>DPEO01000154.1:4245-11226 GCA_003530935.1 Desulfomicrobiaceae bacterium | reverse complement strand
CAAAGACGGCCTTGGCCGCGGCCTTGTCCAGGGCGAGCAGAGAGCCGCGCGGCCCGGCGCCTTGGTAGGGGAGCGGGATGGTCTCGAGAAGGGCCTGCACCACGCCGTCTTCGCCGGGGGAGCCGTGGAGGTTGAGCAACGCGAAGTCCTGGCCTTGGGCGGCGTCGAAGAGCCCGTGCAGTCCGCCTTCGGGGTCGAAGCGCCGCACCTGGTGCCCCAGGCGGCGCAGCGCGGCTTCGATCTGTTCGGCCCCGCGCAAGGAGACGTCACGCTCCGGAGACCAGCCTCCGGCAATCAAAAGGATGTTCATGCAGTGGCACTCCCAAATAGGTGCTCAAGATGGATTCCAGTTGCCGGGCTTGGGCCCAGGTGCGGTGGATGTGCTCCCGGCTTTGGGGGGTGTGGCCGTAGCGCTCCAGGAGATCGGTGAAACGCTCGTCCACAGAGACGATCTCTTCGTGCCGCACCCGTTTGTCGCTGTACGAGACCACGAGGGGAAGGAAGTGGAGCTCCGGGTCCAGAGGCCCGGGCCAATACACGTGGTGGAGCACCCCTTGCGCCAGACGCGGATTTCCCGTGCACTCCATGACCCAGGCCGCCCCCAGCTGGCTGTGGTTGCCGCCGTGGCGGATGCAGTAGGTCTTGCCGAGGTCATGGAGCAGGGCCGCGGCCCGCACCAGGCGGACGGCGTCGGCGGCGCCGAGATCCGCGGCGATGGTTTTGCCCGCGGCTGCCGCCAGAGTGGCGATTTCCGTGGCAATGGCCGCCACCTGGGCGCTGTGGCGCTCGATGTGCGGCAGCATGTCGTAGGTTCGCCACCATGCCTGGCACGTTTCGTCCGAAGGGATGCGCCCGCACGGCGCGGCAGGGATGTGGTGGAGCATGGCAGGTCCGTGGGTCATGGAAACAGACGTTTTTGGCGGGGCGCGGTTGACACGGCCCAAGGCCGGCCTTTAGCAGGGTCGCCGGTAAAAGCAAACGCCTTGCGCGCTCTCTATCCCTGGCAGGAGGTCCCATGGATCAGCGTATTGATGGCTTTCATGATCCCGCGTTGTGCCGCTCTTTGGTGGGGGCCATTCGCGAGCGGTTGGCGGGCCGGCGCCTTCGTTTCATGGAGGTGTGCGGCACCCATACGGTGGCCATTTTCCGCTCCGGCATCCGCTCGGTGCTGGCGGACGTAGTGGATCATCTCTCCGGGCCAGGGTGCCCGGTGTGTGTCACCCATGACCGCGAGGTGGCGGCGTTTTTGGATTTGGCCTCCCGCCCCAACGTGACCGTGGCCACCTTTGGCGATCTCATGCGCGTTCCCGGCCCCGGGGGCCGCAGCCTCAAGGCCGCCCAGGCCGAGGGCGCCAGGGTGAAGATCGTCTATTCTCCGGCCGATGCCCTGGAGTGGGCCGCCTCGCATCCCGAAGAGCAGGTGGTGTTCTTGGGCGTGGGCTTCGAGACCACGGCGCCTGCGGTGGCGGCCACCCTCCAGATGGCCAAGGCGCGGGAGATCATGAACTTTTCCGTGCTGAGCATGCACAAGCTGGTGCCGCCGGCCCTGGCCGCCTTGGCCGCGGACCCGGACATCTCTCTGGATGCCTTCCTCCTCCCTGGCCATGTCTCCGCCATCATCGGCACCGAGCCGTACCAATTCCTGGCCACGGAGCACGGCATCCCGTCAGTGGTCGCCGGTTTCGAGCCCGTGGACGTCCTGGATGCCATCAAGACCCTGGCGGAGATGACCGCAAGCGGCACGGCGCGGGTGGAAAACTGCTATCGCCGGGTGGTGGCGGACGCAGGCAACCCCCGGGCCATGGCCATTTTGCACGAGGTATTCGCCGTCACCGACGCCCCCTGGCGCGGCATCGGTGTCATCCCGCGCAGCGGTCTCGCCCTGCGGCCCGAGTACGCCCCGTGGGACGCCCGCGTGGTGTTCGCCGTGGAAGAGCAGGACGTGCCGCCCATCCCCGGCTGCCGCTGCGGCGAGGTGCTCAAGGGTAAACTCGCCCCGGACGGGTGCCCGCTCTTCGGTCGGGCCTGCACCCCGGCAGCTCCGGTGGGACCGTGCATGGTGTCCACGGAAGGCTCGTGCGCCGCATACTTCAAATACCGGGTGCGCTAGCCCGGGTAAGGACCTCCCTATGGACCGCATTCTCTTGGACGCCGGAAGCGGGGGCAAGGCCTCGCACCGCCTGATCCACGACCTCTTTTTCCGGCTGCTGGATAACGACTATCTCACCCGCATGGACGACGCCGCACTCTTGCCCGTTTCCGGGCCTGTGGCGGTGAGCACCGACGGATTCACCGTGAGCCCGCTCTTTTTCCCTGGCGGCGATATCGGCGCCTTGGCGGTGCACGGTACGGTCAACGACGTGGCCATGCTCGGCGCCCGGCCCCGCTTCCTCACCGCGGCCTTCATCATCGAAGAGGGCTTCTTGGTGGCGGACCTCGAGCGCATCGTCACCTCCATGGCCAAAGCCGCCAAGGAGGCCGGGGTGCTCGTGGTGGCCGGAGATACCAAGGTGGTGCCCAAAGGTGCGGCGGACGGCATGTTCATCACCACCACCGGCATCGGTGAGGTGTTGGCGCAGCCCGCACCCAGCGGCCACCGGGCCCGGCCCGGAGACGCGGTGCTCGTGAGCGGCTTTCTGGGGGACCATGGTCTGGCCATCATGGCGAGCCGCGAAGGCCTTTCCTTCGACGTGCCGGTGGTTTCCGACTGTGCGAGCTTAAACGGCCTGGTGGAGGCCGTGCTTGCGGCGGTGCCCGAGGTGCACGTGCTGCGCGACCCCACCCGCGGCGGCCTCATCACCACCTTGAATGAAATCGCCGCCCAATCGGGCGTGGAGATCCAGGTGGAGGAAGCGGCCGTGCCGGTGCGGCCGGAAGTGGCTTCCGGATGCTCTTTCTTGGGGCTCGATCCGCTCTATCTCGCCAACGAGGGCAAACTCGTGTGCCTGGTGCCTGAGGCGCATGGCGACGCCGCCCTGGCGGCCTTGCGCGCCCATCCCTTGGGCCGGCACGCCGCACGCATCGGTACGGCCAAGGCCGGCCCCAGCCGGGTGGTGATCACCACGCCCTTGGGCGGCCAGCGCCTGGCGGATATGCTGGAGGGCGAGCAGCTGCCGCGCATCTGCTGATGTCCGTCTTTGTCGCCCTGGATTTCGAGACCGCGGACGGCAGCCGCGAGAGCGCCTGCGCCGTGGGCCTGGTGCGGGTGGAGGCCGGGCGGGTGACGGCGCGGCTGGCGCGTCTCATCCGGCCCCCGCACCTGACCTTTTCGCCGTTTTGCGTCCGCATTCATGGCATCACCCCGGCCATGGTGGCCGATGCCCCGGATTTTGGGCAGTTGTGGCCGCAGATCGCCCCCCTTGTGGCCGGAGCGCGGTTTCTGGCCGCCCACAACGCGCCCTTCGATCGCGGTGTGCTTGCCGCCTGCTGTGGGCGTTACGGCATCCCCATTCCGGCAGTGCCCTTCGTCTGCACGGTGCGCCTTTCCCGCAAGGCATGGAATCTTCCTTCCGCAGCCTTGCCTGCGGTGTGCCGGCACTTGGGCATTTCCTTGAAGCACCACGACGCCGCTTCCGACGCATGGGCGTGCGCGCGCATCGTTTTGGCCATCCAGAAGGATGCGCCCGAGCTGCTTTCCCCCTATTTCGATCATCCTTGATTTCGGAGAATACGATGCTTTCTTCCAGCGAGATCCGGGCCAAGGTCTTTTTGACCATACTGGGTAAATTCCAATGGAGTGAACCGCAGCGCCACGAGGCCATTCGCGAGTATCTTCTCGTCACGCTTCCCAATATCACCCCCGACGCCGCCACCCGCTTGGCGGAGCTGGTGCCGGCGCTCATGCCCAAGCTCTACGAGAAATGGATTTCCGCATTTGTGGACCGGCTGCTGGAGACCATCCCGGATGCCCAACTGCAGGTGCTCGTGAGCGGTGGGGAAGAAAACGACGCGGCCTTGTGCCTGGTGTTTCTCATGTTCCTGGAGTCCGCCCGCATGGAGGCGCAGATGGAGGCCGACTTGCGGGAGTACGCCGCCGCCCATGCGACCGATCCGGACATGGGCGATCTCGTGGCCCAGTATCTGCGCGCCAAAGTGGCGGAACTGGCCCGGGAGGCCCGGGGGACGGTGCAGTAGATCGGCGTTGCGGGTGCCCCTTTTCGGGGTGGTCTGACTCCGGCGTCGTCACAGGGCTCTGCGGCCCAGGGTGCGGTCCACCACCTGGCGGACGTCCGCCAGACATCAGCGGCCTTTGGGATTGGTGGTGGCGCAGCTGCAGCCGCCCTGGGCCTTTTCACGCACAATACCTTCCATGATGGTGCTTCGGCCATGGGCCCGGACGTCGGCGATGATGTCGGCCTCGGTATAACCGAAGCAAAAGCAGATGGTCGGCGATGGGGCGGACATGGGACCTCCTTGGAGATGCGGCTGGTTTTTCTCCCCCATGTTGTGATCTGCTGTCTTCAGGGGCTCAACCAGGAAAATTCCTCCTGATTTTGTTCCTCAAGGATTCCTTCTTGTGCTGTGCCCGCGGGTGGGCATCATGGCGTTTTGCCAGCAATCACAAGGAGGACGACGATGGAGACACGTGACGTATTGGGCGAGGGACTAGCGCGCATGCTCAAGGGTGGGGTGATCATGGACGTGGTGAGCCCGGAGCAGGCGGTGGTGGCGGAGCAGGCCGGGGCCTGCGCGGTCATGGCCTTGGAGCGGGTACCGGCGGATATCCGCGCCCAGGGCGGGGTGGCGCGCATGTCCGACCCTGGGCTCATTCGCGAGATCATGGCTGCGGTGAGCATCCCGGTCATGGCCAAATGCCGCATCGGCCATTTCGTGGAGGCCCGCATCCTGGAGGCCGTGGGCGTGGACTACATCGACGAGAGTGAAGTCCTGACCCCGGCGGACGAGGCCCATCATATCGACAAGCGGAGCTTTCGCGTGCCGTTCGTGTGCGGCTGCCGCGACCTGGGCGAGGCCTTGCGCCGGGTTGCCGAGGGCGCGGCCATGATCCGCACCAAGGGCGAGGCGGGTACAGGCGACGTGTCCGAGGCAGTGCGGCATGCCCGCCTGGTGCAGGGGGCCATCCGGAAGCTGTGCGCCATGGCGGAAGACGAGGTGGCGGCCTATGCCAAGGAGTTGCGTGCCCCGCTGGATTTGGTCTGGAAGACGCGCCAGCTTGGCCGGTTGCCGGTGGTGCACTTCGCCGCTGGCGGCATCGCCACGCCGGCCGATGCGGCGCTCATGATGCACTTGGGCATGGACGGGGTGTTCGTGGGCTCCGGCATCTTCAAGAGTGCGGACCCGCAGGCCCGCGCCCGGGCCATTGTCCAGGCGGTCACGCATTTTGCCGATTTTGAGAAACTCGCCGAGATCAGCGCCGGCCTGGGCGAGGCCATGAGCGGCGTGGCGGTGCAGCAATTGGCGGACGCGGCCCGTCTGGCGCAGAGGGGCTGGTGATGCGCATCGGAGTGCTGGCCCTGCAAGGGGGCTTTGCCGAGCACGCCGCGGCCCTTGCGCGTTTGGGCATTGCGCACCGGCAGGTGCGTGTCCCCAAGGACCTGGAAGGGCTCTGCGGCCTCATCATCCCCGGCGGAGAGAGTACCAGCTTGGGTATCCTTGCCGCCGCCGGCGGGCTCGTGGAGCCGCTGCGCTCCTTCGCCGCCACGCGGCCGGTGTGGGGGGTGTGCGCCGGATTGGTGTTCTTGGCCCGGGATCCGGGGCGCCATCAGACCACGTTGGGGGTGATGGACATCCAGGTGGCGCGCAACGCCTATGGCCGCCAGCGGGAGAGCTTTCAGGCCGAGGTGCAGGTGGCGGACCTGGGAGCCTTCCCTGGGGTGTTCATCCGCGCCCCGCGCCTGGTGGCCTGGGGAAAGACCGTGCTCCCCTTGGCCTGGCGTGGGGATGAGGTGGTCGGCGTGCGCCAGGGAATGATCTGGGCCACGGCCTTTCATCCGGAACTCACCGCCGACACGCGCCTGCACGCCCTGTGGGCGCAGCAGTGCCGTTGACAGGGGCGCGTTCCTCGCGCACCTCTGCCTGTCAAGAAATGCGTGCGGAGGTCGCTATGTCCCTTTTGATCCGTGGGGCCCTGCTCCCCGAAGGGGTGCGGGACGTGCTCATCGAAGATGGCCGCTTTGCCGCCATCGCCCCGGAGATTTCCCTGCCGGCGGACGAGGTGCTGGACGCCCGGTCCTTGGCCCTGTTCCCGTCCTTCTCCAATGGCCATACCCATGCGGCCATGACGCTCCTGCGCGGCTACGCCGACGACATGGAGCTCCATTCCTGGCTCTCCACCAAGATTTGGCCCTTTGAGGCCCACTTGAGCGCCGAAGACGTCTATTGGGGGGCCAAGCTCGCCTGCCTGGAGATGATCAAGACCGGCACCACCTTTTTCGTGGACATGTACTGGCACCCGCGGGCCACGGTCCGCGCCGCCGTGGAGATGGGACTGCGCGCCGGGGTGTGCGGGGCCTTTTTCGATTTTGGCGACCCGGCACGCGCCGAGGCCATGCGTCGGCAGGTGACGGACCTGTACACGCAAAGCCTGGAGGATCCGGATTCGGTCTTCTTCGTGGTGGGTGCTCATGCCATCTATTCGGTGTCGGCGCCGTCGCTGGTGTGGTTGTCGGACTTTGCCCGGGAGCACGGTCTCATCCTCCACCTGCATCTTTCCGAGACGCGCAAAGAGGTGGAAGACTGCGTGCGGGAGCACGGGGTGCGGCCGGTGGTGTACCTGGACCGCCTTGGGGTGCTCGGCCCGCATGTGGTGGCGGCCCATGGGGTCTGGCTGGACGACGCCGAGCGGGAGCTCCTTGCCCGCCACGGGGTGGGGGTGGTGCATAGTCCGGTATCCAACATGAAACTGGCCTCCGGGGCTTTGGACTACGGTGCGCTGCGTCGCGCCGGAGTGCGGGTGGGCCTGGGCACCGATGGCTGTGCGTCCAACAACAACTTGGACATGCGCGAAGAGATGAAGGTCTC
>DPEO01000154.1:0-3988 GCA_003530935.1 Desulfomicrobiaceae bacterium | reverse complement strand
ACCGCCACCCGCGGCAGTGCGGAGATCTACGGCCAGGAATGTGGCCGCCTTGCCGTGGGCGCACCGGCGGACTGTATTTTGGTGCGCCTCGACGACACGTGCATGACTCCGGTGCATAATGTGGTTTCCAATTGGGTGTATAGCGGGGGCCGCGTCCTCTACACCATCTGTGCGGGCCGGATCCTCATGCGCAACGGCGTGGTGGACGGTGAAGACGAGATCTTGCGTGAAGCCCGAAGATGCGCCGCCCGCCTGTGCGAGAAGGCCCAATGCACCCCGTGATCATCGTCTATACCGGGGAGGGCAAAGGCAAGACCTCGGCCTGCGTGGGCCAGGCGGTGCGGGCCCGAGGACACGGCATGACCGTCGCCTTCGCCCAGTTCATGAAGCGTCCCCATCAGGCCGGGGAGCAGCGCTTTCTGGCCGAGTTCTTGGGCGAGCGTTTTTATGCCGGTGGGCTCGGATTCTTGCGCCGCAGCGAGGATTTTCCCGCCCACCGCGCCGCAGCGCAAACGACCCTTGCCTGGGCGCACGCCCAGGTGGACTCCGGCTGCCGGATGCTCGTTTTGGACGAGGCCGTCTATGCCTTGGGCTATGGGCTGCTGGAGCGCTCGGAGCTGGAGGCCGTGCTCGACAGCGCTCGTGCCGCTGCCTGCCATGTGGTGCTCTCGGGCCGCGGGGCGCCGTCGTGGCTGGTGGCCCGGGCCCATATCGTCACCGAGATGCTCCCGCTGCGCCACGCCTACGCCGAGGGTGTTGCGGCGCAGGCCGGGGTGGAGTTCTGATCGTTACGGCAACGAGCGCGACGGGGGAGCGATGATGGCCTGGCCGCAGTGGCGGCAGGCGCCGTCGCGAAGGGCCATTTCTGTTACGTGAAACCCCAGGCGGCGGATGACGGTGTGCCCACAGCCCGGGCAGAGGGTGTCTTCCAGCCCTGCTTCCCGCACGTTTCCCACGAACACGAAGTGGAGCCCCTCGGCCCGGCCGATGTCGCGCGCCCGCAGCAAGGTGGCGCGGGGTGTGGGCGGCACGTGGGGCATTTGGTGGCAGGGGTGGAAACGGGAGACGTGCCAGGGGGTGTGGGGCCCGAGTTCTTGGGCAAGGAAGCGGGCGATGCTGGTGAGCTCCGCGTCGCTGTCGTTATGGCCGGGAATGATCAGGGTGGTGACCTCCACATGCCATCCCATGCGCCGCATGGCCACGAGGTTTTTCTGCACCGTGACCAGGCGGCCGCCGCAGATGTTGCGGTAAAAATCCTCGCTTCCCGCCTTGAGGTCGATGTTGGCGGCGTCGATGCGCCCGTCAAGGAGCTTCAAGGCCTGGGGGCTTTGAAAGCCGTTACTCACCAACACCGTGGCGAGATTATGCTGCCGGCACTGGTCCGCCGTGGCCACCACAAGCTCAAGGAACACCGTGGGTTCGGAGTAGGTGAAGGCCACCGAGGCACAATCCAGGCGTCGGGCGGCCTGGGCCAGCTCGGCCGGGTCCACTTCGTCGCCCTGAATGGGGCCGCGCACGCAGGAAAGGCTCCAGTTTTGGCAGAAATGGCAATGGAAATTGCAGCCTTGGGTGCCCAGGGAGAGGGTCGTGGTGCCCGGCAGAAAATGGAAGAGCGGCTTTTTCTCGATGGGATCCACGTGGAGGGCGGCCACCCGGTAGCCCACCAGGGAAACCAATTGCCCACCTTCGTTGGCGCGCACCTGGCAGCGGCCGCGCGCACCTGGACTCAGGCGGCAGAAATGCCCGCAGGCCTGGCAGAGGATGTTGCCTGCGGCAAGGGGCTTTCCGAGCAGGGCCGGGCGCATGGGCTACTCCGTGGCCGGCAGGAGCACGCGGGGCGGCTTGGGCGCAGGCGGCTGCACCTCCAGGTCCAAGTGCAGTTCGGGGGCCAGGAGGATGGGGCCTTCGTGACGGGGCGCCTGCGGGGTGACGCGGATGGACTCTTCCGTGGCGTTGTCGGTAAAGAGAATGCTTTCCTGGTCGAAAAAGCCCTGGGTCTCGGCCTGGGGGGTGCTCTCCATGACGATGCCTTGGGCGTGGGCCCAGGGGACGGCGGTCAGGGCGAAGGCCAGGGCCGCAAGGCAGACCGTTGCTTTACTTGAAGGGGTGGGGCGCGTATTCATGAAAGCCTCCTGGGGCGTTGACGTGTCCAGCGTATCCGATGCCGCCCCATGGAAGCAAGAGGGAGGAAGTTATGGAACATCGAGACCAGGCCTACAAGGCCGCTGGCGTGGACATCCAGGCGGGCAATGCCTTGGTGGAGCGCATCAAGAAGCATGTGGCCTCCACCCGCACCAAAGGGGTGATTGGCGATTTGGGCGGTTTTGGCGGACTCTTCAAGCCGGTGCTCGCCAACTATCGCGATCCGGTGTTCGTGGCCGCCACGGACGGTGTGGGGACCAAGCTGCGCATCGCCTGGGACCTGGGCCGTCACGACACCATCGGCATCGACCTCGTGGCCATGAACGTCAACGACATCGTGGTGCAAGGGGCCAAGCCGCTCATCTTTTTGGATTACTTTGCCACCGGCAAGCTGGACGTGGACGTGGCCGAGCAGGTCATCGCCGGCATCGCCGAGGGCTGCCGTCAGGCGGGCTGCGCCCTCATCGGCGGTGAGACCGCGGAGATGCCGGATTTTTATCGTCCGGGCGAATACGATCTCGCCGGGTTTTGCGTAGGGATCGTGGACAATGACCGCATCGTGGACGGCTCTTCCGTGGGCGTGGGCGATGTCGTCATTGGCTTGGCCTCCAGTGGCGTGCACTCCAATGGGTATTCGCTGGTGCGCAAAATCGTGGCGGAAAGCGGTGCTCGCTTGCAAGACCCGCTCGCCGACTCGGACCAGAGCTTGGGCGAGGCGCTTCTCACTCCCACACGGATCTATGTGGATACGGTGCTTCACCTGCTGCGGGACTTCGAAATCCACGCCATGGCCCACATCACGGGCGGCGGGTTCTACGACAATATTGTTCGGGTCCTGCCCCGGGGAACCATGGCGCATATCACCTTTGGCGCCTGGCCCGTGCCGCCGGTCTTCCGCTGGCTGCGTGAGCGCGGAGGGCTGTCCTGGGAAGAGATGCTCCAGATCTTCAACTGCGGGGTGGGGTACGTGCTCATGGTCAAAAAGACCCTGGCCCAGGAGATACTGGATCGTCTTCATGCCCTGCACTGTCCTGGATGGATCATCGGCGAGGTGCGGGAACGGCCAGAGGGCGCGGCGGCGGTGCATATCGCCATGTAGTCCTGTCCGAGGGATTCGAGAGAAGGCGCCGTACGGCGCCTTCTCTCTTAGGGCCCCGCGGGCCGGGCGGATGCCACAGGTGGCTTCAGAAGGTGGGAGTGCTCCGGTCGGTGGGTGCGCGGGTCGGTGGCTTTTCCGTGCTCTGGCGTGAACAGGGGCTGCTGCGGTAATTTCCGAGCTCAGGGGGCGTTATGCCGGAAAGGTGGCGGGCGGCTTCATGCGCGGTGGAAGGTGCGCGCCGCCATCTCTAGTAATAATACCAGATGCTCGCGTAATCCTGGAGATTTTCCCCCAGCGCCTGCAACTTGGCAAGGTATTCGAGGATGGGGATGTCCTCGCCGACGTACGACTCTCGCTCCACGATGTTCTTTTCCCAGGGATGGAACTCGTACACCCGGGCGCCGTCTTCTTTGATGGCGACGAGATCGCGGTTTTGGAGAGCGCGCACATAATTTTTTCCCAATCCCGGCACGTTGAATACCGGAGCGTCGGTGCGGTGCAGCCCCGGAAGAAGGCGGGCTTCTTCTTGTTGCTCCTGAAGGATGCGGGCCATGGGCACACGGAAGGCGTCGGTTTCTTTTTTCCCCTTCATGACAAAGGTGTAGTAAGGGTCCACTCCGCACTTTCTCAGAAGTGTGCGCAGCGCAGCGGCCTCGAATTTTCTGGAAACATAGAAGGTGTAGACGAGCTGGTTGTAGACACTGACGCCGTTGGTCTTGAGGCGGTTGACTGCCGCGACGAACTCTG
>DPEO01000085.1 GCA_003530935.1 Desulfomicrobiaceae bacterium | reverse complement strand
TGCAACGAGTCCTCGGGCGTGCTCCTCATCCGCCTGGACGGGCCGGACGCGCTCCTCACCGATTCCCGCTTCGAGGAGACGGCGACCGAGTGCCTGGGCGCGGAATCCGTGGTCATCTACCGTCGCCGCAAAGACCTTGCCGCCATGCTGAGCGACCTCGGCGTCGCCGAACTCTGGGTGGAGGAAGACTCCCTGTGCGTCCGCGAATACCGGGCCTTGGCGGAAAAGATCCAGCTACACCCCGCCCCGCCCTTGGTGGAGGAGATGCGCCGCATCAAGAGTGCAGAGGAAATCGCCCGGCTTCGGGCGTCCTGTGCCGTCAACCACCGGGTGTTCGCCCAGGTAACCGAGATGCTGCGCCACGGGATCACCGAGGCCGAGCTCGCCTGGGAGCTGGAACGCAGCTTCCGCGAAGCCGGGGCCGAGGCCTTGAGCTTCCCCACCATCGTCGGATTCGGCCAAAACGGCGCCAAGGCCCATGCCATCCCCGGAAACCAGCGCCTGGAGCCCGAGACCCCGGTCCTGGTGGACATGGGCTGCCGTCTACAGGACTACTGTTCGGACCAGACGCGCAGTTTCTGGTATGGCAGCCGCCCCGGTCCAGAGTTTTCCCGCGCCCTCGCCCTGGTGCAGGAGGCCCAGGCCGCGGCCATCGAAGCAATCGCCCCTGGAGTCCCGTGTGCCGAAGTGGACCGTGTGGCCCGGGAGTTTCTGGCCCGCCATGGCGTGGCCGAGCACTTCACCCACAGCCTCGGGCACGGCATCGGTCTGGAGACGCACGAGGCCCCGCGCTTGGCGGCCCACGATCCCACCATCCTGGAGCCGGGCATGGTGGTCACCGTGGAACCGGGGCTCTATTTCCCCTGGGGAGGCGTGCGCTGGGAACACATGGTGGTGGTGACCGAAACGGGACACGAAGTCCTCTAGATGCATCCGGGCGCTCCCCAGCCCCCCCACAAAAGCCCATGCCCAACCACTCCCCAACTCCAAAGCCACGACGCAGCCGCGTCCTCTACGTGGAGGTCCCGCGGACCGACATCGCCCGCTTCCGCTTTCTGCTGGAGGCCTACGGGCACCTGGCCATTGCCACGGTGCTCGATCGCTTTCGGGCGGTACTCAAACTGCGCTGCATCCGTGAAGCCGAAACCGAGGTGCGCGCCCTACTTCCCGCCCTCGGCGCCCGTCTCCTCCTGGATCCCGAAGAAGCGCCGGGCCGTAGCCCCGCAGCGCCGCCACACGAGCGCCGGGTCCTCCCCACGCAGCCGGGCCACCTCCCGGGCCGTGAAGACCAGTAGCGCGGGTTCGTTGCGCTGGCCCCGGTACGGTTCGGGCGCAAGATAGGGACAATCGGTCTCCAGCACGAAGGAATCGGGAGGAAGCCCCGCCACTGCGGCCCGCAAGGCGTGATTCTTGGGGAAGGTCACCGGGCCGGGGATGGAGAGGATCCAACCGCGGCGGACGATCTCCGCCGCCCAATCGGCGCCCAGCCCAAAACAATGCCACAGCACCGGCCGGTGGGTAAGGCCCATGCGTTCCAAAATGGCGAGGGTGTCGTCTTCGGCCTCACGGCTGTGGATGACCACGGGGACATCCAATCGGAGGGCGAGCTCCAATTGGCGGCACAAGGCATCCTGCTGCACGGCCCGGGGATGGAAGTCATAGTGGTAATCCAGGCCGATCTCGCCCACGGCGCGCAGGCGGCTATCCTCGCGAAAGGCGGCTTCCATGGCCGCCAAAGCATCGGGGGTCGCTTGATCCGCCTCGTACGGGTGGATGCCCAAGAGGAAAAACACTCCAGGCACGCGAAACCGCGCATGGTCCGCAGCGTACGCCGCAGGCCCCAAGAACACGTTGCCCACGGCGCTCACGCCGCAGGCGCGCGCCCGCTCGAGCACGAGGAGCGGATCTTCGTAGCGGTCTCCGTCCAAATGGGCGTGGGTGTCCACTCCGCCTGGCGGCAGCGCCGCAGCCTCCGGCGCCGGCCGTGGGGCTTTGCGGCTCACCGCGAAACCTCCCGCTCGCCCTTTTCCCACGCCGGGAAGGGCACGGCCTCGTCCACCAGCATCACCGGGATCTCGTCCCGAATGGGATAGACCAACTGGCAGGCCGCGCAATGCAGCCCCTCTTCCGCGCCCAGCACCACCAGATCGCCCTTGCAGGCCGGGCAGCACAAAATCTGCAGCAATTCCGGATGTAAGGCCATAAATCCTCCTCAAAAGCGCCTTTACCGCAGCGTTTCCGCTGCGGCCTTCGGGGCTTACGCCGAGGCGCGCCCAAGATCAAGGGCAAGCCTTGTGTTTTCCCCGGAAGAGAATACAACTCCGCCCATGGCAACACGCATACTCCTTGACATCGGCAACACCACCATCAAGGCGTGCCTCGCCACGGACGAAGGCTTAGGGCCCGTGTACACCCTGCCCACCATCCATCACCACACCGCCGACAGCCTCGGCCTTGCCCTGGACGCCCTGCGCCAGCGCCACGGAGTGGACACGGTCGCCGAGGTGGTCGCTTCGTCCGTGGTGCCCCCTTTGGACCCATTGGTACGTCAGGCTGCCCAGCGTTTTTGGCAGTGCCCCGCACGCTTTGTGCTCCAGGATATCGTGCTTCCCTTGGAGAACCGCTACGCCCGGCCCCAGGAAGTGGGCGCGGACCGCTTGCTCGCCGCATACGCCGCCCGCATGCTCTTTTCCGCCCCCACCCTCATCGTGGTGGATTTCGGCACGGCGACTACCTTTGATTGTGTCCAGGGAGATGCCTATCTGGGCGGACTCATCGCCCCCGGTGTCGCAAGCTCCGTAGCGGCGCTCGGCGCACAAACAGCCAAGCTCCCGCACATCAGTCTCGAGCTCGAAGACACGACACTCACCATCGGCACCAGCACCCGCCAGAGTATGAACCACGGGGTGCTCTTCGGCTTCGCCGCCCTGGTGGAGGGTCTGGTGGCCCGCCTGCGGCAACGGCTCGGTGATCCCGCAGCCCAGGTCATTGCCACCGGAGGCTTTGCCCCCAC
>DPEO01000040.1 GCA_003530935.1 Desulfomicrobiaceae bacterium | reverse complement strand
ACCTTGACCTGCATGCTGAAAAATTCGGAATCCAGGCTGTAGGCGACCAGGCTCATACCGTGATCGTCAGGCCGAGCGATATGCGTGATGACGAGCTCATGGTGCTTGCCGAGGCTATCGCGGAAGAGAAGCTTCTCCCCCACCGGCAGCCCCTCGAACCAGACATGCAACGGCAAGTTGTTGGCATCGCCATAGGTCCGCACGAATTGGATGGTCTTGAGGGCGTCGCCGGGATGATTGAGGTACATGACGATCTCTTCTTCCGTTGGGGTCCGGCCGATATGCTCGGTCAAAGCGCGGGTTTCCGCGGCCATGTCCACATCCGGGAGATTCACCAGGGGAGAGCGCTCCGTGCGCCGCGCCAGAGCATCGTGATAGTCTGCCCCAAAAGCCGAAGCATAGACCCAGTCCGGCGGGAAACCCAAGGGGAGACGACCAAACTTTCCAAGCAAGAGATCCCGGAAGGCATCGTTGGCGTCCTGATAGATCATGAGCCGGTCGCGACGCAGCTCTTCGGACACTTGATCCTCTGGAGTGCTCACAACCTGTTCGAGCACATGCAAAAGCCGCCGCACCGCCTTGCGGCCTCCGCGCTTGAAGGCGCCAGTCACTGCAAGAAACGCCGTATTCCAGGTAATTTGCGATCCAGGAGTCACGTCGTGGTAGCGCACGATCTTGCGGGTGCCGGCAAGGAACTTGAGCATGTACGGCAAGAGATGGATGTAGCCTTGCTTCATCGCCCCTTCCTGGGAGGACGATGTCGCCCCACCGGGCATGCCATGCTCGACGACGTCGTAATCGATGCCTTGAAAATACGGCGCAGTATAGCGGTCGTAGTACGGCATGATCTGCTTGAGGACAAAACCTGCGGTGCGGATCATCTCTTTGTTGAGATTGGTCTTCATGCCCAACTCTTCGATGTAGGCCGCGGTGGACAGCACCTCCCCCTGGCCATACCAGCGCACCGCCGCGCCGATGGCCGTGTCGACGATATGCGCCCCGGCCTGGGCCGCCGCAGCCACTGCAGGCACAAAGAGTCCATCCGTGTAATGCCGGTGGTAATGCACCACGAGGTCCGGATAGGCCTTGCGGATGGAGGAAACGAGCTCGGTCATGAAGCGGGGCGGACACACCCCGGCCATATCCTTGAGACCCAAGATGATAAGCTTTTCCGCCTTCTTCTTGGAACACCCCGCCACTTCAGCGGTCATGGCGATGATCTCTTCCACCACGCCCAGATAGTGCGGCACGTCAAACCCCTGGGCCCACGAGAGCGAGATGGCCGGCTCCCAGATATTCTTCTTGGAGGCGAGCGCTACTTCCGCAAACGGGCGCATGTTTTCGATGTGATTGAGAAAATCGAAACAGCGGATGACGTCATAGTGCTCACAGATCATCTCGCCGGTACGGCGCATGAGGTTGCGCGGCTGGGGCTTGTAGCCAAGCACATTGGTGGAGCGAATAAGGATTTGCTTGAGGGTCTTGGGGGCAAAGGCGTTCCACTCCTTGGCCTCGGTAAAGGGATAGGTCATGTTGGCGAGCATGGCCACGTGGAAATGGGCACCACCGCCGTTTTCCAAGGAGAAGAAGCCGCAATTGTCCAAGTAGGGACCAATGATACGGTCCTCGGCCAACCGAAACCGGTTGCCGGAATTGGACTGCGTGATGTCACGACACGTAGTGTCGGAAAAATGTACGTATCCGGAATCGCGGATGAAATCGAGGATGGCGTCCCTGTCTCCACGCGGGTAGGGATAGCGGTAGTATTCCGGCTCGATGCGCGGCAGGCTCGGCCGGAAGGGACCAATGCGGACACTGTCACGGGTGCGGTATTCGCCCAGCTTCAGGTGGGGGTTATAACCCCAGGCGGAAATTTCCGCCACCAGACGGGCAAGGCGCATGGCTTCCGGCTCTGGGTCCCGGTAGTCCATGAGCTCCGGGGCCGTGTCCACAAAAGTGGTATCGTAGTCGCCGCTGCGGAACCGAGGATGGGCGATCACCTGCCGGTGGAAAGGAATGGTGGTCTTGAGCCCGCCGATGATATACTCGCCCAAGGCCCGCTCCAAGGTCCCCAACACCTTGTTCCAATCCCGGCCATACGCGATAAGCAGCGACGCCGCGGAATCGTACTGCGAAGGGAACTCATAGCCGCCGCTTACGCATGAATCCACCCGGATCCCTGGGCCACCGGGAGAGATGTAGCGGGTGATGCGGCCGGAGTTGGGGGCGAACTTTTGCCGCGGGTCTTCACAATTGATGCGCACCTGGATGGCATAGCTATGGGGAAGGACCTCCTCTTCCCGCAGCCGCAGCTCAGCACCAAAGGCAACGGCAATCTGCTCTTCCACCAGGTCGATGCCGTAGCGGCATTCGGTAATGCCGTGCTCTACCTGCAGACGGGTATTGACCTCGATGAGATACGGGTTGCCTTGCTGGTCCACCAAAAATTCCACAGTGCACAAAGAATAATAGCCTACGGCCTGCACCAGGCGGCGGGCGTAATCCTTGAGGCGGACGCGTAGCTCGGGCGTCATGCCGGCCCACGGCGACGGGGTGATCTCCACCAGTTTTTGGTGGTTACGCTGGATCGTACAGTCGCGCTCATCAAAGGCGAAGACATTGCCGTACTTGTCGGCGATCACCTGGATTTCGATGTGGCGTACCGAGGTGAGCAGGCGCTCCACGTAGAGCCGGGGGTTGCCGAAGGAGGCCTGCGCCAAGGCCGAGGCCTTGACGAAGGAGTCTTCCAATTGCTCCTCGTCGAACACCTCGTAAATACCGCGGCCTCCGCCGCCGCCTTCGGCCTTGAGCATGACCGGCAGTCCGAGCTGCCGGACCACCTCCCGGGCCTCCTCAATACTCACCGCCCCTTCGGAGCCAGGCACCACCGGGATGTCCAAACGCTTGGCAAGTCGCCGCACTTCGACCTTGTTCCCCAAAAGCCGCATGGCCTCGGCAGTGGGGCCGATAAAAACAATGCCTGCATCTGCGCAGACCCGAGGGAAATTGTCGTCTTCCGAGGCAAACCCCCACCCGGGATGAATGGCGACCACGTCTCTCGATTTGGCCTTGGCCACAATAGTCTGAATATCCAAATACGCCCGGTGGTCTTCCCCCAAAAGCAAGAGCTCATGGGCCGAAGCCGTATACGGGGCGGTCTTGTCTACATCCGTAGCCGTCACCAGAGGTACTGCATGGAAAACTTCCTTGATGGAACGCATGATCCGCCGCGCCGGGATCCCCCGGTTGGCCACCAAGATCTTTTTTCCACGAAGTTCCTCGACAACCGCATCGAAGGTGCGCGCCATCTCTTTCTCCTCAAAGTCGCTCTATGAGTTAGGGGATACAGGTCGCAGCGATCCACTGGTGATCCGCGCCTCTTCGCCTCCAGGGAGCATCAAACGCAAGGCTCCTTCTG
>DPEO01000163.1 GCA_003530935.1 Desulfomicrobiaceae bacterium | reverse complement strand
ATGGTCTCGGTAAAGCCGAAGTAGTTGTCGATGGCGTAGTCTCCGGCCACCTTGGGCGCGCAGCCCAGAATGAGCGTATCCATGCCGGCGCGTGCGGTGTAGATGGCGGCGGAAAGCCCGGCCGGGCCCTGGCCGATGATGAGAACGTCTACGTGTTGGTCCACACGAGCCTCCTTAAAATTTGTAGCCGATGGTGCGCAAGAACGCCCGACGCTTCTCCACGTCGTCCGGACCTTCCACGCCCTTGGGGGAAAATCCGTCCACCACGCCGAGAATACCCCTGCCCTGATCGGTCGTTGCCACGATCACCTGCACGGGGTTGGCGGTGGCGCAGAAAAAACGCACCATTTCAGGAACCTGTCTGAGTGTGCGCAGGATATTGATGGGATACATGTCCCGCAGAAAGAGGACGAAGCTGTGCCCCGCGCCAATGGCCAGAGCATTGTCCCGGGCCAGGGCGATGAGCTCGTCGTCCGTGCCGGTGAGCCGCACCAGACAGACATCCGATGCCTCGCAAAAGGCGAGGCCAAAGCGGGCCCGCGGCACAGTGCTCACGATGGCCTCGTGGACGTCTTCCACGGTCTTGATGAAATGGGACATGCCGAGGATGACGTTGTCTTGGGCCGGATTATGGATGGGGACGAGGGAGAGCTCCATGGGTGCTCCTTAAGGTTGGGTGGTTGCGGTGCGTACCGGACGGTCCAGGGGGCGCAAGGCCTCCAGGATGACGGCCTCGGGGCTGTCCACGTTTTTGGCCCGCAGGACCTTGACCAATTTTTCGTACCACGTATCCAAATCCACGTAATGGGCGATGGATTTGTATTCCGGCAAGGTCATCACCGAGGAATACACGGGGTTGTTGAATGCATCGTGCCCGTTGAGCACCACCACGGAAAAGCGGCGTTCGTCGGCGGTAAAGTCGAGCCGACATTCTTTGATATCCGTGTTGGCGATGGTGCTGAGATTCGTGATGGACTTTGCCCTGCTGAAGACCCCGGCGAGAATGCGCAGGGCTTCTTGCTTCATGTCGGTGAGAATCTCGCGTTCGCTCAGTTCGATGAGCAGGATGGATTTGTTGAGCTCGTAATAGAGGTCATCGAAGAGGTTGCTTCTTTTGAGTTCTTCGTAAAGGGCCTCGAAGTCTACGTCTTCCGCGCGGCGGAAATGGCTCATGCTCGGCCGCTCGTGCTGGATGGCCTCGAAGTTGTCGCACACAAAGGGGACGATGGACGTGGTTTCGTAGAGATAGAACTCGAGGCCCACGGCCCCTTCTTCATCCAGAATGGCGGATACGGAAAGGTCGGCCAGGAGGATCTGGCCGTTGTCCAAATCCAGGCCGTGATCGGGGTAAAAGGATTCACAGCGTGGGTCGTCGCGGTCGAGCACGTAGTTGTAGATGGGGTACACCATGCCGTCTTGCTCATGGATGGCGAGTTCCTGCCAGGAAGCAAAGCGGGTGGCCACCATATGCTCAAAAACCTTGCGGATGAATTTTTTGAGACAGACGGTGAACAGTTTGAGCTCTTTGGCTCGACCTTCGGGAAGCACGGCGGTGTCTTCGGAGTCTGGATGCATATTGTTTCCTCAAAATAGGGCGTGGTTCCGCGGCCAGGCTGGTTCTAGGGAGAGGACGAGGGGGTGTCAACGCCGGTGCGCGTGGAAAAAGGCGTTCTTGGCGGAAGATGCGTGCCCGGCGCAAGCGTCCGAGGCCGCCTTGACGGGGGCCGGGGTTTCCTCCAAAAGGCCGCGGCCACGAGGAGGAGCCTATGCAATTGGAATTGGAATTTCCCCTGGCCTGGGAATTTCGAGTGGTGGCCGAGGACACTCCCGCCACCCAAAGCGCCATCGGCAAAGTGCTCGACCGCTATGGGTATGCGCAGCGTCCGGTGCGCGGCCGCGCTTCCCGGGGCGGCAAATACGTCACCTACAGCGTGCGGGTGGTGGTGCCGAGCCGCGACCACTTGGACGTCCTGGCCCACAGCCTTTCCTCTTGTCCGGGGGTGCGGTTTTTGTTGTAGCCCGGGCCGGTCGCTCTTGGCCCGCTTTGTGCTTTCTTCCGGGCAAACGGCAATCCTTGCCGTGCGGAGGAAAGCCCATGACCATCGCCCCCCTGGCCGCCCTTGGCATTGCCAATACCGCGTTTTCGCTGATTCGCTCTCTTACTGCTTCGGCTGCCTCTCCCAAGGCGCACGCCTCGGCGCCCGTCCCTTCACCATGGCATGCTGTGGCGCGTCGGCTCGACGTGCGCGCCGCCACCCCGGCCGAACTCGCTCAGGCCGCCCAGGCGTTGTGTGACGCCGGGGTCATTACCGTGGAGCAATGCGTGGCGTTGTCCCAGAACCTCGCCGCCGGGGCCGGTGGACTTCGCACCCACGCCGATGCTGCCGGGCGGGTGGACTGGATAGCGGAGTTCGAGGCCCGCCGTGCCCACGCCAAGGCCCAAGGCAACAGCCTGATGACCGACCGCCTGGAGTCTGCCTTGGGCGTCCTCCAGCGTCTGGCCGCAGCCCGGCGTGGCCCGGTGTACGCCGTGGCGTGACGGGCGCTCCTCTTTGCCCCATGGCGGGTCTGTTCGGAGAAGGAACTTCCGGACAGACCCGCTTGTGTTTTTTTTTGCGGTGGTTGCCAAGCAAGGGTGTTGCGGTGTAGCTGGATGGCAGCGCAAAAGAATCAACCGGATTTCACGCATCAGGAGGCGACTATGAGTATGGAAACCACGCTGGGAGGATTGGTGCGCGCCCATATGCCCCAGCTGGTGGAGGCATGGGTGGAGGACCAAATCCTGGGCATGGGGCGTGCGAGCGCCGTAGCCAAAGGGGAGCTCCGTTCGCAATGCGAGGAGTTTTTGTCGGGAGTGACCGCCGCCTTGGAGGCCGGGGCTGGGCAGGATATCGGCACGGCGGCGTGGCGGCCGGTGCGCGAGTTTTTGGAGCAGGTGGGGCGGGAGCGCACTCGGCAGGGATTTTCCGCCCGCCAGAGCGCCCTCTTCATCTATTCCCTCAAGCCGCACCTCTACGAATTGGCGCGCCGGGAGCTGCCTTCCCAGGCCGTGTCGGACATGGTGCTGCTCGTCAGCCGGTTGCTGGACGAGTTGGGCCTCTTCGTCATGGATGCCTACATCAAGACGCGGGAGGAAGTCATCCGCCGGCAGCAGGAAGAGATGATGGAGCTCTCCACCCCGGTGGTGAAGATTTGGGAGGGAATTCTCGCGCTCCCCTTGGTGGGCACCTTGGATAGCGCCCGCACCCAGGTGGTCATGGAGACGCTCTTGGAGCGCATCGTACAAACCAACTCCAGTCTCGCCATTATCGATATCACCGGTGTGCCTACGGTGGATACCTTGGTGGCCCAGCACCTCATGAAAACCGTAGCCGCGGCGCAGCTCATGGGTGCGGAGTGCATCATCAGCGGTATCCGGCCGCAGATCGCCCAGACCATGGTCCACTTGGGGGTCTCCTTCCAAACCGTGGTGACCAAGGCGTCCTTGGCGGAGGCCATCCGTTACGCCTTTTCCCGCTTGCATCTGCGCATTCAGGGCGGCCAATAAGGGGTGAGCATGGACAGCATCCCCATTCTCAAGATGGGTCCGTTTCTCTTGGTGACCATTCAGGTGGACATGCACGATCGTCTTGCCATGCGCCTGCAGGAAGACCTGACCGAACGCATCGTCCAGGAAGGGGCCAAGGGCGTGCTCATCGACATTTCCGCCCTGGAGATC
>DPEO01000025.1 GCA_003530935.1 Desulfomicrobiaceae bacterium | reverse complement strand
TGGTGGGGGCGTCCTTTGCCTTGTATTTGGGCATTGCCTGGGCCTCCCGCGTGCGCGACACCAAGGGTTTCTACGTGGCCGGCGGCGGGGTGCCACCTTTGGCCAACGGCCTGGCCACTGCGGCCGATTGGATGAGTGCGGCATCGTTCATCTCCATGGCGGGCATGATCTCGTTCATGGGCTTTGGCGGGGCGACCTACCTCATGGGCTGGACCGGCGGTTACGTGCTCCTCGCCCTGCTGCTCGCCCCATACTTACGGAAATTCGGAAAATTCACGGTGCCGGATTTCGTGGGTGACCGATATTATTCCACCACGGCCCGCATCGTCGCCTTGGTGTGCGCCATTTTCGTGTCCCTCACCTACGTGGCCGGGCAGATGCGCGGGGTGGGCATCGTGTTCTCCCGCTTTCTTGAAGTGGACGTGAATACCGGCGTGGTCATCGGCATGGTCATCGTGTTCTTCTATGCCTCTCTGGGCGGCATGAAAGGCATCACCTGGACCCAGGTGGCCCAGTATTTGGTACTCATTCTGGCCTTTCTGATACCGGCGGTGGCCATTTCCATGAAGATCACCGGCAATCCCCTGCCGCAACTGGGCTTTGGCGGCCGCATCGCCCAAGGCCCGGAAGCAGGCGCGTATTTTCTCCAGACACTGGATGCCATCTGCACGGACCTGGGTTTTGGCGCCTACACCCAGCCCGCTTCCGGCACGGCCATGCTCAACATGGTGGCCGTGACCACGTGCCTCATGGTGGGCACCGCGGGGCTGCCGCATGTGATCATCCGTTTCTACACCGTGCCCACGGTACGGGCGGCCCGCCTGTCGGCCGTCTACGCCATCCTGTTCATCGCCGTCCTCTACACCGCTGCCCCGGCCGTGGGCGCCTTTGCCCGCTACAACATGATCCGGTCCGTCAACGGCGTCTCCTACGCCCAGGCCCCCAGCTGGTTCAAAAACTGGGAACGCACCGGGCTCATCGCCTGGATGGACAAAAACGGTGACGGCGTCATCCAATACGCCAAAGGCGCGCCCTTCCAAGGCAAACCCAGCTTCACCGGCGCCGTCGGCGCCCAAGGAGAACGGCTCTTGGCCAACACCCCCGAAAATACCCCCAACGAACTCTTCGTAGACCGGGACATCATGGTGCTCGCCAACCCGGAGATCGCCAATCTTCCGCCCTGGGTCATCGCCCTGGTGGCCGCCGGCGGCCTGGCCGCGGCCCTGTCCACGGCCTCGGGCCTGCTCTTGGTCATTGCCTCGGCCATCTCCCACGACCTCTACTACCGTGTCATCAACCCCAAGGCGTCGGAAAAAAGCCGCCTGACCCTGGGCCGGGTGATGATCGGCCTCGCAGTGCTCGTGGCCGGATACTTCGGCATCAATCCGCCGGGCTTCGTGGCTCAAGTGGTGGCTTTGGCCTTTGGGCTGGCGGCATCGAGCTTTTTCCCCATCATCGTGCTCGGAGTGTTCTGGAAGCGCGCCACCCGGGAAGGGGCTATCGCGGGCATGGTTTGCGGCATCGGCATCACCCTCTTCTACATCATCCAGGTGAAATTCCTGGGCATGCGGCCCTGGTTTTTGGGCATCGCGCCGGAGGGCATCGGTATCGTGGGCATGCTCCTCAACTTCGCCGTCACCACGCTCGTCTCCCTTGCCAGCGCGCCGCCACCGGAGGCAGTGCAGGAACTGGTGGAACACGTGCGCATCCCCAGAGGGGCAGGCGCCGCCATCGATCACTAAAACACACGCGGTCCAGAGGGCTTTCCTCTGGGCCGCCTTCGGGACACCTATGCGCCCCAGCGATCCCCAAAGCCCCATCGCCACGTTTCTCAGGCAGACGTTGCCTTTCTCCGACCTGCCCGCTGAGGCCGTCAGCCACCTGGCGCGCCAGGCCACGGTGGACTTCTTTCCTCAAGGCACCCGCATCTTCATCCGGGCCCAAAGCGAGCTCACCCATCTGCTGGTCATCCAAAAAGGGGCCATCAAACTCTTCGTGGAGGAAAACGGCGCCACGCGCCTGGTGGACATCCGCGGTGAAGGAGCCAGTGTTGGGGCGGTGTGCCTCTTTCACGGCACCCACGCCACCATGGACGCCGAAGCCCTGGAAGACACCTTTGTGGTGGCCATCCCGCGCGAGATCTTTCTTGAGACCGTGGCAAAATTCCCCGGGATCGCCCAATTCTACCTCAAGACCCTGGCCCAAGGCGCCCTCGACCGCGCCTTCGAAGACATCCGCCACCGGCCGGCCGTGGGCGGCTGCGAGATCACGCTGCCGCTTTTCAGCCAAAAGGTGGAGGACCTCATCCACCGGCCGCCTGTTGCGGTTCCGCTGGGCACCACCATTCAAGCCGCAGCGCGAGAAATGCTACGCCACGGCACGGGCTCGCTGCTGTTTCGCGAACCATCCGGGAGAGTCTGCGGCATCATCACGGATACGGACCTCCGCAAGGCCCTGGCCTTGGGGATGGACTCCCAGGCCCCGGCAGAGACCATCATGAGCACGCCGGTGCGCACCCTGCCGCACAGCGCCACCTGCTTCGACGCCCTCACCACCATGATGACCGAGGCCATCCATCATCTGGCTGTCGAGCGCGACGGAGAGATCCTCGGCGTCATCAGCTCCCATGATCTCCTCGTGGTGCAAGGCCGCTCGCCCCTGGCCCTGTTTCAGGACATC
>DPEO01000023.1 GCA_003530935.1 Desulfomicrobiaceae bacterium | reverse complement strand
GAGCCGGTATTGGCGTAGCCCGGATCCAAGGTGATGACCTTGGCCTGCGAGCGCAAGGCGGTGACATCGATGGCCACCTCGCCCTCCGTTCCCCGTACGATGGGGAGCTCGTAAGTTTGGCCGTCTATGGTCAAGGTCGCTGTATTGTGCATAAGTGCTCCTTGGCTTTTGGAATGGCACAACAAAAGTACCGCGGCCCCGGCTGTGGGGCCGCTTTCAGGAAAGCGACGCTAGCAAAGAGGGGTGGTGGCCGTCAAAGGCGGCAGCCAGGCGTTAGGCCTGGGGTTCCCACTCCCACAGGCACAGGCGCATGAGTACCACTTCTTCGTCGTAGTTGTGGCTGATGGTGAAGCCGAAGCGCTTGGCAAGGCCGATCATGGCCTTGTTGTGGGGGAGGGTTTGCCCTTCCAGATACTTGGTGCCACGGCTCTTGCAGTAGCGGATCATCTTTTCGAAGAGGCGGGAGCCAAGACCCGTGCCCTTCATATCCGAGCGTACGATGATGGCAAATTCGGCGACGGAATTGTCCGGCTTGGTGGAGGTGCGCACCACGCCCAAGGTTTCCGGCTTGCCGTCCACGGTGCGGGTGGCGATGAAGGCCATTTCCCGGTCGTAGTCGATCTGGGTGAACTTGGGCATGTCGTCGAGGACGAAGTGCTGCACGAGGCCAAAGAACCGCAGGCGCAGATCTTCTTCCGAGAGGCGGTGGATGAATTCCAGGTGCGCTACGGCGTCCTCGGGCCGGATGGGGCGCAGGAGCATCTTGGTGCCGTCTTTGAGCCGCACACACTCTTCGAGCTCGCGCGGATAGGGGCGGATGGCCAGGCGCTGCGGGCCGGGGATGGTGGGCTCAGCGATGGTGATGCGGGCGCCCAGGGCGAGGACACCTCTATCGTCGGCAAAAAGGGGATTGATCTCCAGGGCCTGGATGTGCGGCAGATCGATGAGCATTTGGCTCACTTGGATGAGGGCGAGGCAGATGTCGTCGAGGTCTGCGCCGGGATGGCGCGGAGAGCCTTGGAGCAGGCGGTAGATGCGGGTGCCGCGCATGAGCTCGCGGGCGAGGCTCATGTTGAGAGGCGGCAGGGTCATGCTTTGGTCGTCGATGACTGCCGCCGCCACGCCGCCGTGGCCAAAGGCGATGACCGGGCCGAAAGTGGGGTCGGTGAAGGCGCTGATGATGAGTTCGTGGGCCCCGTGGCGGCGCCCCATCTTTTGCACCGTGAAGCCTTCGATATAGGCATTGGGGACTTGGGCGTGCACCCGGGCCGCCATGTTGGCCGCGGCCTCGAACACCAGGTCCGGGGTGGTCAGGTCCAGGGCCAATCCGCCCACCGCATAGGGGTGTTCGATCTGCGGCGAGCGGATCTTGAGGGCCACAGGATAGCCGATCTCCGCGGCGGCTTCCACGGCTTCGGCCGCCGAGGTGCAGATGCGGGTGGGCACCACGGGAACGCCGTAGGCTTCGAGCACGTCCCGGGCTTCTTCCTCGGTCAGTCGGTTTCGGCCTTGGTCCAAGGCGCCCCGGATAATGCGCTCCGCCCGCTCTGTGTCGGGGAAGAAATCCGTAGGCAGGGAGTCCGGGGTCTGCATGAGGATCTGCTGGGTGCGACGGTAGGCGAGCATATGGAGATAGGCGTATACGGCCTTGCCCGGCCGGTCGAAGACCGGAATGCCTGCTTCGTCGAAGATGGGTTTGACTGCGCGCATGGTCTCTTCTCCCAGCCAGGCGGCCAGGATGAGGCAGCGTGTGGTCTTGGCCACTTGGGTCACGGCTTGGGCCACCGCCGTGCTGTCCACGCCTTGAAAGGGCACGTGGATGACGAGTACACAGCCGACGTCTTTGCTTTTGAGCAGGGTCCCCAGGGTTTGTTCATAGATGTCTGCGCCCGCAGTAGCCGGCAGGGTCACCGGATTGTCGGAGCAACGCTCCGGTCCCAAGATCTCTTCCAGTCGGGCTTGAATGTCTTCGTCAATGGCCGCCAGGGTGCCGCCGCCGTCTTCCAGAATGTCCGAGGCCAAAAGACCGATGCTTTGGCCGTTGGTGACAATGGCCAGGTGGCTGCCGCGCAAGGGTTTGTAGTTGGCCAGGGTGCGGGCCCCTTCGAAGAGTGAGTCGATGTCACTGACGCGCACCATGCCCGCACGGCGGAAGGCAGCGTCATAGATGCGGTCCACCCGGGTTTCGGAGAGGCCGCTGGCTACCTGCCGGATGGAACAGGGCAGCCGTCGCGGACGGATGACGAGGATGGGTTTGTTGCGGGCGCTGGCCCGGGCTGCGGACATGAACCGTCGGGCATCCTGGATGGTCTCCACATAGAGGAGAATGGACTTGGTGGCGGGGTCCGAGCCCAGGTAGTCGAGCACGGAGCTGAAATCCACGTCCAGTTGCCGGCCCAGGGAGATGCAGTGGGAAAAGCCCACGTTGTTGGCCTTGGCCCAATCGAGTACGGACTCAAACAGGCTGTCCGATTGAGTGACAAAGGCCACGCGGCCTTCTTGGGCGCCGACGCGGGAAAGGCTGGCATTGACCCCGATGTTGGGGATGATAAGCCCAATACTTTCCGGACCGAGTACCCGGATGCCGTGCTGGCGCACCGCAGCGAGGATGCCTTCGTCCAGTTCCGCGCGCACTCGGGCATCCAAGGTGCCGTAGCCGGGATCCATGAGGATGGCAGCCCGTACTCCCGCTTGTCCAAGTTGATCGAGGATTTGTGGTGCCTGTCCGATGGGAGAGCAGACCACGGCGAGGTCCGGCGTGAGGGGCAGGGATTCGATGGAAGGGTAGGAGAGAATGCCAAAGATGGCTTCCTGGGCCCCGGACACCGGCAGGACAGGCCCAAGGAAACGGCTAGCCAAGAGATTTTTCATGAGCATGGCGCTCACCGAGGTCTCCTCGCGTGAGGCGCCGATGATGGCAAGGGAGTTGGGCCGGAATAGGGCTTCGAGGTTGGTGACGCTCATCGTCCAAAAATCTCCGTTTACCGATGATGGCAGGGGCCGTCTCCGCTCACGACCGATTTTGGCCATTTACCAGAAAAGGGAGGAAAGCCCAAACCTTTTCTTGTATGCCTTTGGGCAACGGCAAGGCAGTCTTTGCGTTTCTTTAATTTCAAGGAGCTGATTTCATGACAGAAAACATCCAAAGCCTCATGCACGAACAGCGGCAGTTTGCGCCCTTCCAGAATCCTCGTGCCCATATTCCGGACTTGGCCGCGTACGAAGAGCACTACCGCCGCGCCGAGGCTGACCCGGAAGGATATTGGGCGGCGCGGGCGCGGGAGCTCATCACCTGGTTCGAACCCTGGACCAAGGTTCTGGACTATGACTTCAGCGTGCCGCGGGTGGAGTGGTTCCGGGGGGGCAAACTCAATGTGTGCTACAATTGTCTGGACCGTCACGTGCACAACGGCCGCGCCGACAAGACCGCCCTCATTTGGCAGGGCGAACCCGATGAGGACGTGCGGCACATCAGTTACCGCGAGCTCTTGGCCGAGGTGGAGCGCTTTGCCAACGTGCTCAAAAAACTGGGCGTGCATCGCGGCGACCGGGTGGTGCTCTATATGCCCATGATCCCCGAGGCTGCTGTGGCCATGCTCGCCTGCGCCCGCATCGGCGCGCCCCATTCCATCGTCTTTGGCGGCTTTTCGGCGGCGAGCCTGCAGTCCCGCATCCAGGACTGCGAGGCCAAGGTGGTGGTCACCGCCGACGCCGTGCTGCGCGGCGGCCGGAAGATCCCCCTCAAGGCCAACGTGGACGAAGCCCTTGCCGCGTGCCCTTCGGTGACGGCCACCGTGGTGGTGCCGCGCGCGGGGATCGGTGTCGCCATGACTGCCGGCAGGGATCATTGGTGGGCGGACCTCATGAACGACCCTGATCTGCCGGAGCATTGTCCGTGCGAATCCATGGACGCCGAGGACCTGCTTTTCATCCTCTACACCAGCGGCAGCACCGGCAAACCCAAGGGCGTGGTGCACACCACCGGCGGTTATCTGACCTACGCCGCGCATACCACCCAATGGGTGTTCGACCTCCACGACGACGACATCCATTGGTGCACCGCAGACGTGGGCTGGATCACCGGACACACGTACATCGTGTACGGGCCGCTCACCCTGGGCGCCACCAGCCTGATGTTCGAGGGCGTCCCCTCCTGGCCGGACCCTGCCCGCTTCTGGCAGGTGGTGGAAAAGTTCAAGGTGACCACCTTCTACACCGCGCCTACGGTCATCCGTGCCCTGATGCGTGAAGGCGTGGAGTGGACCACCAAGCACGACCTCTCCTCCCTGCGGGTGCTCGGCAGCGTGGGCGAGCCCATCAATCCCGAAGCCTGGATGTGGTACTTCGAGCACGTCGGCAAAGGGAAGCTCCCCATCGTGGATACCTGGTGGCAGACGGAAACCGGCGGCATCCTCATTTCCGCCCTGCCGTTTGCAACTCCCCTCAAGCCCGGTTCCGCCAGCCGGCCCTTGCCGGGAGTCAAGGCCGCCATCGTCACGGCCGAGGGCCAGCCTGCCGGAGTCAACGAGGGCGGACACTTGGTCATCGAACGGCCCTGGCCCGGCATGCTGCGCGGGGTCTTTGGCGCACCCGAGCGCTTCAAGAGCCAGTACTTCGAGCGCTTTCCCGGCAAATACGAATCCGGTGACGGCGCCCGTGTGGACGAGGACGGTTATTTCTGGATCATGGGGCGGCTCGACGACGTCATCAATGTCTCGGGGCATCGTCTGGGCACAGCGGAGATCGAATCCGCCTTGGTGTCGCATCCTGCCGTGGCCGAGGCCGCGGTGGTGGGCGTGCCGCACGAGATCAAAGGCCAGGCCATCTACGCGTATGTCATTTTGCGCGCCGACGTGGACGAAACTCCTGAGCTGGTGAAGGAGCTGCGCAACCACGTGCGCAAAGAGATCGGGCCACTTACCGCGCCCGAGGTCATCCAGTTCACCTTGGGCCTGCCCAAAACCCGCAGCGGCAAGATCATGCGTCGGGTGCTGCGCAAGATCACCGCGGGCTCTACCTCCATGGACGACTTCGGCGATACCTCCACCCTGGCCGATCCTTCGGTAATCCAGGACCTCATCGCCGGCCGCAAGCAAGCTTGAGCTTCCCTCCATACTCCAGAAGACGCCCCCACGTCTTCTGGACTCCTCTCCGGGGGCCCAAGCGGCCCCCGGTTTTTTCCTCTTCAGGCCTCCTCTTTGCCTGGCTCAAATCCGGCCTTGGCAATGGCCGCGCGCACCGCATCCCAGTCGAGATCCTTCGGCGCCTGGAATGTGGCTTCGCCGCGCTCCAAGGATACGGAGATGTCCGTGATGCCGGGTATGGCCGACAGGGCCCGGGTGACGGACTGGACACAGTGTTGGCAGCTCATGCCTCCCACGTGAATGCTGGGCATACATACCTCCTGGCAGGTTATTCCGGCGCGATGGCCGGGGTGAGGGCAGGGACGATTTTGAGAAAACGCGCGGCCGCCTCTTGGACAAGGCTTTGTATGGCTCCGGCCTCGTCGTCTTGGAAGGAGGCGGCGAGGTGTCTCTGGTAGCGGCCGAGGAGCTCTTCAATGACTGCGCGGTCCGCATCCTCCACGGGTAGGAGCAGCACATGGGAGCCTCGGGCCAGCCGCCGCCGGAGACTTGCCTCGGTAAAGCCAAATTCAGGGTAGAGACATTGGTAGATAGTGCCGCCGGTCATGCCCGAGCAGATCCACGGCCCAGGGTCCGCAAGGCAGACCACTCGGCCGCCGGTCATGTACTCGAAGGCAAAGCCTTTGAGGTGGGCCGAGGCCGCCAGGTGTCCGCGGTCATCCTCCACAGGACGGGTAATCCGCGCCCCAAACACCACGTCCGCGCCCGAAAGGCGCACGCAGGCCCGGGAGTCCGCCATGTTCTGGATGGCGATGAAGCCGCCGGTGGCGCCGTACGCCAGGGATTTTCCCACGGAGCCGTCCACCCGCTGCCCCAGGATGTTGCGCCCCTTGAGGATGATGGTTTCTCCGCCGCAAGCCCCCTTGGCAATGCCGTCCTGGCCGCCGCCTTCCACCCGCAGCGCAATGCCGTCCACCGCAAAGGCGCCCAGGCCGTTGCCCGGAATGCTGGCGGCAAGGACAACCTCCGCCCGGCCTTGGGGACAGCTGCCGCGAACGATTTCCCCAGCCAAGGCCGTGCCCACGGCGCGGTCCACGGAGCGCACGTACTCTTCGGTATAACGGACCACTCGGCAGCCTTCTTCGGTGAATCCTGCACGCACGGTATCGGCGATGACCTTGGTGAGGGTGTTGAGGGGTTTCCGCACCAGCTTGGGCACCGGGCACGCCATGGGCGCGTTGGGTGCCTCCACCGGGGCAAGCAGGCTGTCGAGTCGGATGCGGTCCATTTTCCGCACTTGGCGCAGGTACCGGGTCGCTCCCACCAGGTCGTGGACCCGGGGCACGCCGAGATCCGCGAGGATGGCGCGGATGCCTTCTCCCAGCACGGTGAGGTAGCGGGCCAGACGGTCTGCGGCTTCTTCGGTGTCCAGCGGCCGGAAGGCCTTGAGGCCGCGTTCTTTGGCCTGCTGGATGGTCTGGATTTGAGTGGAAATCCCCCGTGGGCAGCGATCCTGGTGGCAGCGCTCGCAGGCGATGCACCCCACAGCCATGAGGGCCGCGGTGCCCAAGCCCACGCGGTTGGCGCCCAAGCAGAGGAGTTTGACCACGTCCGCGGCGGAGCGGGCCCCGCCGTCGGCCCAGATCTCGACCTGTTCCCGCAAGCCGGCCTCCACGAGCCCTGCGTGGGCTTCGCGCACCCCGATTTCCACCGGGAGTCCCACGTATTTCTTGGCGTGTTCCCGCGCCGCGCCGGTGCCGCCCTCAGAGCCGCTGATGTTGATGATGTGCGCCCCGGCCTTGGCGATGCCCACGGCAATGGTCGCTACTCCGGGAGTGACCGGGATCTTGACCGAGATGCGGGCCGTGGGGTTGGCGGTCTTGAGTTCGGTGATGATCTGGCACAGGTCTTCGATGGAGTAGATGTCATGCTGGTTGGACGGGGAGATGAGGGCGATGCCGGGCTGGCAATGCCGCGCCCGGGCCACCATGGGCGTGACCTTGGCTCCAGGCAGGTGCCCGCCTTCGCCGGGCTTGGCTCCCTGGCCGATCTTGATCTCGATGAAGGCCGAGGCATTGAGCAGCCGCATGGATACCCCGAAACGGCCTGAGGCCACTTGTTGGCCGCGGGTGGGGCCGTAGCGACCGATCATGTCGTCGATTTCGCCGCCTTCACCGTTCATGCAGATGACACCGACGCGGGCCGCGGCCTCGGCGTAGGCACGGAACGACCGCTCTCCCTGGGAACCGAAAGACATGGCAGAAATGAGCAGCGGCATGGTGTGTTCACCCACCCGCAGGTCCACTTGGTTCATGGGCACGGGGAGGGCCTCCGAAGGCCGTGTAAGTTCCATCAAATGCCGCAGCCCGATGGGGTATTCCTCGTCCAGGGCGGCAAAAGCGTCGGCCATGTGCTGGAACCCCGCCTGGCCGCTGGCAACGGCGTGGATGATGCGGGCGACACGGACGTTGCGCTTGGGAAGGTCGGGCAGTGGGGCCGGGGCCTTCGCCGCTTCAAGACGGCGGCGGGCAAAGGATTCCATTTCCTCCAGGCCCAGCCCTACTTCCGGATGGGAGCAATGGGCCGGGCAGGCGAGAATCTGCGCCAGTTCTTCCTTGAGGCCGATGGCCCCGAAAATGCGTCCATAGCCGGAGACCGCGTGGATGCCCATGGTGGAGAGCACCTTTTCCACCCCGGCTTGCAGGGCGCGTAGGGTGTTTCCCAAGGCGCGGCCGAGCGCTTCTTCGCTTGCGGCTTGGGCCTCGGCCTGATGCCAGATGAGGTACGGATTGACCGCCGTAGCGCCAAGCCCCAGGAGGACCATGATGTCATGGAGGTTGCGGATGGCCCCGGAGCGCACCACGATGGACGGCAGGGAGAGCTGATTTTGTTCTGCCATATGGGTGATCCAGGCCACCGTGAGGGCCGGGTCCATGAACACGTGGCCGTCGTGGAAGCTTCGGCTGTCGTCCAGGAGCACCAGGTGCGCGCCGCGACGCACTCCGTGGGCGACGTCGTTCCAAATGCGCTCCAGACAGGGCCGGATGCCGTGGTCCGGGTGGAAGGTCGCATCGACAACGACCACGCGGCTTGTGTCCCGGCCGCCGTCGGTCATCAGGTGGAGCACGTGTTCCAGGGTAGCGGTGCCGTGTTCGTGGCAGAGGGTCTCCAGCTGTGCGGCCGAGATGGCGGATCCGGGAAGCCCGCCGAGCAGGATCGGGGTCGTCAACTCAAGTCCAATGGGGGCCGCATGGGTGGCTGGAGAAGCGCCGAGGATGACGGCGGTGGAGAAGTGTTCTGCCTCGCGCTCCCGGTCGATGGCCGGGTTGGTGACCACGGCCACGCTTTCTTTGAGATAGTCGGCGAGGTTGGGCAGGTGCGGGTCCATTGGGGCAAGGGGGCCTTGATACCCCAAGGAGCCGATGGGACCCTGGCCGGTGGCGGCCACATGCCGACGCATGCGCTGGTCGTAGGCCGTCCATCCAAAGGCGGCGAGGATTCCGGTGGTCTCGGCAGGCACGGGCTGGGCCTGGGGCAGGAGCACCGAGAGCACTTCGGGAGAAAGCGCCGTTGCCGTGAGGCTTCCTCGGTGGAGACGGCGGGCGTGTTCCGCCAGGGGGCTTTTGGCCACTCCTTGGTGGACCCGTTCTTCTATGGCCCAGACGTCGAGCACCTGGGTGTGGCCGCCGAGACGCAGCTCAAAGGCGATCTTTTCCCCTGGGGCGAGCGGGCGTGGATCGTGCATGGTGGACAGGACGTCCACGACGCCTTTTTCCGAGGACAAAAAGTACTCATAGTCCGTTTCCCCGAACCACAGGGGCCGCAGACCGAGGGCATCGACGCTCCCTACGCAGAGGTTACCGCAGCGGGCGACCACTGCGGCCGGCCCTTGGGCCGGGGTCGGGAAAAACCAGCGCAGAAGACGGTAGGCGCGGGCCAAGGGCTCGGGGAAGGCATCGGCGAGGCTGGGTACAGGCGGAAACACAGTGGCCATGGCGAGCACCAGGTTCATGCCGCGCTCGTGCACCAGTCCTGCGAGGATTCGGTCGAGATCCTGCGAGTCGCTGCCAGCCAGGCTTATGGGCAGCCCGATGGCTTGGGCATGGCGGCGGAGGCGGTCGATGGTGTTGATCTCGCCGTTGTGCCCCAGAAAGAAAAAGGGTTGGGCGCGTTCGGGGGTGGGGAGGGTGTTGGTGGAATACCGACCGTGCCCCAGGGTGATGGCGGATTTGGCCCGCGGGTCGCGAAGATCGGGGTATACCTGGGGGAGGAGGTCCGGAGCGCCGCGCAATTTATAGACACAGGTGCTGTGGCTGAGGGAACATACGTGGATATGGGCGCCTTCCAGACGGCAGGCCAGGCGAAAGAGTTGGGCCTCACGGGTTTCTGGTTCGGCCTCGGGCGAAAGTCCTGCCACCTGCCAAAAGAGTGGGGGATCGTGGCGCGCCCGGGGACCGAGGGCGGCTGGGTCCATGGCGTCGGTGGTCTGGAGGAGCAGGTCGATGCCTGCGGCGGCAAAGGCGTCACGGATTTCTGCCCATACCGCTTGCGGATCCTTGGCGCGCACGAACAAATGCCCCACGCAAAATCGTGGGCTTTCCGCGAGGTGAGGGGAAAGGCCGGCGCGGTGCAACCGTTCGCCCCAAATGGCACGAGGGATATCGATCTGGACTCCGCAACCGTCTCCTTCGCTGAAGATATCGCCGGAGCGGTGCGCCATGTTTTTGAGGGCGTCGATGGTTTTGACGATATTGGCGTGCGAGGGGCGGCCGTGTTTGTCCACAAAGGCGATGAGGGCGCAGGCGTCGCGTTCGGCAACTCGAGTCATGGCAGTCTCCTCCTTGAGAGGCGGGAATGTCCAACAAGGTGACGTTATGCCTAGACCCACCCGCTTGTGGCCGCAAGCTTTTGTCCCGGGTTGCGAGGGAGGTGACGCCCCCAGGGGCACGCTCTCTGGGATCATGAGGAGACGAGCGGCAACGGCTTGAGCTAGCGCGCGATATCGAGTTCGCGTTTCTTGGTATACAGGAAACGTACCAATTGGTACTCGAAGGGAGAGCCGGTTTCGTAGTAGCGGAACTTGACCTGGTGGCGGGCGTCCACGGCTTTGAGGGTGTATACGCTTGTGGAGGCTGCACTGCGGGCGGCCCAGCCCATGCTGTCGAAGGCGAAGTCCGCAGGATTGAGGGCGAGCAGGGCGTCTACGGCGGTGCCACCGGCATCACGCAGGCCGGAGGGCCCGAGCACGGGAAGCACGAGATACGGCCCGGCCGGCACGCCCCAATAGCCGAGAGTTTGTCCGAAGTCTTCGTTTTCCTGGGGGATGCCGCCGGCACCTAGCACATCTACCAGTCCCCCAAGTCCAATGCTGGTGTTGAAGAGAAAGCGTCCCAGGCTGATCGAGGCCTTTTTGCCCTTACCCTGGAGCACTGCGTTGAAAAATATGGGTATTTCTTTGAAGTTGTTGAAAACGTTCGAGATGCCGTGCTGTACGCTCTCGGGCACCGCGGTCTCATAGGCTCGGACCACCGGTAGGTAGACGTAGCGGTCCAATTGGGCGTTGAAGCGGTACATGCGCCGGTTGAAGCCTTCCCATGGATCATTGATCAGAAATGGGTGTTCGAAGCCGCTGTCTTGGGCCGGACCGCGGTGCACCAGGGCGCAAAACGGGCCAGGCTGGTGGGGAGGCGTTCCGGCGCAGCCGCTTATCGCAGTCAGGAGCATCAGGAGCAGAGCAAGGCGCATGGGGGATCTCATCGGGTGAAGAAGTGGAGTATGGCCGCAACGTTGTCGCGGTAACGGAGGTTCCCGCAATGTCCGCCAACAGGGTAGAGGATCAGGCGGTTGGTGAAGGTCTGTTTGAGGAACTCCAGATTTTCGGGACTCAAGATGGGATCGTCGGCGTTAGTCATGACCGCCACGTGGGTGGCGCGGCGCAAAAACGGCGCAATGGCTTCGAGGCTGCACGCCGCAATGGCCTGCTCCCGCGTGAGCGTCGGGTCCTGGAATTGGAGGAACGGCAGCAGATACTCGGAAATGTAGTCCTCGAAGCGGATTCCCACCGCGGCCTGGAGGTAGGGCTCCAAGGGCTCGCTCGTGGTTACCTCGTGCCCCCGGGGAACGAGGTAGCCCGCGCCGGTGCACACATCGCTGGCAAAGACCATGGAGGCCAGGGACAACCGAAAGGCCACGCCAATGAGCACCTGGAACTCCTTTGAAGTGAGCGGCCGCTTCCGGTTGAGGTCGAAGAGCAGCTCGTCGCCAAAGCGGACCTGATCGCTGGCGCGGTAGGCGGCAGACAGATCGCTGATGATTTGTGCCACCACGTGTGCGGCCTCGGCGCGGCTGGCGACGTTGCGGGAAAGGAGTTGGTCCAAGCGCAGGGCCGATGCCATCAAGCTCACCGCAGGGTTGAGGAGCAGGACACGTTGGAAGCCGAAGTGCCCCGTGCGGGCGTCAAGTTCCGCCAAGAAAGCGGCTTGAGTGCCCCCGAGGCTATAGCCTGCCAGGTGGTACGCGGAAATCCGCTCCCGGCCGATACGCTCCACGATGGCCTCCATGCTGCGATACAGGTCGTTCACGTCATGGGGGATGTAGCCGGGAACTTGGGTTGTGGACGCGCTCACCACAAAGTTGGGGTGTGTGGGCGAGGATAGGGTCACGACGTGGAACCCGGCGCGTTGGAAGACCTCCTGGAAAAAGCGGCAGGTGGACGATTGATGGGACGCCCCTGTGCCAGCGACGAAGAAAAGCAGCGGCGCTTTGCCCGGGACCAAGGCAATGGAGTACTGCATCGCATCGTCGTACCAGAGGATTTCAGGGATAGGCCGTTCGTGGAGGAGCAACTCTTCGGTGTGCGGGGCGTGGAGTTTGTGCACCGGAATGACGTCCCACAGCGTGTTCGGGCGGATGGAGTCGATGTCGAACTGGTCCTCAGGCGGGGTGCCCAGGACCGTGGCGGCATATGGATCGGAAAACGGATAGTCGTAGCCCTCGGCGGGCGCGACGCTGCACAGAAGCAGCAAACACAAGAGCACAGCGCTCGGCATGCCCTTCACCTCCCCTTGGCGTCAGCAAAAAAGTGCCGCTAGCCAAAGGCCGAAATCAAGGCAAGCACGTCTTTTCGCCAGGAGAGGGGCGCTTCGCCAAAGGGAGAGTCGGACGGCGCAAATCCGGGGCATGGGGCTGGGCATTGGCCGGCGCACAGTCCAGGTCGGTCCGCTGCGGGCGCCCCAATGGGGGCATCCTGCTTGACCGGTTTCTTTTGCACTATTGGTACGTCATCCATTGGTCCCACGCCGTGCGCGATGCGGATTTCTTGTCCCGCGCACCAGGCTCGGACGCCAAATTGGGACTCAGCAGCACCTGGGACCCTGCCCTGCGCAACCAGTGGGCGGATTTCTTTCCCGCGCGTGCGCACGGGCGACGCCCAGCGGGCCTTGGCTCTGGAGACGCAGCTGCGCGCCC
>DPEO01000009.1 GCA_003530935.1 Desulfomicrobiaceae bacterium | reverse complement strand
TCAGAACGAGCCGCCGACCCCCGAGAATGACACTCTGTCCCGACACGCCGCTCTTCCGTTCTGTCAACCATTTATCCCCATATTGACATAACAGGATCCGCCCACGCAAAGAAAAGCAATGGATTCTCCCGCCACAATCTTTGTCCAAGCGCTCCACCTCCTCTGTGCGCAAGACCCGGACACCATGGCCGCCATCCACGCGACGCTGCGCAGCAGTTTTGCTGCCCTGGCAGCGGCGTTCCTGCTGGGGGCGCCCTGCGGTTTTTTCTTGGGATATGCGCATTTTCCCGGCAAACGCATGCTGCGCCTGCTCGTGGATACGAGCCTGTCCATTCCCACGGTGGTCATCGGCCTCGTGGTCTACGGGCTGCTCACCCGACGCGGACCGCTGGGGCAGTGGGGGCTGCTCTTCACCGTGCCGGGCATGAGCATTGGCCTTGCGCTCTTGGCCTTTCCTCTGGTGGTGGCGCATGTGGCCAATGGCGTCGCCGCCTTGGATCAAAGGCTTCGGCCCACCCTCTGGACACTGGGCGCATCCCCCTGGAGGGCGTGTTGGACCACGCTGCACGAAGCCCGGCACGCCGTATTCTTGGCTTTGGCCACAGCCTTTGGCCGTGTGGTCTCCGAGGTGGGTATTGCCATGATGGTGGGCGGCAATATCAAGGGCGTCACCCGCACCATGACCACGGCCATCGCCCTGGAGACCAACAAAGGTGAATTCGCCCAGGGATTGGCGCTCGGACTGGTGCTTCTGGGCATCGCCTTGGCCACCAATCTGACACTCACTCTGATTCGACGCCGTATGGACGAAACAGGATGAAGGAACGCCGACCACCATGTCCTGCAGCAGCGGCCGTGGTCTTCCAGGATCCCCCGCCCGCTTGGTCGCTTACTCTGGAGGATATCGTCCTCCGCCATCACGGCGCGTTCGTGCTTCGCGACGTTCGTCTCCACATCCCCTCAGGAAGCGTCCTCGGCATTGCCGGGCCCAACGGCGCGGGCAAAAGTACTCTCGGCCGGGTGCTCACCGGCCTCTTGGAGCCATGTGCAGGGCGCATCCTGGTCAATGGCGTCCCGGTGGCGCCGCACGCCCTGCGCGGGCACAGTGTATTTTTGGACCAGGAACCGTATTTGCTGCGCCGAAGCGTTGCCGCCAATATCGCCTACGGCCTGGGCCGGCAGGCTTCACCCGCGCGCGTCCAACAGGCGCTCGCCCAGGTCGGCCTCCCCTCGTCCATGGCTGAGCGCTCGTGGTACGAACTTTCCGGCGGCGAGGCGAAACGCGTGGCCTTGGCGGCGCGGCTTGTCCGCAACCCGCCGGTCTTGGTGCTCGATGAACCCACGGCCAATCTCGACGACGCCGGCATCGCGGCCGTGGAAGCAGTCATCCGCCAACGCAGCGGCCGCGCCACCACGGTGCTCATCAGCCATGACCTGCATTGGCTCTGCACGTGGACCGACCATGTAGAACATGTGGTGGCCGGAGCGCTCGTGGGCCGTGGACACATCACCCTCCTGCGTGGCCCGTGGGAACCCAGCGCCTTCGGCTCCGTGATGCCCCTTGGTGAGCATGGCGGCATCCCGGCCCCCAAGGCCCCGCACCCCAAGGCACAGGCGGTGCTCCCCGCCCAAGGGGCGGCCGTCGTCGGCGACGAAGACAGGCTCCCGGTACATGTGCGCGGAAGGATACTCGCCCTCTTCCATCACCAAGGACGCACCATTGCTTCCTGCTCCGTCGGCGACATTCGCCTCTGGGCGCATACCATCCACCCGCTGCCGCCAGGAAGCCCCGTCGGAATCCACATCGAAGCACAGCACATCCGATTTCTCGAATAGCCTCAGATCTGCGCTCCATACTGCGCTCCCGCCCCAACGCACACGAAGGCGTCTCCCACAGCGCGCTTCCGCAGCGTCCTTCCGAAACATCCGGCAAGCGCCACGGAGCTTCCTTGCGGAGGCTTTGGACTTGCCACGAGGGGCTCGCATGCCACAAAAGGGGCCTTCGTGCAGGAAAGGTCCCTGCACGCCCTGTCATCCACTACCAGACAACACGCGGAGATTGCACAATGGCACGGAGCACTGCGCAGCCCAACACCACGCCACCCGTTTTTTCCATCGCCCTCGTGATTACCGGAAATATGCTCGGAGCAGGCATTTTGGGCCTCCCCGTCAAAACCGGCATTGCGGGCTTTGTCCCCGCCATCATTGGCACTGTGGCCATGTGGGCGCTCATGCTGGCCACAGCCCTGATCTACGCTTCTCAAAAAAGCTTTGCCGAAAGCGCCCATGCCGACCTTCCCTCCTTTTTCCAACGCGAGCTCGGCAATACCGGCAAGTGGATCACCATCGTCGCCAACCTGATCATCCTCTACGGCCTGCTGACCGCCTATATCAGCGGTGCGGCAGCGGTGATGGAAAGCCTTCTGCAGCGCCCTCTGCCCGCATGGATCCCTATGCTTTTCTTCTTCGGGGTTGCCGCCGGCCTCTCTGCCTTTGGCATGGATATTTTGCGCCGGGGAAACACCATCATCATGATACTCATGTGGGCCACATTCCTCGCCCTCGTCCTCATGACCGGCCAGCACGTAAATCCGCAACGGCTGGCCGCGATAAAGTGGCGCTTTCTGCCCATCACCTTGCCCATCCTCGTGACAGCATTCCACTTCCACAACATTATCCCGTCCATATGCCGCACCATGCATTTCGACTTTCCGGCCATCGCCAAAACCATGGCGCTCGGCACAGGCATTGGCCTCGTCATGAACATCCTCTGGAGCTTGGTGGTGATCGGCGCCCTCCCTCTGGCAGGAAGCGGCGCCGGCACCATTGAATACGCCTTCCTCCACAACCTCCCTGCCACCGTCCCCCTTGCCGATATCGTACAGAACCCATTTTTTACCTCCTGTGCCTTGACCTTCGCCCTCCTGGCTATCACCGCCGCCTTCATGGCGAATGGAACGGCCCTTTCCAGTTTCATTGGCGACCTCACGGCAAGTCATCTCGGCTCTACCCGCCGGGGGCTCGTCTTCGCCCTGACCTTTCTTCCGCCCCTCGCCATTGCCATCCTATACCCCGCCATCTTTCTCTCCGCCCTCGACCTCGTGGGCGGAGTCGGCATTTGCTTGATTTTCGGCATCCTCCCCGGAGTCCTCGTGCTCAAGCACTCCTGCGGCCTCCGCAAGCTCGGGGGCTGGGCCATTCTGTTCTGCTTCGCCCTGGTTCTTCTCTATGAACTGGGCCAAGAATTCGGACTTCTTCACCTCGCCCCCGATGCAGAATACTGGAACCACGTTCTTGCGCGATAATGCAAGGAAGCCAAGATCCTGTCCTACGGACGGTCCACCGCGGGCCGCTAGGGGGAGTTTTCTTGAAGGCATG
>DPEO01000156.1 GCA_003530935.1 Desulfomicrobiaceae bacterium | reverse complement strand
CTTGGAGTGGACGGATCAGTAGTGGTAGGCCACCCCTGCCAGAATGGTGCTCGCCCGGTAGAGTTGCTCCAGGAGCACCACCAGGGCCAGCTCGTGGGGCAGGGTCATGGGGCCGAGGCTCACCTGGTCCCAGGCGGCTTCGAGGACGCGCGGCGCCAGGCCGAAAGGCCCGCCCACGGCAAAGCATGGGACATAGCCTTTGTCCCAGAGCTCTCCCAACAGCCGGGCAAACTCGGCGGAAGTGCGTGCCGGGGCGGCGTCGTGCAGGGCGAGAAGCCGGTGGCGGGGTGTTATTTGATTCAGGATGCGGAGTCCTTCTTCGTCGCAGATGCGTTCCCGCGGGCCGCGTCCGCGTCCCGGGGGAAGGGCCGTGAGGGTGAGGCGCAGGCGGGAACGCAGGCAGCGTTGGTAGTGATCGACCGCCTGCTGCCAGAAGGGTTTTTTGACCGAGCCAATGGTGAGGACCGTGACGGGATGCATGGTTCGGTGCTAGGCGGGAGGGCGGTCCATTGGCAAGGCTTGAGGAGGAGGTATGCGCGAGCAGGATGTGGTGGAATCCTTGGTGAGGGTGGACGGAACCGAAGGCGACGAGCTGCTTTTTTGGGCTGAAGAGGAGCCGGTGGATGCCGTGCGCAGCACCTACCGCGCCCCTCTCGATGCGCAGGAGGCATGGCTGCGGTGGGGCGGGCAGTCCTGGCCGGTGCTCGATATTTCGCGCTGGGGGCTCGGGATTGCTCTCGAGGATGGGGCCCTCTTGGAGCCGGGCACGGTGCTCGAAGGGGCGCGGCTTGAAGTGGAGGGGCGCACCCTGGCCGTGGATGTGGAGGTGGTGCACGTATCCGCGGACGTTGGGGAGCATTTGCGCTGCGGTCTTGCCGTGGTCCGGGCGGCCGAGGAGTTCGGGCCCTTTGTGGAGGAGTTCGTCACTCGGCGCAAGGCCCGGATCGTGGGGGAGGCGCACGCATGAATGCCGTCCGTCGAGATGTCCTGGGAGAGCTTTTTTCTGGAGAGGCGCATGAGACGGTGCAGGGTTTGGAAGAACTCAATGCCCTGATCCAGCAATGCGCTGCCCCCCAGAAAGCGTCCATCACAGCGCCGAAAAAGCGGCCTCAAGGCCGCTGCCGCGTGCGCAAGGCGACGCATTACCTGCGTCCAGAGGTGTACGACCGGCTGGAGGCCGCAAGCCAGCGGTTGCGCGACGAGCTCGCCCCGCATGTGCGCGTTTCCAAATCGCGCCTCGTCAATCTGGCTTTGGAGCAGCTTTTGGAAGAAATCCGGCGCAAGGACGATCCGCGCGCCGTGGCCCGTCTTTTGGAGGAAAAATCATGACAACCGAACCCCTGCGCGTGGTGTGTCCGCGGTGTGGCAAGGAACACCGGGTGGATGTATCCAAGATTCCCGCTGGCGCCACCAAGGCCCAATGCCGTGCCTGCGGCCATCGGTTTGCGCTTGCCGACAGCGCGCGGCAGTCGGATACCCCCAAAGGCCCTGGTCCGCGGCGCATCGGTGTGTGCTTGAGCAAAGGCGGGGTGGGCAAGACCACCACGGCCGTGCACCTGGCCGCAGGGCTTGCCTTGGCAGGCAATCAGGTCCTTTTGGTGGATACGGACACCCAGGGGCAGGATGCCTATTCGTTGGGGGTCAAGCCCAAGGCTGGGCTCACGGAGCTCGTGACCGGAGAGCTGACGGCGGACGAGGCGGTGGTCAAGGCACGGGAGAATCTGTGGCTCCTTGCGGGCGGCCGCTCTCTGGCTGGGGTGAAGCGCCTCATCGATCGCAAGGACTTTGGCGGCGAGCTCACCTTGGCGGAGGCCTTGGAACCCGTGGAGACGGCCTACGACTATGTGGTCGTGGACACCTCCCCGGGATGGGACCCCTTGACGGTCAACGTGCTCTTTTACGTGTATGAAGTGCTCACCCCGGTGAGCCTGGAAGTCATGACCTTGCAGGGCTTGGTGGAATTTTTGAAGAGCATGAGCGCTATCCAGAAGTACCGCAGCGAGGTGGCGCTCAAGTATATCCTGCCCACGTTCTACGACAAGCGCATCAAGAATCCCGATGTGATCCTCAAGCGTTTGCAAGAGCTCTACGGCGACCTCGTTTGCGAGCCCATCCGCTACAACGTACGCCTTTCGGAATGCCCGGCGTATGGCAAGACTGTGTACGAGTACGCGCCGGGATCCCACGGTGCCCAGGACTACCGGGCCTTGGTGCGCAAGGTGACCGGCAATCCCAAGCTGTTTACCGTGGGCGGGTGAGGGTGGCGCAGCCCTCGGTGGTCTTCCAGCTCGCCCGGTTCGGTGACATCCTGCAAACCGGGCGCTTGATGGCGAGCCTGCCGCCGGGGGCAGTGCTCGTGGTGGATCGTGGTGTGGCGGAGCTCGCCCGGCTGGCATACCCTGGGGTCCATGTGCTGGAACTGCCGGTGCACGGCAAAAGTCCTGGAGCATGGTCGCTGGTGCGCCGTGCGGTGGCCACGCTGCAAGCCCTGGATCCGGCAGAGGTATACCTGCTCAATTACTCTGGACTTTCCGCCGCCCTGGCTGCGGCCTTTCCTGCGGAGCGCCTGCGCGCTTACGGTGGTGTGGGGGGGAGCCTGCGGGTGCCGCCCTGGTTTTCCCTTCTTATCCGCTGGGCCCAGGAGCGCCGAAACGGTGGCCTCAATCTGGTGGACGCCTGGGGGCTTCTTGCCCGGGAGCCGGCCGCGCCCGCTGCGGTCCATCCCCCGGCGCAGCCGCGGGGGCGCACGCTGGGGGTGGTGCTCGCCGGGCAGAACCCACGACGTTCGTTGCCGACGCCGGTGCTCGCCGCCTGGATCGGCGCGGCCCTGAGCCGTTTTGGGGGAACGGACGTGGTACTGCTCGGCGCTTCGGGCCAGGAGCGTTTGGCGGCGGAGCTCATGGCCGCGCTGCCTGCGGCCCTTGGCCGTTCCACCCGCAACCTCGTGGGGCGGACCGGGTGGAGGCAGTTGTGGGAGATCGTGGCCGGCTGCGGCCTGGTGCTTTCCCCGGATACGGGTGTGGCCCATATGGCGGCCCGGTTGGGGGTGCCGGTCTTGGGGGCGTATTTGGCCTCGGCGTGGGTGCATGAGACCGGCCCTTATGGGGAAGGGCATGTGGTGGTGCAATCGGTGCTTCCCTGTTCGCCGTGCTTGGAGACCGCAGTCTGTCCTACGCCCGGGGCGTGCCTGGCGCCGCTTGCGCAGCGGGAGACGATTCGTTGGATTGCCCGGGGCGAGGGGGCGCTCCCTTCGGGTGTCGTGGCCCTGCACAGCGGTATGGACGCCTTGGGCGTATACTACCACCCTGTGGCCGGGGAGGATCCCACTGAGGCCGGACGCCAGGCGTTTCGCTCTCAGGTGGCGGCCTTGTGGGGGTTGGGGGCGCCGGGCCGGGGAGGCTGTACGTGGATGACGGAGAAAGACTGGGTGCTGCCTGGTGGAGTTGGAGGTCAGTATGCCTGATTGGGGGGTGCGCCGGATTCTGGTGGTGCTGCCGCTTTACGGCGGCTCGCTACCGATAGGCCGCTATGTGGCCCAGGCCTTGGCGGGGCTGGGGCACGTGGTGGAGACCTTCGAAGCGCCGCTTTTCTATCCTACTTTTCAAAATCTGCGGGCGCTGCGTGTGGGCCCGGAGGCGGTGGACGCCCTGGAGAACGGGTTTTTGCAGCTCGTCTCCCAG
>DPEO01000039.1 GCA_003530935.1 Desulfomicrobiaceae bacterium | reverse complement strand
TCGCACGAAAAGGACTGGGCGGATACGGTCCAGGACTCGCCATCAAGGCCGTGCTTCTGCGCCTCGAAGACGCGATCTAGTCCTCCCCAAAGGCCGGAGTGCGGAGTTCTTCGTCCACCTGGTCGGCATCCTCGGCGTAGAGGCGCACCACATTGCGCAGGTGGGCGAAGTCCTTCTCCTCCAGGCGCACAAAGTCCACCGCCGCCTCAGTGGCTCCGGCCCGCACCACCCGGCCGACGGCATGGATGCGCAGACCTGAAGCCAAGGCCAAAGTCACCGCACACTCGGCTCCGACCTGCAATGGGCCGTCCACGGAGCAGGAGAGCCCCTTCAAGCTCACATCGTGCAGCATGCCCTGCACACGGTGGCCCTCCTGCACCACAAACACCGGGATTTCCACATGCACCCGGCTGCGCCGACGTCGTTCCTGCCCCATGCGCACCTCCCATAGGGTTATTCCAAGAAGATCTTCTTGCGTCGCGAAGTGGGCGCCGGTTCCTCGCGCGGCTCCGCGGCGGGAACAGGCCCGTCCTGACGCGCGTCCTCCGGTCCATTGGCCGACACCGACTTGGCTGCTCCGTTTTTGCGCGGCCGACGGCGACGCCGACGACTCTTGGGCTTGGCTTCGGACACCTCGGCCGGTCCTGCGGCATCCTCGGAAGCGTCCACTGAGGAGGCAGTAGTCTCGGATGCGGCCTGATCAGGTGCGGCGTGCACAGCCGCAGCCACCGGGACGTGCTCCTGCTCCACCGGGATCGCGTCCTGGTCCGCATTGCCCGGCGCAGTCAGCGCTTCGCGCCCAACGGCGTCCGCAACAGCAGGGGCCTTCTTCTTGCGCGAACGCCGACGCCGACGCTTCTCCCGCGTCGAGGCGTCCTGCGACGCCTCCTCGCTCACTGCGCTTTCACGGCCTGCGGCAAACGACATGCCTGCAGCCAACAGCGGCCCCGCCGCAGGGAGCTCCACGGCGTGAAAGACCGATTGATAGAACTGATCCACCAGCATGGCCAACAGAATGCGGCCGTCCTCGCTTTCGGCCAAATCCGCCACCAAGGGTTCAAAGCGCTGCAAGCGTTCCTTTTGGATATTGTCCGCCCGGCGCAGCGCGGCCTCCAACAACGAAACCGCCCGTTGCGCCACGGTGGCCTGGACCTCGGCATCGGAAGGCAAGGTACGGTCTTCGATGGTGATGCCAAAGCGTCGGCCGATGGCCGCCAAATCCAGCTCCTCCACCCCAGAAACCAGAGAAATGGCCACCCCTGCGGCCCCGGCCCGACCGGTGCGCCCGGTGCGGTGCACGTACGCCTCGGGATCTTGCGGCGGCTGGTATTGAAACACATGGGAGAGGTCCGGCACGTCGATGCCGCGGCCCGCCACGTCCGTGGCCACCAAGAATTTGATCCGCCCGCGCCGCAAATCGTCGAGCACGGCCTCCCGCGCTGATTGCGAAATATCGGCGGACAACTCGCCGGTCTCATAGCCAAAGCGCTGGAGCACCACGGAGACGAAATGCACATCAGATTTGGTGTTGCAAAACACGATGGCCGAAGATGGATTTTCCATCTCGATGATCTTGACCAAGGCGCGGCTCTTTTGCAGCGCCGGCACACGATACTGCACATGGACGATATCGTGGACGTGGACTTGGTCCTGACTCAAGGAAATACATATGGGATCCTTGAGAAATTGCGCCGCCAAGCGCTGCACGTATCCCGGATACGTTGCAGAAAACATGGCCGTCTGCAGCCCGGAAGGCAGGTAACGCTGCAGCTGCTTCATGTCCGGATAAAAGCCCATGGACAGCATGCGGTCGGCCTCGTCAAAGACAAGCAGCCGCAAGGCGTCGAGGTGCAGAGTACCGCGCAGCAAATGATCGAGGATCCGCCCTGGAGTGCCGACCACCACCTGGGCCCCGGCCTCCAACGCCTGCATCTGCGGCCGGAAACCGACGCCGCCGTAAATGGCCACCGGAGTGATCCCTGCATCGGCAAACAGGATCTCCGCATCCCGGCATACCTGCACGGCGAGCTCCCGGGTGGGCGTGAGCACCAAGGCCTGCACCCCACCGCTTTGGTGGACCATGGCCCCCATAGGCAAAAGAAAGGCCCCGGTCTTGCCGCTGCCGGTCCTCGACTGCACCATGACGTCCCGGCCTGCGGCCAAAACCGGCAGCACGCGGCGCTGCACGGGCATGAGATCCTCCCAACCCAAGCGCTTTGCCCCCTGACGCAGGGTCGCATCCAAATCTTCCCAGCGGGCCTCACCGTGCGAGGCCGACGCGTCCACGTGTTCCATTGGTTCCGTATGCATATAATTCCTATGTCGTTTCCATCCATCTATCGAGAACATCCCAAATATGGGCACACACGGCGTTGCCCAGTAGCATGCCCTGGCGGGAAAGCCGTACCGATATCCCGTCCCATATCACAAGGCCGGCCTGCGCCAAGGATTCAAGCGCGGCGCCAAACTCGGCCGCATCCCGCCCCAGGCGACACGCCCACGAAGCAACGTCAAAACCGTCCCGGGTGCGCAGCCCCAGCATGACCCGCTCCCGCAGGACCACCTCCGGCGACAGGGACTCCGCCTCCGGCGCAAGCGCTCCCTCCACCATCAGACCATAGTCCTCCAGCGAGACCGGATTGGTCCACCGACGCCCCTGCCAGGTGGAGACTGCCGCGGGACCAACGCCCAAGTAATCCTCGCCCCGCCAATACCCAAGGTTGTGGCGGCACACCGCCCCCGGACGCGCAAAGTTGGCGAGCTCATAATGCACGAACCCGCGTTCCTCCAAGAACTGGCACGTCCAATGAAATTGAGCGGAAGCCTCGTCTTCCGAAGGCCAGGGTGCCGGATCCGCGGCCAGCGGAGTGCCCGGCTCCACGGTCAAGGCATAGCACGACACGTGCCCCACCCCAAGGTCCACGGCCCAAGCGAGGTCCTGCTGCCACTGCGCCAAAGGGACTCCCGGCACATTCCACAAGAGGTCCACACTCACCGCCAATCCTGTCGCCACAGCGGCCTGCACCGCCGCCACCGCCTGCGCGCTATCGTGCGGACGGCCGAGGAATGCCAGAATCTGATCACGAAAGCTCTGCACGCCCAGGCTGAGGCGCGTGACCCCCATGTCTCCAAGCGCAGCCATCCACCCCGGACGCAGGGCGGATTCCGGGTTCGCTTCCACCGTGATCTCCGCCCCGGCAGCGATCCCCACAGCCTGGTCCACCGCATCAAGTATGCGGGCAAGCTGCCGCGCCTCCCACAACGACGGCGTGCCGCCGCCGATGTATATGGTGTGCGCCGGACCGATACCCTGCGCGCTCCAGCGTCTCATATGAGCCACGATCAAGTCCACCACCCGCGCCGCCGCCTCCGAAGAGAACTCCCAAGAGGCAAACGCACAGTACCGGCATTTGCGGCGGCACAAAGGGAGGTGGACGTACACCTGCATCACGACTCCAACATGCTCCTAAAGCGCTCCGCCTCGCTATACAGGCATCCGCAATATTGCTGACGATAGATCCCCATTTCCTTGGACCTTGCTATTCCTTCACTCCATCCTTCCCGAAAATCCTCGTAGTAAAACGGGACAGACCCGCCTATATCTTCAGCAATACTTCGAATTTCTTCGTGTTTTTGAAACTTGCTGTAAAGAAGTGTCGAGGAAAATGCGTCGAAGCCACCGCGCCGAGCGATATGTACGGTCCGCTCCAAGCGTAAAATGTAACACAATCTGCAGCGGCGCTCTTCGCGAAAGGTCACATGCCGGAAATACACTGCAGGATCGTAACGATCCGGACAGATGACCGGCACACCCAGAGCCTGGGCGACCTGTTGCAGGGCCTTCCAGCGGCGGGCGTATTCCTGCAACGGATGGATATTGGGGTTGAAGAAGAGCAGGGACACCTGTACCCCGCGCTCTTGAAGCACACGCACAGGGTACAGGGAGCAGGGGCCGCAGCAGGCATGGAGCAAAAGGCGCATGCTCGCCCCCTAGCAAAAGGAGCATTGCTCCGATGACGAGGGCACCACGAGCACCCGACGGCCACAGCGCTGCTCCAGCTCCACAAGCTTTTCCCGCTTGCGGTTCAGAAGATACACCGCCAGCTCAGGGTCCGTGACGTACTCCAATGGTTCGGAGGCCACGCCGCTGCGCAGGGCACGAAAGATGTCCTTGAGGGCACGCATAGCCCGCCATTCGAGATTGCGGCGGCTCCCGGTGCCCATGCAATGGGGGCACATGTCCAGGCTCGCCGAAAGGGCCGAGGTCCCCAACCGCTGCCGCACGATCTCCATGAGCCCGAACTTGGAGATCCGTCCCACATCGGTACGTGCCCGATCCGCCTTGAGGGCCTGGCGCATCTCTTTTTCCACCTCGCGCACATGGGCGGGGTCTTTCATTTCGATGAAATCCACCACGATTTGGCCGCCGATGTCCCGCAGCATGAGCTGATGCGCGATCTCGCGCGCGGCCTCCACATTGGTGCGCAAGGCCATCTCCTTGAAGTTCTTCTCCCCGCCGATCTTGCCGGAGTTGATGTCGATGGCGGTGAGGGCCTCGGTGTGATCGAAGACCAATTGACCGCCGCTGGGGAGATTCACGGTGCGGGAAAGCACCGTGGCCAGTTGTTCTTCCACCCGAAACCGCTCAAAAAGCGTCTGGTGAGGATCGGAATGGACTTTGACGATGCTCTTGCGCCGTGGAAAAACCAGGCTCGCGAATTCATTGACCTGGTCTGCGGTGGCTTCATCGTCCACCCAACACTCCACGATGTCCGCCGTCAGATAGTCGCGGATGGCGCGAAAGGCCAAGTCCTTTTCTTCATACACTAAAACCGGTGCTGGGGACTCGTTGGCGCGCTTGCGGATGTCCTTCCACAGGCGCTTGAGAAATTGAAGGTCCCGAGACAAGGCCGCCTTGCTTTGGCCCTTGCTGACCGTGCGCACGATGACCCCGATGCCTTCCTCGAGGCCCATTTCTTCCACGATTTCCTTGAGCCGGGCGCGCTCTTTTTCCTCTTCGATCTTCCGGGAAATGCCGAGCTGCTCCCGCCCCGGGGTCAGCACGAAATACCGGCCCGGAATGGAGAGATACGTGGTCAAGAAAGCACCCTTGTTTCCCGTGGGCTCTTTGACCACCTGCACCAACATCTCCTGCCCTGGCCGCAGTGCTTTTTGCAGAGGGGGGTACCCACGGGAAGGCGGATCGATGAGATAGTATTCGGGATGCACTTCATCCACTTGCAAAAAGCCGTTCTTTTCCGCGCCGTAATTGATGAACGCTGCTTGCAACGCCTGATCGATATTGTGAATCTTTCCTTTGTAGATATTCCCTTTTGTTTTGCTTTGGTGAAGCATCTCCACATAGTACTCCACCACCACGCCGTCTTGAGTAATGACGACTTCCACCTGCTCACCAGGAAGGACACTGATAAGCATCTTCCGAATCTTTTCTGCCATGCGTTCCTCGAAAAAATAAAAAATAAAAAGAGTTCCATGCAGCTTTCCTGCCGTGCACACAAGCAGGAATACCGCCGTCACGCTCGACAGCGTCTGTGCCCCACACGGGGAAAACGCCGGAGCAGGCGGAAAAAACTGGGCTCCGTAGCCGCCTTGCCGTCCTTGACAGGCAAAAACGGCAAAGACTACTGCCCCCAGACCATACGCCACAAGGGGGAAATTTCATGCTCGAGCCAGGCCAATTGGTACTGCTCCAAAGCCCAAAGGACAAGCGCTATTTCATGGCAGCCACACCCGGCGCCGTGCTCCATACCAGCGACGGGGTAATCAACCTCGACGACGCTCGCCAGGCGGGATGGGGGGCCCGCATCACCTCCCACAAAGGGGTTCCGTACTTGGTGCTGCGCCCCACGCTGTACGACCTCGTCAAAAGCGGCGTCAAACGCCGCACCCAGATTATCTATCCCAAGGAAATCGGCTACATCGCCCTAAAACTGGGCGTGGGACCAGGCTGTCGGATCATCGAGGCCGGCTGCGGCTCCGGCGGGCTCACCACGGCCCTGGCCTGGTTCGTGGGAGAAAGCGGCCGGGTCTTCACCTATGAGCGCCGCCAGGAGTTCCTCGACCTCTGCCAGACCAACCTTGCATCCATGGGACTTGCCCACCGCGTCACGTTCCAGCATCACGACATCGCTCAGGGGTTTCTTCAGTCCGACGCCGACGCCCTGTTCTTGGATGTGCGCACCCCGTGGGACTACGTCCCGTTCATCCCCAAGGCGGTCACTCCCGGGGCCCCGGTGGGCTTCCTCCTTCCCACCACCAACCAGGTGAGCGATCTGCTGCGTGCCCTGGAAGCCGGGCCATTCATCGAAATCGAAGTACTCGAGATCCTGCTTCGCCGCTACAAGCCGGTGGCGGACCGGCTCCGGCCCGAAGACCGCATGGTGGCCCATACCGGGTACTTAGTCTTCGCCCGCACCACGCCGCCGCAGTGGAAATTTCCGGAGGAGACCAGCGTGGAGGCCGAACAAGAATTGCTTTGAATTTCCAGTTTTTACAAAAAAACCTTGCATCTTCCATTTCTCTTCCTATAAGCATGCTATTTTCCGCGGCCGGACTTTTCGCGTGCCGCGGAAATCCTTTTTCCCGGCAGGAGGATCACCATGACCCGCAAAGATCGCACGGAAGGCATCTTCAGTCGCCGCGAGGTGCTCGACTCCACCGAACGGCAAAAATACTACCAGATTCAGCTCAAGGAACTGCTCACCTACGCCTACCGCTACTCCGAAGACGTCAAGAAACGCTTCGACCGCGCCCAGTTCTCGGTGGAGAAGTTCCGCGACCTCATTGACCTCAAGCACGTCCCCATCCTCAAAAAGAAAGAACTCATCTTCCTCCAGTCCATGGGACCACGCCTGGGCGGGCTCCTCACCAAGGATTTGGGAGACCTGCGCCGCATCTTTCTCTCTCCCGGCCCCATCTTCGATCCCGAAGACCGCGGTGACGACTATTGGGGATGGACCGAGAGCTTCTACGCCACCGGATTTCGCTCCGGCGACGTGGTGCAAAACACCTTCAACTACCATCTCGCCCCTGCGGGGCTCATGTTCGAAGAACCGCTGCGCGCCTTGGGATGCGCGGTCATTCCCGCAGGCCCCGGCAACACGGCGACCCAGCTCGATATCATGCGCAAGCTGCGGGTGACGGGGTATATCGGCACTCCGAGCTACCTCATGCATCTCGCCCAAAAGGCGGAAGAGAAAGGCATGAACCTGCGCAAGGACCTCTTCTTGGAAGTGGCCTTTGTCACCGGTGAACGCTTTTCGGAAAAGCTGCGCTCGACGCTGGAGAAAAAATTCGACCTCATCATGCGTCAGGGCTACGGCACCGCAGACGTCGGGTGCATCGGCTACGAGTGCTTCCATAAAACCGGACTGCATATCGCCGGCCGCGCCTATGTGGAAATCTGCCACCCCGACACCGGCATCCCCCTCAAAGACGGGGAAACCGGCGAGATCGTGGTCACGGTGTTCAACAAGACTTATCCCTTGATCCGCCTGGCCACAGGCGATCTGTCGTACATCGACCGCTCGCCGTGTCCATGCGGCCGCACCAGCCCGCGGCTGGGGGCCATTGTGGGACGCGTGGACACCACGGCGCGCATCAAGGGAATGTTTGTCTACCCGCACCAGGTGGAGCAGGTGCTCTCCGGTTTCGAGGAGATCAAGAGATGGCAGATCGAGGTCACGAACCTCGGTGGTGTGGACGAAATGACGCTCATCATCGAGTCCGCCCAGTTCAAACGCGAGGAAGAATTGCAGCTGCTTTTCCGCGAAAAGATCAAGATTCGACCGGTGGTCAAGGTGGTGCCTCCGGGGACGCTGCCGCCGCAGATCCGCGCCATCGAAGACAAACGTTCGTGGGATTAGTCTGGGCGCTCCTCGTGGGGCTCCTCTTTGGCCTTGGGGCGTGCGCGCCGCACGCTCCAAAGCCCCTGCAGGAAACGTCCGAACGCGGCCTTCTCTCCGCCCAAGGGACGCCCCTGAGTGCTTCCGCCCTTACGGCCATGGCCGCGCAGGCCGACTATATCCTCATTGGCGAGACCCACGCCAATCCGTGTGACCACGCCGCTGCCGCCGAGATCCTTCACGCCCTGGCTGGGGCGGGGATACGCTTCGACCTTGGGCTGGAGATGCTCCCCCGGGAAAGCCAGCCATTTCTCGACCAGCACCCCTCCCGCGAGGACCTCGCCCGGCATTGGGATGCGGCCTGGGGCTATCCCTTCACCCTTTACGCGCCCGTACTGGACGCCGCCCGCGCCCACGGGGCCCGGCTGGTGGGGCTCAACGTGCCCTGGACGCTTGTCCAGGACTTCCGCGACGGTCGCCTCGCCCCGGACCACCCGGCGCTGCCGCGCGCCCTCATCCCCCCCTGCCCGGAACAGGAGCGCGTGCTCGCCGATCAGTTTGCCCTGCATCAGAAGATGCGGCCGGAATCGACCACCAAGCTGAACGATTTCCTCCGCGTGCAGTCTCTGTGGGACTCGGTCATGGCCGAAACCGCCATCCAGTGGCGCCGCCAGCACCACAGGCCCGTGGTCATCCTGACTGGCGCCGGCCACGTGGAGCGCGGCTTTGGGATCCCCTACCGCATTGCCGCCTTGGAACCCGATGCCCGAATGCTCGCCATCCTGCCCTGGCGCGACGCCTCCAGCCAAGAGGAGGCCGTGTCCTCCTGCACGCCGCATCTGCGCACCGCCTTCTTCGTCTGCCCGCCCAGCCAGCGAAGCCGTCTGGGCATGCTCCTCGACTTCCAGGACGCCATCACCGTGCAACGCGTGGAACCTGGGTCGCGGGCCGAGGCCATGGGGCTTCAGGCGGGCGACCGCATCGTTGCCGTCGGCGGCACGCCGGTGCGCACGGCCGAAGACCTCCACACCGCCGCCGCGGCCGCCGCGCGCCGCGGGGAGGCCATGCGTTTCACCGTGGAGCGCCGCGGGCAGACCATCACCCTGACCATGCCGCCGCGCTGATGCCCGAACTGCCGGAAGTCGAAACCATTGCCCAGGGCTTGCG
>DPEO01000066.1 GCA_003530935.1 Desulfomicrobiaceae bacterium | reverse complement strand
TCCTCCACCTGGTCATTGATCAAAAATCCCCCCACATCGAAGAAGACTTTCCCTACCTCAACCGCCTGAACCAAGAGCACTTCTACACCATCATCGCCTTCCCCGTGGGTGCGGACTTGGCCGGCGTCTTTTTCCGCGACATCACGACGAGCCGCCTCGCGCGGCAGGAAACCGAAGACGCGCTGCGTCTTTTTACCGCAGTCTTCCACCTTTCCCCCGAAGCCCTGGCCTTGGTGGACGCCCGAAAAAACATCCTGCATGCCAATTCCACTTTTGTGCAGCTGGCCGCCAGCGCCGAAGCCCTGCCCCAGACATTGGACGAAATCGCCATCCTTCCCACAGCGTTGTGCACCGCCCTGTGTACAGCGGTCTTCGAGCAAGGCGAAACCATACGCCAGGAAGCCCAAGGCATGCGCGCCGACGCCACCCCCATGCCGCTTGCCATCACCGCCCGCCCTCTTGTGCTCCACGGCGAAACGCATATGCTGCTTGCCCTGCGCGACATGACCGAACACCACCGCATTCAGGAACTTCTGGTGCAAACGGAAAAAATGCTCTCTTTGGGCGGCATTGCCGCGGGCATTGCCCATGAGATCAACAATCCTCTGGGGATCATTCTGCAGAACGCCCAAAACGCCGAGCTGCGGCTGCGCCCGGATTTTCCCAAGAACCGGCAGGTGGCCGAAGAGCTCGGCGTGACGCTGGAGGACGTGCACCGCTATGTCACGGCCCGAGGAATCCCGAATTTTCTGGCCGACATCCGCGACGCTGGCGGCCGAGCGGCAGGCATCGTCCGCACCATGCTCGATTTCGGGCGCAAAAGTGAGTCCCGTCGGACCATATGCGCTGTGCACGACATGCTGGAGACCGCCATTTCCCTGGCCAGCAAGGACTACGATCTCAAAAAGCACTACGACTTCCGGCGGATCACCATCGAGCGCGACTATGCCCCGACACTGCCCCCGGTGTTCGTCGCGCAAACGGAGATCGAGCAGATCTTTCTCAACCTGCTGCGCAACGCAGCCCACGCCCTGCACGAGGCCCCGCCAGCCGAAGGCCCACGCATCCGCATCACCACCCGCCACCACCAAGGGATGGTGCGCATCCGCATCGCCGACAACGGCCCCGGCATCCCTGCGGAAGTCCTGCCGCACATCTTCGAGCCGTTTTTCACCACCAAACCCCCGGGCCACGGCACGGGACTCGGTTTGGCCGTATCCTATTTCATTGCCCAAAACCACAGCGGCCGGCTCTGGGCCGAATCCGAACCCGGCCACGGTGCGGTATTCTTCCTCGAACTCCCCACCCCCGAGCCCACACCGTCAAAGGAGGTTGCATGCGCGTCCTCGTCGTAGACGACGAACCCGCCTTGCGCCGTTCCGTGCGCGCCTACTTGGAAGATTTGGACCACCAGGTGCTGGAAGCGGAAAACGGCCAACTGGCCTTGGAGATCCTCGCCGCCACACCGGTGGACGTGGCGTTGGTGGACCTCAACATGCCCATGGTGGATGGATATGCCGTGATTGAGGCCGCACGCCAAAACCACCCCGAAATGCCTACTGTGGTCATCTCCGGAGTCGGGGTGGTGGAAGATGCCCTGCGGGCGGTACGACTTGGCGCTTGGGACTACATCACCAAGCCCATCCGGAACTTCGACCTGCTGCTCTACACATTGGACAAGGTCATGGAGCGGGCCGCACTCCTGCGGGAGAACCGCCGCCATCAAGAGCACCTGGAAGAACTCGTGGCCCAGCGCACCCACGAGCTGGAACGCACCCGACGCCAGATCATGCAGCGCCTGAGCCGCGCCGCGGAATACAAAGACAACGAAACCGGCAACCATGTCATGCGGGTAGGCGAGATCAGCGCGGTCCTGGGTCGAGCCATGGGACTTACCGAAGAGCGCTGCCAGATGCTGCGCGACTGCGCCCCGCTGCATGACATCGGCAAGATCGGCATCCCGGACGCCGTCCTCCTCAAGCCCGGCAAACTCGACCCCGAAGAATGGGCCATCATGCAGCGCCACTGCATCTACGGCTGCGAGATCCTCTCCAGCCTGAAAAGCCGCGACGAGGCTCGGAAGCATTGCCTGCACTTCGACGAGACCGACCCCGATGACAACGAACTCTTGCACCTGGCCCGCATCCTCGCCCTGCTGCACCACGAACGCTGGGATGGCTCTGGCTACCCCTTGGGGCTCAAAGGCGAGCACATCCCCATAGAGGCGCGCATCGTGGCCTTGGTGGACGTCTACGACGCTCTTTCCAGCGAACGGCCCTACAAGCCCGCTTTTCCCGAAGATCGCTGTCTGGCCATCATCGCCGAAGGCCGAGGCACCCACTTCGATCCGCAAGTGGTGGACGCCTTTTTCAACCACCTCGAAGAAATCCGCGCCATCCGCGCCCGCTGGCAAGACTGATGCTCCGCACTCGCCATACGTCTTCCGCAGATTGGCACGACCTGCCCCGCGACACCCCTTCCGGTATCCTGCTCTGGTGGGCCGAGGTGCCGGACGCCGCCGTCCAAGATGCCGCAGCCGCCCTGCGGCGGCGCTACCCTGGCGTCCCGATCCAAGGATGCTCCACCGCAGGCATCATCGACGCCGGCCGCCTGCACAGCCGAGGAATCTTGGCGGCCTTCTGGTTTCTGCCTGAAAAACCGCGCGCGGTCCGCATCCGAGCTCAAGGGCTGGCTTCGGAATGGACCCTGGCCCGAGAGCTGGCCGACACCCTGGGCCCGGCCCCCACAGGCCCGATCATCATCATGGCCGAAGGACTCCACCTGGACGGCGAACGTCTCACCCGCGCCCTCTCCGAGGCGCTTCCCCACGCCACCATCACCGGCGGCATGGCTGCGGACGGAGAGCGCTTTCAGCGCACGGCGCTGCTCCATGACACGGAAATCCTCACCGACGGCCTGGTGGCCATGGCCCTGCCGCCACAACTAGAGGCAGTCTCCGCCACCGGATGCGGCTGGCACCCCATGGGGCCACCGCGCACGGTCACTGCAGCCGAAGGAAGACTCATCCTTGAGCTGGACGACGAGCCGGCGCTCACCCTCTACGCCCGCTACCTCGGCCCCCATGCGGCAGACCTGCCTGCCAGCGGACACCATTTCCCCCTACTGGTATCCGCACCGGGCGAAGCCCCCACCCTGCGCAGTCTCATCGCCGTGGCCCCCCAGCGGCAGGGGCTCCTCTTCACCACTGCCATCCCCGAAGGCAGCACGGTACAACTCATGCATGCCTCCATGGTGGACGTCCTGAGCGCAGCGCGCACCGCGGCAACGCAAATCCCGCAAGGCTCCTCTGCGGCCCTCATGGTGAGTTGTGTGGCGCGGCGCCACGTCCTCGGCCCCCTGGCCGAGGACGAGCCCGCCGAAGTAGCCGCCGCGCTGGGTGTCCCCATGGCAGGCTGGTATTCCTACGGAGAGATCGCCGCCGCGCCCTGCTCCTTCCGCAATCAAACCATCTGCCTCACGGCCCTACGCCCACGCTAATGCACCGCCTCCTCACCCGCCAGCTCCGCGACCTCGGCCTCTCACCAGACGCCCTGGACCCCCAACTTGCCCCCCTCGCCGAGGCTGTCAGCACCGCCTACTCCCACTTGGAAGAAGAGATCGCCCTCCAGGCCCAGGCCCTGCGCCTGGCCACTCAGGAGCTGGCCGAACAGAGCAGCCGCCTCGGCGAAGCGCAAAAGCGGCTCACCCGCATCATCGAATTTCTCCCCGACCCCACCATGGTCATCGATCACGAAGGCCGGGTGCAGGCCTGGAACCGGGCCATGGAGGCCATCACCCGGGTGCCGGCGGTGGAGATCCTCGGCAAGGCAGGACGGTGCTACGCCGTCCCCTTCTATGGCTATGCACGTCCCATGCTCGTGGACGTGCTCCTGGACCCCAGCCTGCCCGAACGCCGCCAGTACCCGGAACTCCACGAAGACGAGGACGCGCTCACCACCGAAGCCTTCGCCCCGGCCCTGCGCCAAGGCGCCGGGGCCTTTGTATGGGCCCGAGCCATCCTCCTGCGGGACTCTTCGGGGAAGGTGGCCGGGGCCATCGAAACCGTCCGCGATATCACGAGCCATAAGCGCGACGTCGTGCGCGCCCGGATCCTCTATGAGCTCGCACGGAACACCACGAACCTCTCCAGCATGGACGCCCTGCCGCAAGCTGCGGCCGCAGTGCTCTCCCGGCTTCTTCCGGTCACCGACGTGGCGCTGCGTCT
>DPEO01000070.1:3316-7978 GCA_003530935.1 Desulfomicrobiaceae bacterium | reverse complement strand
AGCGACTTGAAGTTTTCCGGCGCCGCGCCGCCTTCCTGGCGCACGCGTTTTTTGAGTCGCTCCAGGAGCTTGGTGGTGGCAGTCACCCCCACGTCCGCCACCAGAAGGATTTCTTCCAATTCCTCCCAAAAGGCGGCGTCGTAGCCGCTGGTGCGGGCAAGGAGGTTTTCGATGCGGGCGGTGAGTTGGCTGCGCGTCTTGGCCAGTCCCTGGGAGAGCTTGAGGAGCAGGCGGCTGCGCTCGTCCTCTTCGTCCTCCAAATCCAGGGCCAGGGCTAGGCGGTACTGGAGTTCCGAGCGGAAGTCCTCCACGGCCTCATAGCCCATGTCCGAAAGCCAGGAGTCGAAACGGCGGATGAAGTCCTCGGCCTCGCTTTCCGGGGCGTCGAGTTGGGAGAAGAGAAAACGCAGGCGCGCCCAGAGCTCCGGGCCACGCGCCGTGACCCCGGCCAGGATGTGCTCCATCCACACGGACAGCCGGGGCTCGGCGTCCCGCAGGGCGCGGGCAAGTTCCGCTTGCCAGGCCGGGATGGTGGGTTTTTCCTGAAAATCCAACGCAGGAGCTACGTCCGAGGCCTTGGGGGCGGCTGGCGTGGCCTCGTCCTGGGAAGGGGCGTCTTGGGGCGCCTGTCCCCAAAGACGCTGCCACAGCGATGGCCGGCGAGCCTCCGGCGCTGTGTGGGGTTCTGCCTCCTTCGGGGTCGGCTGCGGCGCCTTGGGCTTGGGAGCCGCCTCCGGGGCGGGATGCGGCGCGGCAGGCGGGGTTTGCGCAAGATGGGGGGAGGCCGTTTGAGAAGTGTTTTCCAGGGGCGGTTCGGAGGTTTTTTGGGACGCAGCAGGCGCGTCGGCCGCAATCGGGGCTTCGGGCGTGTCCCGCTCTTGCGGCGCGACAGATGGCTCGCGCTTCCCGGCGGGCGTGGGCTGCCCAGCGACTTCTGGCGTTGCCGCCGCCGGGTGTGCGACCGCCTCAGAGGCAGGAGGCGCCGGTTCTGGCTGTGGCGCGGGAGTTTGCGGAGCAGATGGTGTGGGGGAGTCGCTTGCGTTTCCGCCCCAGAGTTTTTTGATACGCGAGAAAAAGCCCATGGCAACTTCCTTGAGAGCTGAAATGAAAAACCTGCACGCGGCGTGTGCGTTGCCGCCGCCGCGGCCGTCTATGGTGCCTCAGGGCCCGCCCGATGTCCAGCCGGCGACAGGGCATTGTTACTGGACAATGATATTGGCAGCCCTGGATTGGGCAATGGAAACGTCACGCTATGAAGACTTGGGCTGACGTGTTCATGAAAACGGGAAAAGCGCGGCAGGGTATCGTGATCCCACAGGCAGAGGTCGGGGCAGTGCATAGTGCATGCGCGCTCGGCCTTCTTGAGATCTGGCGCGTCGTTTTGTTCACGAGTCCTTGCTCGGATGGACGGGTGTGCCGCACGGGGCTCTGTTGGGCGGCTTTTCCATTGACCCCAAGTCCGTCTCCTCGGTAGTGGATGGGAACCTTTTTCCGAATCCTGGGAGGCAGCATGGAAGTGTTGGTGCGCGGGGTGCGCGGCTCCATTCCGGTGGCATCGGCCTCCACGCAGCGCTACGGCGGCAATACCACCTGCGTGGAGGTGCGTCTGGGCGAGGAACTTTTGGTCATCGACGCCGGCTCGGGCATCCGCGCCCTGGGCGAAGAGATCATGACCGCGGGTCCGGTGCGGCTGCACTTGTGCTTCACCCACGCTCACTGGGACCATCTTCTGGGCTTTCCCATGTTCGCGCCCATTTTCTCTCCGCACACCGAGCTCCACATCCATGCCCCGCGCACCATCGGCGGCAGCGGCGTTCAGGCGGTGCTCTCCGGGATCATGGACCGCCGCTACTTTCCAGTGAAATTCGAGAGCCTGCCGGCCCAGATCACGATCCACGAATTCGAACCCGGGGAGTCGTTTTCCGTGGGCTCGGCTCAGGTGGCCACCTGTCCTACGGTGCACCCGGGCGGCAACGTGGCCTATGCCATCACCCACGATGGATGGCGGTTTGTCTTTACCGGGGATCACGAATGGCGGCCCAATGCCACGGACGCCCTCTCCCGCGGGATGGAGCGCTTTCTCGAAGGCGCCACCGTGGCCCTGGTGGACGCCCAGTACACCGAGGACGAGTACGCCGTGCGGCAGGGCTGGGGGCATTCGGCCATGGACGCCTGGCCGCAGCGTGCGGCCCGCGCCGGGGTGCACACCTTGCTTTTGAGCCACCACGACCCGGCGCGCAGCGACGAGGACGTGGAAGCCCTGGAAGACTTGGTGCGTCGGCGCTTCGCGGACCTTCCCGTCGATATCCGCATGGCGGCCGAAGGCATGCGCATCGGCCGCTGGGAAACAGGCGTCGTGGAGGTGCGCCACGAGCCGGTGCCGCAGAAAGGCCAGCCCTTCGCCATGGACGACACCGCTCAGGGTGTGCTCGCCTGGATCAACGTCCTCACCCAGGAGCTCAGCCGCTACGCGGACATGGGGGCGCTGTTGGATCGTATCCTGCTGGAAGGCCGGCGCATTACCAGCGCCGACGCCGGCACCATCTTTCTCGTGGATGGCGGGGGGCTCTCTTTCGCCTACACCCAGAACGACACCCTGTTCCCTGGGTCTGCGGCGAGCAAATACGTCTATGTCAATGCCGTGCTCCCCTTGGATTCGTCCTCGGTGGCCGGGCACGTGGCCTCGACGGGTAAAGCCGTCAACATTCCGGATATGTATCACATCCCCGCGAGCGAGCCGTACCGTTTCAACGAGGCTTTTGACCGAAAGACGGGATATCGCACGGTATCGACCCTCACGGTGCCCGTTTTCGGCCAAAAAGGCCGTATCCTTGGGGTCATGCAGCTCATCAACAGCATGGAGGACGGAAAACCTCGGCCGTTTACCATCGGCATGCAGATGCGGGTGAATCTCCTCGCGGCCCAGGCGGGCGCGGCCTTGGAGCGCGGACTCATGACCCAGGCCTTGCTGTTGCGCATGCTCAAGATGGCGGAGTTGCGCGATCCACGGGAGACCGGGGCGCACGTGCAGCGGGTCGGGGCGTACGCCGCGGAGATCTACCACCGCTGGGCCGAACGCCACGGTGTGGACCCTGATGAGCTGCGCTACACCAAGGGCAAGATCCGTACGGCGGCCATGCTCCACGATGTGGGCAAGGTGGGGATCCCGGATGTGGTCTTGAAAAAGCCCGGGCGCCTGAACGACGAGGAACTCAGGATCATGCGTTCCCACTGCGTGCTTGGCGCTGCTCTCTTTGCCGATGGCTCTTGGGACGTGGATGATCTGGTGCGCGACGTGATCCTGCACCACCATCAGAAGTGGGACGGCACCGGCTACACCGGCTCGGAGGAGCCGCCCCTGGCAGGCGAGGCCATCCCGCTGGTGGCACGCATCGTGGCCGTGGCCGATGTGTACGACGCCTTGTGCTCCCGGCGATGCTACAAAGAGGCCTGGAGTCCGGAAGACGCGGTGGCCATCATCCGCAAAGACGCCGGCACCCACTTCGACCCGGAGGTCGTTTCCTGTTTCGAGGAAATCTTCGAGACCATCGAGGCCATCCGCGCCCGCTACCCCGATGAGGCGAGCGAGCAGCACGCATCGTAATCGGGGGACCTTGGGAAATGGACGTATCCTGGCCGTAGGCCTTGCGCCCATGCCCCAAAGAGCCCCCTTTGCGTTTTCCGGCAAGGGGATGCGCGTGCCTCCGCGGGGTGTGCGCTGCACCAAGCCGGAGGTGCGGGGCTGTGCCGGAGATCCATGCGCGCTCATGAAAGACGCGCAGGCCGCTGCCATGCCCAAAAAGATGGCGGAAGTGCATAGGAGTCGAACCTACCGAAGACCTCGTCAGCCTTCCACCGGTTTTGAAGACCGGGCCGCCCACCGGGACGAACGCACTTCCGCGTGGGGGAAGGCACTACCGATGCCCTGGTGGGAAATCAAGGGGGCGCAAAAGGAGTTTTGCCCCTTGTCTTTCTCGGGGGCGCACATAAAGATATCGCTTCGGTGGTCCTTGATGGCTTTTTTCGAATGTGGTCGTGATTTTTTGCAAGGAGCAGCAGTTTGAACAGTTTTTCCAAGAATCTTGCTCTGTGGGCCATTATCTGTCTGGTGATGGTGGTGCTTTTCAACATGTTTCAGCAGCCGCCGGCCCCGGTGAATGAACTGACGTATACCGAATTCCTCGCTAAGGTTCGCGCCGGGGAGGTCATGAGTGTACGCATCCAGGGGCCGAAAATCACTGGGATGCTCACCAGTGACGGTAAGTTCTCCACCTACGCCCCCGATGACCCCAAACTGGTGGAAACGCTGGTGGATGCAGGAGTCCAGGTGAAAGCCGAGCCTCAGGAGGAGGCCCCGTGGTATGTGACGGTGCTCGTATCCTGGTTTCCCATGCTGCTTTTGATCGGCGTGTGGATCTTTTTCATGCGCCAGATGCAGGGGGGCGGGGGCAAGGCCATGTCTTTTGGTCGTTCGCGGGCGCGGATGATCACCCAGGAGGACACCAAGGTCACCTTCGCCGATGTGGCCGGGGTGGACGAGGCCAAGGAAGAGCTCCAGGAGGTGGTGGATTTTCTGAAGGATCCCAAAAAATTCACCCGTCTGGGGGGGCGCATCCCCAAGGGGGTGCTCCTGGTGGGCTCTCCGGGCACGGGCAAGACGCT
>DPEO01000070.1:526-3107 GCA_003530935.1 Desulfomicrobiaceae bacterium | reverse complement strand
TCGGATTTCGTGGAGATGTTCGTGGGCGTGGGCGCCGCGCGGGTGCGGGACCTGTTTGTCCAGGGGAAGAAGAATGCGCCGTGCCTCATCTTCATTGACGAGATCGACGCTGTGGGCCGGCAGCGCGGGGCAGGGCTCGGCGGCGGCCACGACGAGCGCGAGCAGACCCTGAACGCCCTCTTGGTGGAGATGGACGGCTTTGAGTCCAACGAAGGCGTCATCCTCATCGCGGCCACCAACCGCCCGGACGTTCTCGACCCGGCGCTCTTGCGGCCGGGCCGTTTCGACCGCCAGGTGGTGGTGCCCAATCCCGATTTGGGCGGCCGCCTCAAGATTTTGCAGGTGCACACCAAACGGACGCCGCTGGCTCCGGACGTGGACTTGGAGACCTTGGCCCGCGGTACCCCAGGCTTTTCGGGCGCGGATTTGGAGAACTTGGTCAACGAGGCGGCCCTGCACGCGGCCAAGCTCGGCCAGGACAAGGTGGCCATGCACAACTTCGAAGAGGCCAAGGACAAGGTACTCATGGGCAAGGAACGGCGCTCCATGATCCTTTCCGAAGAGGAAAAACGCACCACCGCGTATCACGAAGCCGGCCATACCCTGGTGGCCAAGAGCCTGCCGGGCACGGATCCGGTGCACAAGGTCACCATCATTCCCCGCGGCCGCGCTCTGGGCGTGACCATGCAGCTTCCTGGCGAAGATCGGCACACCTATTCCAAAACCTACCTCCAAAACAACCTGGCGGTGCTCTTTGGCGGCCGGGCCGCGGAAGAGCTGGTGTGTGCCACCATCACCACCGGGGCGGGCAATGACATCGAGCGGGCTACGGCCCTTGCCAAGCGCATGGTCTGCGAATGGGGCATGAGCGACGAGTTCGGCCCCATGGCCTTGGGCAAGAAGGACGAACAGGTTTTCCTCGGCCGGGACATCACCAACATCAAGGACTACAGCGAAGAGACCGCCCGCCTCATCGATCAGGAAGTGCGCCGCATCCTCTCCGAGGCCTATGGCACGGCGAAGCGCATCCTGGAGGAACAGCGCCCGCTGCTCGAAGCCTTGGCCCAAGCCTTGGTGGAGCGGGAGACCCTCACCGGCCAGGAGGTGGACCTCATCATGCGCGGCAAAGAACTTCCGCAGGCGGCGGAGTTCGCCTTGGAAGACGACGACACTTCGGGAGATGCGTAGGTGACTGCATCCGTATGGGTCCTCAGGGGCGGCTGGCGCTTGCCCGCCCGGCCCTTTGCCGTGGTGGGGATCGTCAACGCCACCCCGGATTCCTTTTATGACGGCGGCAGGCATTGGGGTACCGAGGCTGCGGTATCCCATGGGCTGACCTTGGCTGGCCAGGGCGCGGCCATGCTCGATGTGGGCGGGGAGAGTACCCGTCCGTTTGCCGACCCCGTACCTGTGCACGAGGAGCTTTCCCGGGTGGTGCCCGTGGTGCGCGCTCTGGCGGCGGCTGCGCCGGAAATCCCCGTGGCCGTGGACACGGTGAAGGCGGAAGTGGCCCGGCAGGCATTGGAAGCCGGGGCCGTGGCCATCAACGATGTCTCGGCCATGGGCATGGATCCGGCGCTGGCGGATATCCTTGCCCAGTATCAGCCCGGATACGTGCTCATGCATGCCCAAGGCACACCGCAAACCATGCAGGTGGCCCCGCACTACGAGGATGTGGTGGAGGAGGTATTGCGCTTCTTCGAGGCGAAGTTGGCGGTGCTTACCCGTTTTCTCCCCGAGGACCGTATCGTCCTCGATCCGGGCATCGGTTTTGGCAAGACTCTGGAGCACAACCTGGCCCTGCTGCGCGCGGTGGACCGCTTCGCCGCCTTGGGTCGACCTCTGTACATCGGCATCTCGCACAAGTCCCTGTGGAAAGGGCTCCTTGGTCGGGAGGTGGGCGAGCGTCTGCCCGCCACCGTGGCTGCCACAGCGGTGCTCGGGCTGCGGGGGGTGGCCTTCCACCGGGTCCATGACGTGGGTGCGTGCCGGGACGCGCTCACGGTGGCCGCAGCCCTGGGGGGAGAGCGGTGACGAGCTGGAGTTTTGCCGTCGGCAATTTGCAGGTCACCTGGCGGGATGTCCTGGACATCCTCATCGTTGGGTACATCTTTTTCCGCTTGATGCTCATGATCAAGGGGACCCGCGCCGTGAGCGTGGTCTACGGCCTTGTCCTCGTGGTGGCCTTGTATTTCGCCGCCGGCAAGCTGGGGCTCTATACGCTGCATTGGCTGCTGGGTAACTTTCTCGGTTCGCTTTTTTTGGTGGTCATCATCTTGTTTCGCCGGGATATCCGCAAGGCCTTGGCCGTCATGGGGGCGACGACCATTTTTCGGCGCGAGGCCATGGAAGAGAGCTGCATGGACGAGCTCATCCTGGCCTTGGTGGCCATGGCGAAAAAGCGCATCGGTGCCTTGGTCATCCTGGAGCGCAACATTCCGCTGGGGGATGTGGTGTCCGGAGGGGTGGAGATCGGCGGGCGACTGAGCCGGGACTTGCTCCTGACCATTTTTCATCCGGACACGCCGCTGCATGACGGCGCGGTGCTGGTGCGGGGAGGTCGCATCGAAATGGCGGCCTG
>DPEO01000070.1:0-341 GCA_003530935.1 Desulfomicrobiaceae bacterium | reverse complement strand
TGGCCACTGGTCTCAAGCACGAGGCCACGCTGGGCACGCGGCATCGGGCGGCCATTGGGGTCACGGAAGAGACCGATGCCGTGGCTTTGGTGGTCTCGGAAGAGCGCGGGACCATTTCTTTGGCGGTGGGCGGGCGGATTACCAGTAGTCTCAACGAGGTACGCTTGAAAAAGGTCCTCTCGGCGGCGATGCGGCGATGATGCGCGATTGGATATACCGCTTTTTGGCCTTGGTGATGGCCATTTTTTGCTGGTACTTGGTCTCGGGCCAGGAAAAGGTGGAGACCTGGCTCGATGTGGCTGTGGAGTTCGTCAACCTCCCGCGGCGCATTGAGGTGGTGC
>DPEO01000036.1 GCA_003530935.1 Desulfomicrobiaceae bacterium | reverse complement strand
ATCCTTTTCGAACACCACTTCCTGGCGATGGGGAAGCCCCTGAAAATCCTTGACCGCTGCGGCAAAAGCCGCCTCGTCCACACCGAAAAAGCGGCAGGCATGCCATGCCGCCTCCACATTGGCTTGGTTGTGGGCCCCAGGAAGCCCCGGACACACAAACCGCTGCACTGCGGTGACGTACACCCGCCGCGCCCGAATCCAGCCCCCGCGCTCCACCTCCTCCTTGAGCCCCAGCGGCAGCACGGCCAAGTCCGCCGCGGTCATGCGCGCAAAGAGCTGCATCTTGGCGGCGCGGTATTCGTCCATGTCGGCGTGGTAATCCAAATGGTTGGGAGAGATATTGAGGAGCACCCCCACGCGCGGATGAAAGGCACTTACTGTCTGGAGCTGAAAACTGGAGACTTCCAGCACCACAACGTCCGCCTGGTCCCCGGAGAGCACGTACTCACACAGCGGCGTACCGATATTGCCGCCCACGAAGACCCGGCGGCCCGTATGCTGCAGCACATGTCCGATCACGGAAGTGGTGGTGGTCTTGCCGTTGGATCCGGTCACGGCCACCATGGGTTCGCTCACAAACCAGCTGCCCAGCTCCAGCTCCCCGATGAGGGTCGTGCCTGGAGGCACCAACGGGGCGATGCGCGCCCGCGGGATCCCAGGGCTGAGCACCACCATCTGGCAGTGGGCAAAATCCTCCGCCCGGTGCTCTCCGACGCTCACGGAAAATTCCTCCGCGGCCGCCTCCGCCAAGCTCTCCGAACGCGTGTCGTGCACCCGCACCTCGGCCCCCAAGGCGCGCAGCAGACGCGCCGCCGCCATGCCCGAACGCCCGGCGCCCACTACCGCCACCTGGTGTCCACGCAATTGGTCGGGATGGATCATTGCTCGCATGGGGACCTACCGCAATTTGAGGGTGCCCAGGGCGAGCACCGCAAGCAAAATGGAAAGAATCCAAAACCGTACGATGATCTTCGACTCATGCAGGCCACATTTTTCAAAGTGATGGTGCAGGGGCGCCATACGCAAGATACGACGGCCGCCCGTCATCTTGAAGTAGCCCACCTGGAGGATCACCGAGAGGGTCTCCACCACGAAAAGCCCGCCCACCACGGCGAGCAGGAGCTCCTGTTTGCAGAGCACGGCCACGAAGCCCAAGGCCCCGCCAATGCTCAGGCTCCCTACATCCCCCATGAACACCTGGGCTGGATAGGCGTTGAACCACAAAAACCCGAGCCCCGCGCCCACCATGGCCCCGCAAAACACCGCCACCTCACCCACTCCAGGGATGTAGGCCACCTGGAGATAGTTGGCCAGATTGACGTGGCCGGCCACGTAGACGAACACCGCGAAGCACGCCGCGCACACCACCGCTGGACCGATGGCCAGGCCGTCGAGTCCGTCGGTGAGGTTCACGGCATTGGAAGAACCCGTGAGCACGAACACCGCAAAGGGGATATACAGCCAGGAAAGATCCGGTTGCAGATGCTTGAAAAACGGCACCATGAGCTTGGTGGAATACTGCGGCAAGGCCACAAGCACGCTCACGGCCCCCAAGGCCACCAGCACCTGCCCCAAGAGTTTGCCCCGCGCCGACAGGCCGTCGTTATGCCGACGCACCACCTTGAGATAGTCGTCGACCAGGCCCACCAGACCAAAGCCCACGAAGACGAACACACACAACCAGATGAACGGATTGCTCAAATCCGCCCACAAAAAGACACTCACCAGCAGGCACAAGCCGTACAGCAGCCCGCCCATGGTGGGCGTGCCGCTTTTTTGCTGATGATCCGGCCCGCACTCCTTGATGTATTGCCCCACCTTGAGACGGCGCAGCCACTCGATGCAGGTAGGGCCCACCACAATAGCCAGCACAAGGGCCGTCACCATGGCATACACGGAGCGAAAGGTGATGTAGCGGAAGACATTGAAAACGCTGATGGTGTCACTCAGCGGATAGAGCAGATGATAGATCACGCAAGACGCTCCTCAAAATACGCCAAAAATTCTTCCATACGGCTCCCCCGAGAGCCTTTGAACAAAAGCACGGCGTTCGACAGCCCAAGGGCGGCAAAGGCCTCCCACGCCTCCTTTGGGGTGTCCGTGACGCACAGCGCAGCCCCAGGACCAAAGCCCTCGGCCACCGCATCGGCATGCGCCCCGCGATACACCACCAATGGACACTGGGCCGCACGGGCCAGCTCACCCAAGCGGCGGTGGGCAGCCGGGGCATGGGCGCCGAGCTCCCGCATTTCTCCGAGCACCGCCACCAAGGGGCGGGAGCCGGCCATCTGCCTGGCCTCGGCAAAGGCCGTGGTCATGGACAGGGGATTGGCATTGTAGGTGTCGTCGATAAGCACCCACGCACCGCGCTCGCGGCACACAAACCGCCCCGCCTGCGGGGAAACAGCCAAAAGCCCGGTTTCCACCGCCGTCATGGGCACGCCCAAATACCAAGCCGCCGCCACCACGGCAGCGACGTTTTCCGCGTGCGCACAGGCGGCCGTGGCCTGTAGCTGCACACTGTCGCCGGCGCAAGCAACAGTAAAGGCAAATCCTGCGGGGGTCTTGTGCCGCGCAAGGACCCGCACGTCCGCGTCCACGTCCGCGCTGCCGGCAAAGGTCACGGACGGGCAGCCGGCCTGCACACAGGCGGCGTGCAATTCCGGGCACCCCATGTTCCATACCCCCGCTCCACCGGGGCGAAGCCAGGCCAGAATGCGGGCCTTGTGCCGGGCGACCCCGTCCACCCCGCCCAAGGCTTCGGCATGGGCCAGCCCCGCATTGGTGATGAGGGCCATGTCCGGCGCCAGGATGGCCCCGAGCTCGTCCATATCCTGAGGCTGACTGATGCCCACTTCCAGGACCCAGAAGTCTTCATCCCCATCCAGGGCGAGCATGGAGAGGGGCAGACCCAGTTGGTTGTTGAAATTCCCAGGATTTTTACCCACTTTCCCTTGGCCGGAGAGCACCAAGGCCAGAGTCTCCTTGACCGTGGTCTTGCCTGCGGACCCGGTGACCGCCACCACCCGGGCTCGGGTCGCGTCCCGCCACGCCCGCGCCAGAGCCCCAAGGGCGCGCACCGTGTCCGGCACCACCAGGACGGGGACGGACACCGGCAGCGGACGGGAGGCGAGTACGGCCACCGCGCCGGCAGCAACGGCGTCTTTCGCAAAATCGTGCCCATCCACCCGCGCACCCGGCACGGCCACAAAAAGGTCCCCCGGCCGGACGCGGCGGCTGTCCATGGTAACCCCGGTTACCTCCACGTTCTCCCCGGAAAACGGGACCCCCACGGCCGGGGCTATGGCGTTCAGAGTCATGCGCATGCGGCAAGCTCCCGGGCAACGGCCACGTCGGAAAAGGGCAGCCGTCGTTGTCCAATGATCTGTACGGACTCGTGCCCTTTGCCGGCAATGAGCACCGCGTCTCCGGGTCGGGCTTCGGCCAGGGCCAGGGCAATGGCGGTACGACGATCGGATTCCCGCAACACCCGCGGGGCCTGCGCGAGCCCGGGCATGACGGCGTCGATGATGGCCTCGGGGTCTTCGGAGCGGGGATTGTCCGAGGTCACCACCGCCACATGGGCGTGCCGCGCCACGGCTTCGCCCATGAGCGGGCGTTTGCCTGGGTCCCGATCCCCGCCGCAGCCAAAGACCACGATGAGCCGTCCCTTGCCCACGGCCCGCAGCGTGGCGCACACTTTGTCCAGGGCATCGGGGGTATGGGCGTAATCCACGAACACATGCACCCCCCGCGGATGCGGCACCCGCTCCAAGCGGCCCGGGGCGCCGCCTGCATGCTCCAAAGCCACGGCAAAGGTGTTCGGGTCGAGACCCAAAAGGAGCCCCACGGTCTGGGCGGCGAGCAAGTTCTGGGCATTGTACGCCCCAACCAAAGGTGAGGCCACTTCCCACCGCCGCCCTTGCCAGGTCATGGCCAGGCGCATGCCCGTGAGGTCCATGCGCTGCACGCAGCCGCGCACGTCCGCGTGTTCCGCCAGGCCAAAGGTCACGGCGTCGGGGCGGCTTTGGGCCAGGCGCCGCCCCCATGGGTCGTCGGCATTGATGGCCGCCAGGCGGCAGGCCTTGCCCTGGGCGTGAAAGAGCAGAGCCTTGGCCGCGAAATACTCCTCCATGGTGTGGTGGTAGTCCAGGTGGTCCTGGGTGAGGTTCGTGAACACTCCGATTTCCACCGCGATCCCAGCCAGACGATTTTGGTGCAAGGCATGGGAGGAGACCTCAAGCACCACGGTGTCCACCCCGTCGCGAGCCATGCGGCCGAGCGTCTGGTGTAACGTAAGGACGTCGGGGGTGGTCATGGAGGACGGCGCCTCGTTTCCCGGCCAGCGGCAGGCCACGGTCCCCACCACACCGACCTTCCGCCCGGAAGCGGCGAGGATGGCCTCTACCAGATACGTGGTGGTCGTCTTGCCGTTGGTTCCGGTAATGCCCACCACACAGGGATACCCGCCCCCGCCATAGGCGATGCGCGCAAGCTCCCCCAGCGTCCGCCCAGGATTCTCCACCTCGGCGTGAAGCACTCCGGCAGGGACCGCGACGCCCCGAGCGGTCACCACGGCCACGGCTCCCCGGGAAGCGGCCTCGGGCACGAAGCGCGCCCCGTCCACATGGGTCCCCGGCAGGGCGACAAAGACATCCCCAGCCGTCACCTGCCCGGAGTGGCTGCAAAGACGCGCACCACGGCGCACCAGATCCTCTATCTGCCGCAAGTTATCCATCGCCAGGCTCCCGCGCCAGCCACAGCCGGACTTCCTTGCCCTCCGGCCACGAGCCGCCCGCCACAGGCATCTGCCGCTCCACCACCGAGCCACTGCCAGCAACGGTCAAGCTCGCCCCGTAGGGGATGAGCACCTCCAAGGCCTCGCGCACTGTGAGTCCCCGCACGTCCGGCACTGCTGTGCCCTTGGCGCCCCCGACCTCTTGAGAGGTATCTTGCGGAACGGCCACGGCTGCAGAGATCTTCGTCCTCCGCACATTTTCCGATTTCGGCTGGAGGGAGGCAGCTTCCGCCAAAAGTTTGCCATCCACTACCGGCTGGAGCATGCCCGCCAAGGTAAGCAGCCGCACCCCCACATTGCGCACTTCCGGGGCAGCCACTACGCCGCCATAGTGGCTCGTACGGGGTGTATCCACCACCATGCCCACTACATACCGCGGCTGATCCACAGGAAACACGGCAAAAAACGACGCCAAATAGTCCGACCCATACCCGCCCTGAGCCGATGCCTTTTGGGCGGTGCCGGTCTTGCCCCCCACCCGCACGCCCTGGATGCGGGCCAACGTACCGGTACCGTCTTCCTCCACCACTTCGGCGAGCATGTTGAGCACGGTGCGCGCCGTCTGGCGCGAAAACACCCGCGCCGGCTCGGAAGGTGTCTCCCCAGAAGCGTTGCCGGCATTGCGGACCAAACGCAGCGGGATCCGTTCCCCCTCTCGGGCCAAGGTGAGATACGCCTGCATCATCTGAGGCATGGTGACCCCGATACCCTGGCCGAAAGAGATATTGGCCTGCTCCACCTTGCGCCAGCTGGAGAGGGGTTTCACCAGGCCGGCGGCCTCGCCGGGCAGCGGCAACCCCGTGGGTTTGCCCAATCCCAAGGCGTCCAAATATTTGCGAAGGCGCGGCCCACCCAACTCCAGGCCGATCTTGGCCATGCCGATGTTACTGGAATAGCGAAGAATCTTGTTGACGGTGAGCGTGCCGTAGGCATGCGTGTCCTTGATACGCTTTCCTGCCACACTCCACCGGCCATTCTCGCAGAAATAACTCCGGCTGGGAGAGCATACCCGCTCTTCCAAGGCGGCGGCCAGCACAAAGGGCTTCAAAATGGACCCAGGCTCAAAGATGTCCATGGCGATACGGTTGCGCCACTGCGCCCGATCTGTACCGCGCATATTGGGGTTGAAGAACGGATAATTGGCCCACGCCAGAATCTCGCCGGTGGCCACGTCCACCACCATGCACATGCCGCTTTGGGCCTGGCTGCCTACTACGGCACGCTCCAAAGCTGCTTCCGCCGCCACCTGCACCTGGACGTCCAGGGTAAGTTGAACAGGACGGCCGCTGAGGGCATCCAGGTCCGCAGGGCTCGGGCCCAAGCGATTGCCTTGGGCGTCACGCTGCACCGTGAACTTGGCTTGCGACGGTTTGAGCACGCTCTCAAATTCTCGCTCCAAACCTTCGATGCCCACTCCATCCACGTCCACAAAACCCAAGAGCTGCCCGGCCACCACCCCTTGAGGGTACTGGCGCGCGCTTTCGTTTTCCAAGAAAATTCCGGCGATACCCAGCTCGCGGATGGCCTGCGCCTGGGCGTCGCTGATCTTGCGTGCAATCCATACGAACTTGCGGCCCGAGCGCAGCTGGCGTGCAATGCGCTCCGGAGCAATGCCCAAAATCTTACTCAAGCGCGCAGCCGCCTGGACCGGGTCCGCCACTTCCGCAGGCCTGGCCGACACCGACGCCACATTCACCGACGTGGCCAGCAGCACGCCATTGCGATCCATGATGATCCCACGTCGCCCGGAAATCTGCTCTGAAGTCCAGTGCTGCCGCTGTGCTTTGTGGGCGAGTTCTGGCCCCTGCACCACCTGCAGCCAATACGCCCTTCCCCAAACCACGATCAGAAAAGCTGCGAAAAAAATCGCAACAAGGGTGGCCTTAGGCCGAAACCA
>DPEO01000101.1:4194-4730 GCA_003530935.1 Desulfomicrobiaceae bacterium | reverse complement strand
GCGATCTCGTCCATTTTCTTACACGCCATGCAGCCTTTGCATCCAGCATCCAGGTTGGGGTCCACATCAAGCCCCTTGCGTTTGGCCTGCCAGATGGTGAGGAAATTCATGCCCGCCAGGATGAGCCCGAGACAGACAAAGGCGCCAGGCGCCTGCACCATGAAGGTGAAGGGGTGGAAACTCGGTCCGAACACGTGATGGCCAAACCAGGTGCCTGCGCCGAAGACTTCCCGCAGGCTGCCGAGAAAGGTGAGCGACAGGGTGAAGCCGATGCCCATGCCCAAGCCGTCGGCCATGGCCAGATGGGGTGGGTTTTTGGCGGCAAAGGCCTCGGCCCGTCCGAGGATGACGCAGTTGACCACGATGAGCGGGACGAAGATGCCGAGCTGCTGGTAGAGCGGATAGGCAAAGGCCTGCATGAGCATCTCCACGGCCACCACCAGGGACGCGGCGATGGCGATGAAGCAGGCGATGCGTACCTTTTTGGGAATAATTTTTCGCACTAAAGAAATAATCACATTGGAGAGGGTGAGTAC
>DPEO01000101.1:0-4095 GCA_003530935.1 Desulfomicrobiaceae bacterium | reverse complement strand
CCGAGTTCTCCCCTCTCCCCCCCCCCGCCCCTCTCCCGATCCCCCCACCGGGGACGCGGCGATGGCGAGGAAGCGGGCGAGGCGTCCTTTTTGGGAAATAATTTTCCGCACAAAAGAAATAATCACATTGGAGAGGGTGAGTACAAAAATCACCGCCGCACCCATGCCCAGGCCGTTTTCCGCGCTGGTGGTCACCGCCAGAACGGGGCATAGGCCGAGCACCAGGCGAAAGGGCGGAATTTCCTTCCAAAGTCCTTTGGTGAATTCGGAGGTTATGGAGCCCATAGTGTACTCCTATTGCCAGGTGGTTTTGATGGAATCTTTGAGTGTAGCGTACCAGCCGGCGACCTGTTTGACGGCTTCCGTGGCGCCGATGGATGAGTAGGTGGCGCCAGAAATGGCGTCGATGTCGCCACCTTCTTTCTTGAGTTTGGCCTTTTCAAGGATCCGCCCTTTGAACTGCTTGGTAAAGCCGGGCTCAGCCACTCGGGAGCCGATGCCCGGGGTTTCCTTGTGGGTGGTGATGCTGATGCCCACGACTTTGTCGGTAGTGGTATCGATACCGACGATGACATTGACGTCACCACCATACCCCTTGCCCGCGCCTTCCATGGCGATGGCCTGCAGTTTCCCGTTTTTCACGACCGGAAAGACCAAAATTTCTTCATTGGGGCCGCCGCCGGGCTTGGTAAATTTTTTCCGGTCAGCGATAGGGTCGTTGTCGGCATCGAAGAAGACCTGCTGGATGGCGGGTTTTTGCACGTAGGTCAGGACCTGCTCTTCGATGATGGGCGTGGTCCATACCTTGAGGCCCGAGAGGACAAAGCCCGCCAAGCCGGTGATTGCCGACAGTACGACGATCATGCGGACGATTTCCATCATGGCGCCTACCTCCCGCCAAAAGGCTTGGGTTGGATGAGGTCAAGAAGCGGGGTACAGAGGTTGGCCAGAAGTACGGCAAAGGGCGCTCCATCGGGGTAGATGCCGTACACCCGAATGAGGATGGTGAGCGCGCCCGCCATGAGGCCGAAAAGTATCATGGGGATGCGGAATACAGGCGATGCCGAGGGGTAAGGCAGGAGAAAAAACGCCGTGAACATTGTGGTGCCGGCAAGGAGATGGAAGAGGGGCGAGGCGTAGAGCTGGGGATCGATGAGCCAATAGATAAGAGCGGTGCCGAACACCCCGGCAAGGTACGAGACAGGGATGTACCAGCGGATCTGCCCCATGCAGAGGAGTGCCACGCCTGCCGCCAGTACCAAGCCCGCCTGGGAGGCGCCGAGGGCGCCGAGATTTTGGCCGAAAACGAGGCTGGAGAGAGAGATGCCCGAGATGGCCTCCACCCCGAAATATTTCAGCTCACTGAGCGGTTCCACCAAGTCCCAGCGCAGCAGCATGCCGTTGAGATCCATGTACGCAGGCCAGGAGACGGTGAGCACGCACCACCCCACCGCCGGGGCGCATACCGGGCTGCCGCCAAACCCGCCGAAGACCATACGGCCGAGGATGATGGTTACCGCGCTGCCCACCACCACCAGCCACCATGGGGCGGTGGCGGGCAGCAGAAAGGCCAGGAGGATGCCGTCGGCCAGGGCGGTGAAATCATGGGCCGACGGAGACTGCTCCATGAGGCGCTGGATGAGGGCTTCGGTGATGACTGCGGTCAGTCCGGCCACAGCCAGGACCGTCAAGGCGTCGTAGCCGAAGCGGTACACGCCCAAGAGGGCTGCGGGCACCAAGGCCACAAGCAGCCGGTACATGTCGCCGGTCACGGTTCTGCCGCAGTGCCAGAAGGGCGGCGCCGTGACGGTGTGCAGAGAAGGGGATTGCTGGCTGACCATGCGTTGTTCCTCGCTGTGTTGCTATTCGTCCTGCAACCGGCAGGTGGCTACGAAGGCGTCCTGCTCTTCCAATTTGTGTTTGGCCAGACGGATATACTGGAGCACTGGCCGGTTGGCCGGGCACACATAGGTGCACATGCCGCACTCCACGCACGCCGCAATGTGTCGAGGCCGGGTTTCTTCGAACAGGGCGAATTCGGCATAGCGGGAAAGCATGCCCGGCTGAATGCGTGCGGGGCATACCAGGACGCACTCTCCACAATTGATGCACGGATTGGGGCCCACCTGGGGGTAGCGTCCCGGGGGAACGATGGTGATGGCCGTGCAATTTTCCGGCACGCCAATATCCAGCGAACTGATGGCTTCGCCGGTCATGGGACCGCCCAGGGCCACCGTGGCCCCGGCAGGGACCTGCACACCGAGGGCGTCGAGGACCTCGACGATGGGCGTGCCCGTGGGGACGCGCACTGCGTGGCCTTCCACGGTGAGCACCGCTTCAGTGAGCGGAAGGCCCGTGGTGGCCACGCGTCCCACCCGATACAGATCCGCCACGGAGATGACGTCCGTGGCCTCGGGGTTTTCCGATCCCGTGGCGGTTACGGCCACGAGGGCGTCCAGGGTAGAGGGGTACTGCGGGTCGGCCTCGACGACATGGGCGCCGTGCAGGCCGTATCCCGAGCCGCGGGCGACCACGAGATGGACATTGCCCGGACGGACGGCCCGCTCCAGGAGGTTGATGCCTGCATCCAAGGTGGCGCGTTCGTCGCGTAAAAGCTGCTCGCTAAGGAAGGCTCCGGGCTCGGGGTTGAGGCCGTTGACCACCACGGTCCGCGAGGGGTGGAATCGGGAGGTGTCGATGCCCATCTCTCGCAGCCAGCGGACGAGCGCTTCGTCGGCGAGGTTCTTGTGTTCCGCACGTCCTGGCCGTTCGGGTACCGGCGCCTCTTTGCCTTCTCCGGGGGAGGGGATGGGGCCGATGATGATGGCCTCCGGCAGAATATCTTCGACGATGCCGTCAATGGTGGCATGGACGAAGCCCACACCGAATGGACCAGAAGATGTGGTCTCGGCGAGAACCTGGCCTTTGCCCACCACTTGCTTCCTTTTCACCGCGGGCGTGTGCCCTCTGCCTAGGGCGATACGCACCCGTTGGGGAGCGGGGATGCTCCGGATGCTGTCCGAAAGGGGAGTTGCAGTACTGAGTTTTTTCATGCCGTCCTACCTGGTGTGACAACGTTTGCAGGACTTATCACCAAAGGGGCCTTTACCTGCCTGCTCATGGCATTGCATGCACTGGCCATGGAAGGCGTCCATGCGGGCCGGCAAGGGGATGGTGTCGGACTCGTAATGGCACGAGGCGCACGGCGGTTGTTTTGCCGCGTTCGTTCCTGGCATGAAGTCATGGCACGAGGTACATCCTGCTATTTTTTGATCGTACATATCTTCATGGCAGGACTGACAGCGGGCATGCACGGCATCCCGCAGGGCAGGCGCCGCTCCGTCGGCCGCCGGGCCATGACAGTTTTTGCAGGCTTGCGGCTCGTCCTCAATATCCGGGCTATGATGGCAGTCGGTGCATGCAGAGGCATAGTTATTGGCATGAGCATCATGGTCGTACTTGATGGTGCCCATTTCCGCATGATGGCATTTGGTGCAGCTCTCTTTGGGCAGGGTGCGCTGGTGAGCTGCCGAGAAGGTGGTGTTGAACTCCGTGGCGTGGCATGCCCCGCAGGGCAAAGGTTCTTTTTGAGTGGCAGGCATGTCGTGGTGGCATGCTGCGCAATCTTTGCCCATGTTTTTGACGTAATCGATATGGCGTGCATGGGTAAAGACAACAGATCCACCTTTATTCTCCAGTCGTAAACGGACCGGGATTTCGTTGGATGGTACCTGACGGGCAAAATTGCCCACAAGAACGAGGACGAAAACGCCACACACGATGCCGATGGGGAGATAGCGCTTGTTCAAAGCAGTGTCCTTGTGTTCCGGTTTGACAAAAAAATGGACTTTTGCCTTCCGAAATTTACATTTTCCATAAAAGATACAAACCTTCGAAAGAAGGTTGCAGGTCATCTATCTAAGAAGGAAGCGGATGTAAAGGGTTTTTTTGAAGAAAAGAGTGCGGGTGGGAAGGGGAGGAAAAAAGTCGATTATCGTTTTATTTTTGAGAAGTCGTGCCGACCCCGGAAGGGGTCGGCACAGGCGTTTAGTTCATGAGCACCCACTGCCCGTAGGCGTTGCGGCACGCCTTGGT
>DPEO01000098.1:804-5538 GCA_003530935.1 Desulfomicrobiaceae bacterium | reverse complement strand
GTGGCCGAGATCGAGCGGCGCGGGGTGGCGGCCATCACCATCCGTTCAGCGTTGACCTGTAAGGCCCGTCACGGGGTGTGCGCCCTATGCTATGGCCGCGACTTGGCCCGTGGGCATTTGGTCAACGTGGGCGAGGCGGTGGGTATCATCGCCGCCCAGTCCATCGGTGAGCCGGGAACGCAGCTCACCATGCGGACCTTCCACATTGGCGGCACGGCCCACAAAGAGGTCGAGCAGAACCGCTATGTGGCCATCAACAAAGGTCGCGTGGTCCTGTCGCGGGTGCGTACCGTGGTCAATGACCGGGGCGAGCGCTTGGTGCTTGGCAAGAGCGGACAGCTGCGCATCGTGGATGATACGGGCGTGGAGCGGGAGAAGTATCCCTTGCCGTCGGGCGCCAAGCTCTTCGTGGAGGCCGGCGCCGAGGTGAAGAAGGGGGACGTGCTCGCCGAGTGGGATCCCTTCAACGAACCCTTCCTGGCGGACGTGGACGGTGTGGTCAGCTTCCATGACATTGTGGAAGGCCGCACGGTGCAGGAAAAGATCGACGAGACCACGGGCAAGACGACGCTGACCATCATGGAGTTCCGCTCCTCCAACTATCGCCCCCGTATCTCGGTCTGCGATGCTCACGGCGCGACTAAACTGCGGCCCGACAGCGGCACCGAGGCGGTGTACACCTTGCCGGTGGGTGCCATTCTCATGGTGCGCGACGGCGATGCGGTGCGCCCGGGTGACGTGCTCGCCCGTAAGCCGCGGGAGACTTCCAAGACCAAGGATATCGTGGGTGGTTTGCCGCGGGTGGCCGAGCTCTTCGAAGTGCGCAAACCCAAGGACCAGGCGGTCATCACCGAGATCGACGGTGTGGTGAGCTTTGGGCCGGACTCCAAGGGCAAGCGGAAGATCATCGTGGAACCCGAGGTGGGCGAACCCCGGGTGTATCTCATCCCCAAAGGCAAACACATTACCGTGGCCGAGGGGGACTTCGTGGAATGCGGTGAGCCGCTCACCGAAGGGCATCCGGATCTCCACGACCTTCTGCGTATCAAAGGCGAGAAGTACCTGGCCGCCTACCTGGTGGACGGTGTTCAGGACGTATATCGATTCCAGGGCGTATACATCAACGATAAGCACATCGAACTGATCGTCCGCCAGATGTTGCGCAAAGTCACCGTGCTCGATCCTGGGGATACCGGCTTCCTCATGGGCGAGCAGGTGGACAAAAACCGGTTCTTCCGCACCAACGCCAAGGTGTTGGCTTCCGGACAGCGTCCAGCCACGGCCGAGCCGCTGGTGCTGGGGATCACCCAGGCGTCGTTGACCACGGAGTCCTTCATTTCGGCGGCGTCCTTCCAGGAGACCACCAAGGTGCTCACCGAGGCGGCGCTTTTGGCCAAGAAGGACTACCTCTACGGCCTCAAGGAGAATGTCATTGTGGGGCGTTTGGTCAACGCCGGCTCGGGCTTCCGAGCCTATGTCCACAGCGACATCGTAGTGCCGGAACAGCCGGAGAGTCCGGATAAGTTTTTGGAAGAGTTGGAAAAAGACCCGTACCTGGTGGATGAATGAGCGCCAGGGGCTGGGACTAGTTGTTGACAAGGGAAGGGGGGTGTGAATATGCTACCCCTTCTCGAAAAGTTCACTCAAGGGAGAGAGCCATGCCCACAATTAACCAATTGGTGCGTAAGGCGCGGACCAAGCAGCACAAGCCCAACAAGCGTGCTGCATTGCAGCAATGTCCGCAGCGCCGGGGCGTTTGCGTGCGTGTGTATACCACCACGCCGAAAAAGCCCAACTCGGCACTGCGGAAAGTTGCCCGTGTCCGGCTGACCAACGGGATCGAGGTGACCTCGTACATCCCCGGGGAAGGCCATAACTTGCAGGAGCATTCGGTGGTGATGATCCGCGGCGGTCGTGTCAAAGACTTGCCCGGCGTGCGGTACACCATCATTCGCGGTACGCTCGACGCGGCTGGCGTTCAAGATCGCCGGAAGAGCCGGTCGAAGTATGGTGCGAAACGTCCGAAATAAGTGAGGGGGAATAAGGTATGCCGCGTAAGGGTCCTGCGCCGCGGCGCGAGGTGTTGCCCGATCCCAAGTATGGGAGCCGTCTCGTCGCCAAATTCATCAACCAGATGATGGTGGATGGGAAGAAGAGCGTTTCGGAAAAGATATTGTACGCCGTGATGGATGAAGTGGCTCGGCGTTTGGAAATGGAGCCGCTCAAGGCTTTTGAGCAGATCGTCGACAAGGTGAAGCCGCAGATGGAAGTCAAGTCTCGCCGGGTGGGCGGTGCAACGTACCAGGTGCCCATGGAAGTACGCCCGGCGCGTCAAGAGGCATTGGCCATTCGTTGGTTGATTGCATATGCGCGCTCCCGTGGCGAAAAAGGTATGGTGCAGCGCTTGGCTGCCGAGTTTGTGGATGCATTTCATGAACGCGGTGGTGCCATGAAAAAGCGGGAAGACACCCACCGCATGGCAGAGGCCAACAAGGCTTTTGCTCACTATCGTTGGTAAACGAGGTTTTTCGTGTCCAAACGAGTCCCCATAGAACGGCAGCGGAATATCGGTATCATGGCCCACATTGATGCGGGCAAGACGACGACTACCGAGCGAGTTCTCTTTTATACCGGTGTTTCGCACAAGATTGGTGAAGTCCATGACGGCCAGGCTACCATGGACTGGATGGAGCAGGAGCAGGAGCGTGGCATCACGATCACCTCTGCGGCCACCACCTGCTTTTGGAAGGAGCATCGGATCAATATCATTGATACTCCAGGGCATGTGGACTTCACCGTGGAGGTGGAGCGAGCTTTGCGTGTTCTCGATGGCGCGGTGGCGGTATTCTGCGCGGTGGGTGGGGTGGAGCCCCAGTCGGAGACCGTGTGGCGTCAGGCGGACCGGTACCGGGTCCCCCGCATTGCCTTCGTGAACAAAATGGACCGTTCTGGCGCGGATTTCTTCCGTGTGGTCGGGATGATCCGTGACCGTCTCAAGGCCAAGCCGGTGCCCATTCATCTCCCCATTGGCTCGGAAGAAAATTTTCAGGGTCAGGTGGATCTGGTGCGCAATGTAGCGCTTTACTACGACGAAGAGTCGCAGGGCCAGAAGATTGATGTACGGGAGATCCCGGCGGAGCTGGCGGATCAAGCGGCGGAATGGCGGCAGCATCTCATGGAGGCTATCGCCGAAGAAGACGAGTCTTTGCTGGAGAAATACCTGGGTGGGGAGGAACTCTCCACTGAGGAGATCCTGCAGGGTATTCGCCAGGCGACCATTGGCATGCGTATTTGTCCGGTACTGTGCGGCTCGGCCTTCAAGAACAAAGGCGTGCAGGCGCTTTTGGACGCCGTGGTGGATTTTCTCCCGTCGCCGGTGGATATCCCGCCCATGACGGGTACAAATCCCGAGACGGGCGAGGAAGTGCAGTGCGTGTGTTCCGATGACGAGCCGCTGGCGGCCTTGGCCTTCAAGCTGATGGCGGACCCCTTTATCGGTCATCTCACCTTCCTGCGCATCTATTCCGGTGTGCTCGAGGCCGGATCCACGGTGCTCAACGCCAATACGGGCAAGAAAGAGCGCATTGGCCGCCTGCTCAAGATGCACGCCAATAAACGCGAAGAGATCAAAGAAGCCTTCGCGGGGGACATTGTGGCGGCAGTAGGCCTCAAGCAGACGGCCACTGGTGAGACTTTGTGCGACTTGAAGCGTGTGGTCCAGCTGGAGTCCATGGACTTTCCCGAGCCGGTCATCGAGGTGGCTATCGAGCCCAAGACCAAGACGGACCGAGATTCGTTGTCCCAGGCCCTGCAGAAGCTGACCAAAGAGGACCCCTCCTTCCGGGTGAAGACCAACGAAGAAACGGGGCAGACACTCATCGCGGGCATGGGTGAGTTGCACCTGGAAATCATCGTGGATCGTCTCATTCGGGAATTCAAAGTAGATGCCAACGTGGGGCAACCGCAGGTGGCATATCGGGAAACCATCACCAAGCCGGCGGAGAAAGACCTCAAATATGCCAAGCAGAGTGGTGGCCGGGGCCAGTATGGTCATGTGGTCATCAAGGTATTCCCCCAGGAACCGGGCGCAGGATACGAGTTCGTCAACTCGATCGTGGGTGGCGTCATTCCCAAGGAATACATTCCTGCGGTGGACAAAGGTATTCGCGATGCCTTGCAGAATGGAGTGCTCGCCGGCTTCCCCATGGTGGATGTGAAGGTGGAGTTGGTGCATGGCTCCTACCATGAGGTGGATTCCTCGGAGCAGGCTTTCTATATCGCTGGTTCCATGGCGGTGAAGGAGGCCTGCCGTCAGGCGGCCCCGATATTGCTTGAGCCCATCATGTTTGTGGAAGTGCTGACTCCCGACGACTATATGGGCGATGTCATTGGTGATCTCAACGGCCGTCGTGGTCGCATTGTGAACATGGAGCCTCGTCAGGGCATGCAGATCGTGCGTGCGCATGTGCCGCTTAGCAGCATGTTCGGCTATGCTACGGACTTGCGTTCCCGCACGCAGGGGCGCGCAACCTATACTATGCTGTTCGATCATTACGACCGGGTGCCGGCCAACTTGGCCGAGGAACTCATTAAGAAGGCGTAAGGGGCAAAGATTATGGCGAAGCAGAAATTTGAACGGAAGAAGCCGCACGTCAACATTGGCACCATTGGGCACATTGACCATGGGAAGACGACGCTGACGGCAGCGATCACGAAGATTGCGAGCTTGCGCGG
>DPEO01000098.1:0-551 GCA_003530935.1 Desulfomicrobiaceae bacterium | reverse complement strand
GGCATCACCATTGCGACGGCGCACGTGGATTACGAGACCGAGAAGCGCCACTACGCCCACGTGGACTGCCCTGGTCATGCGGACTACATCAAGAACATGATCACGGGTGCGGCGCAGATGGACGGCGCCATCATCGTGGTTGCGGCCACTGATGGTCCCATGCCGCAGACGCGGGAGCATATTCTTCTGGCTCGTCAGGTGGGCGTGCCCTACCTGGTGGTGTTCCTCAACAAGGTGGACCTTGTGGACGACGAGGAGCTCATCGAGCTGGTGGAGATGGAGGTGCGCGAGCTTTTGACCAAGTACGAGTTCCCTGGGGACGACGTGCCGGTGATTCGCGGTTCGGCGCTGAAGGCTTTGGAGTGCGAGTCCGTGGATTCTCCGGATGCCAAGCCTATTTTGGAGCTGCTGGACGCGTGCGACAGCTACATTCCGGATCCGGTGCGTGAGATCGACAAGCCGTTTTTGATGCCCATTGAGGACGTGTTCTCCATCTCGGGCCGTGGCACGGTGGTGACCGGTCGTGTGGAGCGCGGCGTCATCAAGGTGGG
>DPEO01000062.1 GCA_003530935.1 Desulfomicrobiaceae bacterium | reverse complement strand
ACTCGCGCATGGTCATGGAGCGCGTTGGCGAGGTGCTGGTGCACGGCATGAACATCATGCCCGGCAAACCCACCTTGCTGGGGGTCGCCGGGGGCAGACTCCTCATCGGCGTCCCCGGCTACCCGGTATCCGCTGCGGTATGTGTGGAGGAAGCAGTGGCGCCGCTTCTGTGCTGGCTCGGGCACATGCCCCAGCCGGAGCGGCCGGAGGTGGAAGTGGAGCTGGCGCGGGCCACACCTTCCAAGCTCGGCACCAATGAGTACCTCCGCCTGGCCATCGGCCGGGTGGGCGAACGCCTGGTGGGCATGCCCCTGGGCCGCGGGGCGGGCCTCATCTCCACCATGGTCCGCGCCCAGGGCGTGACCATCATCCCGGCGGAAAGCGAAGGCATCGAGGCCGGCGCCGTGGTGCGGGCAAGACTCTTGGGACCGCGGGCGGAGCTCGATCGCACCGTCATCATCGTCGGCAGCCACGACAACCTGCTGGACCTCCTGGCGGACGAACTCATGGGGCAGGAGGAACCCCTGCGTGTGGCCTCGAGCCATGTGGGCTCCATGGGCGGCATCACCGCCCTGCGCGACGGCCGGACGCTTCTGGCGGGCATGCACCTCTTCGATCCGGAAAGCGGGGATTTCAACTTCCCATTTCTGGCCAAGTACCTCCCCCAGGTGGCGGTGACCTGCGTGAACCTCGCCATCCGCCAGCAAGGCCTCATGGTGGCCAAGGGCAACCCCCTCAAGATCACCGGCGTGGCGGATCTGGCCCGGCCGGAAGTCCGCTTCGTCAACCGCCAGCGGGGGGCAGGCACCCGCATCCTCCTCGACCACGCCCTGCGGCAGGCAGGCATAGCGCCTGCCCAAGTGCGCGGCTACGAGCACGAGGAATTCACCCACATGGCTGTAGCCGCCAACGTACGCACCGGGGCGGCGGACTGCGGCCTGGGGATCCTCGCCGCGGCCCGGGCCCTGGATCTGGACTTCATCCCCCTGGCCCGGGAACGCTACGACCTCGTCTTCCGCGAGGACGCCGCGGACGCACGCATCGAGCGCATCCTCGCCGTGCTCCAACACCCGGACTTCCACAAACGCATCCAGGGCCTAGGCGGCTACGAGACCACCCTCACCGGCCGGGTCATGCGCCCAGGCATGGGGCTTGGCTAAGGAGCCTTGGGGACTCCGCGCCACCTCCGTGCATCGCCCAGCCAGCACAATAGAATATCCCCCGAGGAAGGCCCCTCAAGCACGTGCACAAACTCCGTGATTTCAGGGCCAACCGAGGGGGATATCTTCAAGATGCCGAAGTACGACGGCAGGCTACTGCAGTTTTTCCGTAATATTGTCGTGGATCCAATGGCCATCCCACCACTCGATGGGCTGGACCTCCACCCCGCCGACGAGCATGCCGAAATGGAGGTGGTCGCCTCCAGCCATGCCCGTGGCGCCGGTCTTGCCGATGATCTGACCGCGCTGCACCACATCCCCCACCTGCACGTGGATCTCGCTTAAGTGCGAATAAAGGGAGTGCACGCCAAAGCCATGATCCAGCATCACCATATTGCCGTAGATCCCCAAAAAGCCGGCAAAGACCACCCGGCCTGTATTCCCCGCCGGAACCGGCGCATTGATAATGGACGCGAGATCGATGCCCATATGCGTTTGGGTATCAATGGCCTTGCCACCATAGAGATATGTGCGGGTATCTCCAAATTGGGCCATGGTAGCGCTTTTGGGAAGACGCATGAACGTCCCACTCCAAAGCATCTGGGGGACGGTGTTGACCGCAATTTCCTTGAGCTGAGAGATGTTTTGGCGACGCAACTCGCTATTTACCTTGATGAAAATATCCACGAGTCCTGTCCCAGGAGGGTACAGCGCGGCAAATTGCGGCATTTTGCTCTGGAGAAAGGCATCGGAGACATTGATACTGTCTTTCCGAAACTTCTTCGCAATAACGTACACATTGATGGGAACGCGCATCTCGTTACCTGCCTCGTCCGTCGCAAGCACTACGGGGCGGACCGAAGACGGATCCACGGCAAAGGGCAGGGCAAAGAAGCAAAGATACCGGCCCGGACGCTCCAGGTATCCAGGGAAAAAGTACTCTCCCACCTCGACGCCGGTGCGCGCCAAAGGCTCGTTTGCGGTATACACCACCAACCCGGAGCCACCATGGGCCACATTGTGTTGGCGCGAGACGACGGACACGATAGGCGGGGTGGAATCCAGCGTCAGCGGCAGTTCCAGACGGGCGGTATTGCCCATGCCCAGCCGGTGCCACGAGGCGTCAGTCACCGCCACCTTGAGGGTGAGCTTGCCGCTTTTGACCGGGAGCGCCGCGAGAGAAAACTCTTCGACAATCGCGCCCTGCGGGGCATCGTAGGTCTTTTTCAGAATCTCCACCGGCGCTCCGCTGGGAAGATCCGCGCTCACCACCACCTGGCGGATTCCGGAATCCGCGTCCTGCGCCTCCAGGCGAAACACCGTGGCGGTACTCACCGTGGCCTGCTGCGGACTCAACCGCAGCAGCGGCTTATGCCATTCTGCCTTGAGGGCATAGAGCGCACCCACACCTGCCGCCAGGATGAGCGCTGCCAAAAACACCAGTATACCAGAAGAACGACGAGGGGGCATAGAGTCCTCCTTGAGTATCACCGTACAACCCAACGTCCAAACACCCCGTGGGGATAGAGAGGGGCGCTTCTTTTGGCAAGGCACTTGACGAAGACCCATTCACACCCCAACTACATAAAAAATATGTCTCAATCTGATTACTCTTTTCTGCGCGGAGAGTCCCTATGGAAAATCGACACTGGCATGTAGGATATTGGCTTGTCGCTATCATGCTTCTCCTTCTTTTTCAGGAGATGCTCCAAACCTATCGCAGCGTGGAGACCGTCCCCTACTCGGCCTTCGAGCAGGCCCTGGCCCAAGGCAAAGTGGCCGAGGTCACCATTGGCGAGCAGGTGATCACCGGCAAGCTCAAGGCCCCGGAAGGCCGCACTATCGCCATCGCCGCAGCGCGCGTGGAGCCGGATCTGGCCGAGCGCCTCGATCGCTACGGCGTCCCATATACCCGCGTGGTGGAGAACACCTTCCTGCGCGACCTCATCTCCTGGGTGGCGCCGGCCCTGGTCTTCTTTGCGGTGTGGTATTTCCTCTTCCGCCGCTTCGCCGAGAAGCAAGGCATGGGCGGCTTCATGTCCATCGGCAAAAGCCGGGCCAAAGTGTTGGTGGAAAAAGATACCGGAGTCACCTTTTCCGACGTGGCTGGCGTGGACGAAGCCAAGGCCGAGCTGCAAGAGACCGTCGCCTTCCTCAAGGACCCCAAGGCCTACGGCCGCCTCGGTGCGCGCATGCCCAAAGGCGTGCTGCTGGTGGGCCCTCCAGGAACGGGCAAAACCCTACTTGCCAAGGCCGTGGCCGGCGAGGCCGGGGTGCCGTTCTTTTTCATCTCCGGCTCGGACTTCGTGGAGATGTTCGTGGGCGTCGGCGCGGCCCGGGTGCGGGACCTCTTTGAGCAGGCGCGAAACCAGGCGCCCTGCATCATCTTCATCGACGAGTTGGACGCCCTGGGACGGGCGCGGGGGGCCTTCCCAGGCATGGGCGGCCATGACGAAAAAGAGCAGACCCTCAACCAATTGCTCGTGGAGATGGACGGCTTCGATTCCTCCGCCGGCATCGTCATCCTGGCAGCCACCAACCGCCCCGAGATCCTCGACCCGGCGCTGCTGCGGCCTGGCCGCTTCGATCGCCAAGTGGTAGTGGACCGGCCGGACAAGATCGGTCGGCGCCAGATCCTCGAGGTGCACGCCCGACGCATCACCTTGGGCGAAGATGTGGACCTGGACAAAGTGGCGGCCATGACCACGGGATTTGCCGGTGCGGATCTGGCCAACCTGGTGAACGAAGCCGCCCTCTTCGCCACCCGCCGCGGCGCCGACGCCGTGGCCATGGAAGACTTTACCGCCGCCTTCGAACGCATCGTGGCCGGCGCGGAAAAGCGCAGCCGGGTATTGTCTGCGGAAGAACGGCGCGTGGTGGCCTACCACGAAATCGGCCACGCCCTGGTGGCCCGCGCCGTGCCTGGGGCAGACCCAGTGCACAAAATCTCGATCATCCCCCGCGGTATCGGCGCCCTGGGCTACACCTTGCAGCGGCCATCGGAAGACCGGTACCTGACGACCAAGGAAGACCTCATGCGCCGCATCATGGTGCTCCTGGGCGGACGCGCCGCCGAAATCCTCGTCTTTGGCCACCTGTCCACCGGGGCCGCCGACGACCTGGCCCGGGCCACGCAAATCGCCCGGGACATGGTCACCCGCTACGGCATGGACGAAGAACTGGGGTTTGTGGCATTCGCCAGCCAACGCTCCCGCTTCCTGGAAGGTCAGCTCTCCCCCGATGAACTGGGCGCGGTTTCGGAAGAAGTACGGCGCAGGATCGACACCGCGGTGCGGGAGATCATCATGAACGCCTTTGCCTGCGCCCGACGCATCCTCGAAACCAATCAGGATGCCCTGGAAGCCGCAGCCAACGCGCTCCTGGCCCAGGAAACCTTGGAAGAAGCCGATGTGGAGCGCCTCCTCTCGGCGCTCTCCACCCCCGAGTGCGCAACGGCGTAAGCGGCCAGCACGCACGGCCCACGGCATCATGGCCCGGACGTGATCTCCACGGCCGGGCTATTTTCGTTTATGCGGTGGGCTGGGCGTAGCGGGCCTGTTCGCGTTCGTAGGCCTCGGCGAGCTCGCGCAGGATGGTCAAGGACTCCTGCGCTTCTTGGAGATCCAATTTGCGGATGGCAAACCCCGCATGGATGATGAGGTAGTCGCCCACCTCCGCCGGTTCCGGCAAGAGCATGAGCGAGGCCTGCACAAAGGTCTCGCCCTCTCCCACGCGGCAGGTGGCGACGCCATTGTCGATACGTTCAATGCGGGCAGGAATGGCCAAACACATAGGACACCTCACACGGCTTGGGGAGAAAAAGTACCACCAGCGGCGGTGACTTCCTGCAACACCGCCTGCACCATGGCCGGCATGGCGGCCTGCGCCACCGAGGAAAGCTCCACGGCCATGGTCTGATAGTCCGCCGGCTCCATGCCGATCACCACGGCATGGGGCCGTTTGCCTGCAAGCCCGCACATGGTCAAGGTATCCACCAAATCGGTTTGGTGCATGGAGTCCCGAAAGGCCAGACTCTTGCGCAAGTCATCTCCCTCAAGACGATAGACAGAGCCTGGCGGGCCGTCACCCAGCACTGCATCGCACACGACCACGAAATCCGCGTCCATGAGCGGTCCCATGAGTTTCGTCCCCAGAGTGCCGCCATCCATGAGCGTCACATTGTCGGAAAAGCGATACTGCTGCTGCAGGATTTCCACGCACCGCACGCCGATCCCCTCATCCGTAAAGAGGATGTTCCCCACCCCCAACACGAGTATTTGCGTCACAATACCTCCTGACTGCAATGGCAAAACGGCGGGCCAGGTTCTCCCAGCCCGCCGTGCGACCTCATACGAGTGCAGAATTAGAGTACACGGAAGACCCGCACCTGGTTGGTCCGGGAATCAATGACGTGCACGCCGCAAGCAATACACGGGTCAAAGGAGTGCACGGTGCGCAGGATTTCCACCGGACGCTCGGGATCCGCAATAGGCGTGCCGATCAGGGCCTCTTCCACAGCGGAGAGCTGGCCCTTGGCGCAGCGCGGCCCCAAGTTCCACGTGGACGGCACCACCAATTGGAAGTTCTCGATCTTGCCGCCCTTGATGCGGATCCAATGGCTGAGGCCACCACGCGGGGCGTTCACGAAGCCCACGCCCTCGGCCTCGTCGGGCATCTTCCATTCCTGATAGATCTTGGTGTTGCCCTGCTTGATGTTGGCGGACAGCGCGCCCACCCAATCAAGCAATTTGTCCGCGATGACCTTGGTCTCAATGGCCCGGGCAGCCGTGCGGCCCAGCGTGGAGAACAAAGCTTCGGGGCCCACGCCCAAATGCTTGAGCACCGCATCCACCTGCGCCTTCACCTCGGGATGGCCCTTGGCATAGGCCACGAGCACCGTGGCGAGCGGCCCGGTTTCCACCGCGGTCTCGTTGTAGCGCGGGGCCTTCATCCAGGAATAGCGATCCCGATCTTCGTAGGAGGTGTATTTGGGCTCCGTCACACCCTGGAAAGGATGCAGGGCCTTGTCGCCTTCGTACCAGCTGTGGCGCACATGCTCGGTGATGAGCTTGGGATCAAAGGCCTGCACATTGGCGAGATCACGCTTGTAGATGACGCCCGGAGGCAGCCACCGGCTGTTGAGATCGCTCTCGATGGCCGGAAACTCGCCAAAGCTCATGAAGTTGGTGGTCCCGCCGATGCCCGCCCAATCTTTGTAGAAAGAGGCCACGGCCAAGAGATCCGGGATGTAGCATTCGTCGATGAACTGCTTGGTCTCTTTGAACAGACTCACGAACTCGCTGATACGGGCTTCGGTGAGGCCATCGTAGCAGGTGACGCCGCCCACCACGGTGAACTGGGTGTGCGGGTTCTTGGCGCCGAACACCGCCATGGCCCGGGCCGCCTTCACCTGCAGGTGCAGGGCTTCCAAGTAATGGGCCGTGGCGATGAGATTCACTTCCGGCGGCAAGTAGTAGGCCTCATGGCCACCCAAGAAGTAGGCATTGGTGAA
>DPEO01000133.1 GCA_003530935.1 Desulfomicrobiaceae bacterium | reverse complement strand
GCCGGTGCCGTCGAGGCGGGCGGCGATGACTTGGTGGAAAAGATTCGGGGCGGCTGGTTGGAGTTCGATAAGGCCGTGGCGACTCCGGACATGATGGGGGTTGTGGGCAAGATCGGGAAGATTCTCGGCCCGCGCGGCCTTATGCCCAACGCCAAGACGGGTACCGTGACCTTCGACTTGGAGAATGCCATCAAGGAACTCTTGGCCGGCAAGGTAGAATTCCGCGTGGACAAGGCCGGCGTGGTGCATGCCCCCATTGGCAAGGTTTCCTTTGGTGTGGAGAAGCTTTTGGGCAACATGCGGGTGTTGGTGGATGCCCTGGTCAAGCTCAAGCCTGCCTCGGCCAAGGGGACCTACCTCAAGGCTATTTCGGTGTCTTCGACCATGGGGCCGGGCATCAAGGTGGACGTGGCGAGCCTGCGCCGGGCTGAATAGTGTTCCCCATAAGAAGGAAGATGAGTCCGAGAGAGCAGGCGGGCAACCTTAATATCCTGCGGAGACTCGAGGCTCATTCTGCCTGAAGCGTAAGCAAGAGGTGACGTGTGGATAGGGCAGAAAAAGGCAAGATCATTGAAGGTCTGAAGGAGCGTGCCGAGCGGGCGCAGGTGGCCATTGTGACCGATTTCCAAGGTCTCTCCGTGGCCCAGTTGACTCCGCTGCGAGCGAAGCTCCATGAGGCCGGCTGTGACTATCAGGTGGTCAAAAATACCTTGGCGCGGCTTGCATTCAGCGAGACCCCGCACAATGTGCTGGGAGAAAAGCTGAAGTACAGCAGTGCCGTGGCGTTTGGCTATGATGATCCCGTGGTCGCAGCAAAAGTCGTGGTGGAGTTTGCAAAGAAGAACGATAAGTTTTCGGTGCGTTGCGCCAGTCTCAACGGCAAGTTGCTGGACGAGGCTGCTGTAAAGGCCCTTTCTGACCTGCCGAGCCGCGAGCAGCTGCTGGCGCAGGTCCTGGGTACTATGAACGCTGTGCCGCAGAACTTTGTGTGCCTCTTTGCCAACGTCCTGCGGGGCATGCTCAATGTTTTGAGCGCTCTGAAGGAAAAGAAAGAACAAGAATGAGCCAATCCGTGTACTTTTGAGGAGGAAACAATGTCCGGTATTACCAAAGAACAGGTCGTCGAGTTCATTGCCAACATGACCGTGCTCGAACTCGCGGAGTTCATCAAGGAATTGGAAGAGAAGTTCGGTGTTTCTGCCGCTGCTCCGGTGGCTGCGGTGGCCATGGCTCCGGCCGCTGGCGCTGACGCTGCCCCGGTGGAAGAGAAAACCGAATTCGACGTGGTGCTGAAGGATGCCGGCGCCAACAAGATCGGTGTCATCAAGGTGGTGCGTGCCCTCACCAACCTGGGGCTCAAAGAGGCCAAGGCCAAAGTGGACGAGACCCCCTCGGTGCTCCTTGAAGCGGTGTCCAAGGAAGCCGCTGCGGATGCCAAAAAGCAGTTGGAAGAGGCCGGCGCTCAAGTTGAAGTTAAGTAAGCTTTTGTCCTTCGCACATTCGCTTTCCGTAAAGAGTGTAAGGGGCGACTCTTACACTCTTTACGCCTTTTTTTGATTTTTCCCTACCATTAGGCCCTTGTCCTGAAGACCGCTCAGCTCTTGCCTGCCCAGCAACATCTTTTCCGAGGGGAAACGATGAAAAAATTGATCAAAAAATTCGGACGAATCAAAGACTCCGTGTCCCTTCCCCACCTGCTTAGCCTGCAGCTAGATTCTTATATCAAATTTCTTCAGGCCGATGTTCCCCCGAGCATGCGAGCCAATACAGGCTTGGAAGGCGTGTTTCGTTCGGTCTTTCCTATACACGACTTCAACAATACTGCTACACTGGAATACGTCAGCTACGAAATATTGCCGCCGAAATACGATGTCGATGAATGTATCGCTAAGGGACTGACGTATGAAGCGCCGTTGCGGCTTAAAGTTCGGTTGGCCGTGTACGATGTTGATGAAGAAACGGGTGCCCGCTCTATTCACGATATCAAGGAACAGGACCTGTATTTTGGCACCATCCCGCTCATTACTCCCAAAGGAACATTTTTGGTAAATGGCACCGAGCGGGTTATTGTCAACCAGTTGCAGCGTTCCCCCGGCGTATTGTTCGAGCATGACTCAGGCAAGACGCATTCGAGCCGCAAGGTGCTTTACAGCTGTCGCATCATTCCCATGCGCGGCTCGTGGCTGGATTTTGATTTCGATCACAAAGATATCCTTTACGTGCGCATCGACCGCCGCCGCAAGATGCCGGTGACGATTCTGCTCAAGGCCATGGGCATGAGCACCGAGGATATCCTGGCATATTTTTATCAGCCAGAGACGTTCCGCTTGGACGGCGATCGGGTGCTGCGCAAGGTCGAGGAATACAATTTGCGCCGCGAATCCGCCTATGAGGATATCGTGGAGCCAGGCGGCAAGGTGCTCGTGGCTGCGGGCAAGCCCATCACCCGTGGGGCGTGGCAGCGCATGCGCCGTGCGGGGATCGAATACTATGCCGTGCGTCCCGAGTCTTTGGAGACCGAATACGCCATGCGGGACATCGTGCACCCCGAGACCGGCGAGGTGCTCATTCGTGCCGGCCAGCCTTTGGTGGCGGGCGCGGTGGAACGCTGTCGCGAGGCCGGGATCACGGAGTTCGCCTGTATCTTCTGCACTGGGCCGGAAGTGTCCACGGCCATTCGGGATACTTTGGACCTGGACAAGTGCGAAGACATGGAGGCCGCGCAGATCGAGATCTACAAACGTCTGCGCCCCAGCTCGCCCCCAACGCCCGAGGTGGCGGCGACCTTTTTCGACAACCTGTTCCGTAATCCGGATTACTACGACCTTTCGGCCGTGGGGCGCTACAAGCTCAATGCTCGCCTGGGGTTGGATCTGCCCATCGATCATCGTACCCTCAGCAACGAAGATGTTTTCCGTGCCATTAAGAAGCTGGTGCAGCTGAAGGATACCCACGGCCCGGCCGATGACATCGATCACTTGGGCAACCGCCGGGTGCGCCCGGTGGGCGAACTGGTGGAAAATCAGTACCGCATCGGTTTGGTGCGCATGGAGCGGGCCATCAAGGAACGCATGAGCCTGCAGGAAGTCTCGACCCTCATGCCCCATGATCTGGTGAACCCCAAGCCGGTGACTGCGGTGCTCAAGGAGTTCTTCGGCACTTCCCAGCTTTCCCAGTTCATGGATCAGACCAACCCGCTTTCGGAAGTGACCCACAAGCGTCGTCTTTCGGCCTTGGGGCCTGGTGGTTTGACCCGCGAACGGGCGGGGTTCGAGGTCCGCGACGTCCATGTCAGTCATTATGGTCGCATTTGCCCCATCGAGACCCCGGAAGGCCCCAATATCGGCCTGATCGTCTCCCTGACGACCCATGCCCAGGTCAATGACTTTGGATTCATCGAGACTCCGTATCGGCTGGTCCGCGAAGGCAAGATTACCGACGAGGTACGGTATTTCGATGCCTCCGAGGAGGCAGGCCAAGTCATCGCCCAGGCCAACGCCCGTTTTGATCCGGAGACCAAGGAGTTCGTGGATCCGCTGATCGAGGCGCGTGTGGACGGGGAAGTGGCGCTGGTGCCCCGCGAGGAAGTGACCCTCATGGACATTTCCCCGAGCCAGATCGTGTCCATCTCTTCGGCGCTCATCCCGTTCTTGGAGCACGATGACGCCAACCGCGCCCTCATGGGTTCCAACATGCAGCGTCAGGCCGTGCCGCTTTTGCGGGCGGAAGAGCCTTTGGTGGGGACCGGCATCGAAGGTGTGGTGGCGCGGGATTCCGGGGCCTGCCTCCTTGCGGAAGCCGACGGGGTCGTGAGCTACGTGGATGCTGACCGCGTCGTCGTGGCTTATGACGACGCCGACCTTTTTCCGCAAACCGGAGGGGTGCGGTTCTACGACCTCCAGAAATTCCACAAATCCAATCAGAACAGCTGTTTCGGACAGAAGCCGCGGGTGCGTATCGGTGACCGGGTGCGTAAAGGGGATATCCTTGCCGATGGCCCGGCCATCAAAGATGGCGAGCTCGCCCTCGGGAAGAATCTCTTGGTGGCCTTCATGCCCTGGTGTGGGTACAACTACGAAGACTCCATCCTCATCTCGGAGCGCATGGTCAAAGAGGACGTCTACACCTCCATCCATATCGAGGAGTTCGATGTCTTCGCCCGGGACACCAAATTGGGGCCGGAAGAGATCACTCGGGACATTCCCAATGTGGGCGAAGATATGCTGCGTAACCTCGATGACAGCGGCATCATCCGCATCGGTGCTCGGGTCAAAGCCGAGGACATCCTGGTGGGCAAGATTACGCCCAAGGGCGAGACGCAGCTCACCCCGGAGGAGCGCCTGCTGCGGGCGATTTTCGGTGACAAGGCCCGGGATGTGAAGAACACCTCCCTCAAGGTGCCGCCGGGGATCGAAGGGACGGTGATCGACGTCAAGGTCTTCAACCGCCGCTCCGGGGAAAAGGATGAGCGCGCCAAGGAGATCGAGCGTTATGAGTTGGACCGCCTCGATCAGCGGGAGCAGCTCTATATTGCCAGCCTGACGCAGCGCACCCGGGAGCGCATTTGGGAGATTTGCAAAAACAAGATCGTCTCCAAGAGCGTCCCGGGTAAGCGCAAAGGAGAGATCATCCTTGAGGCTGGTCAGCCCATGCGTTGGGAAGTCCTGCAAGAGCTGCCCATCAAAAAGCTTGCAGGACTCTTCGCCGCCAAGGAGGCCAATGAAGCCGTGAAGGTCATGCTGGAACAGTACGATCTTCAGGTTAAATTTATTAAAGACTACTACGACAACAAGCGTGCCAAGGTCACGGAAGGCGATGATTTGCCCCCGGGCGTCATCAAGATGGTCAAGGTGTACATCGCCGTGAAGCGCAAGCTCAATGTCGGTGACAAGATGGCCGGCCGCCACGGCAACAAAGGCGTGGTATCCAACATCCTCCCCGAAGAGGACATGCCCTTCTTCGCCGACGGCACGCCGGTGGACGTGGTCCTCAACCCCTTGGGCGTGCCCTCGCGTATGAACATCGGGCAGATCATGGAGACGCACTTGGGCTGGGCCGCCAAGGGGCTGGGCGAGCAGATCGCGGCCATGGTGGAGCGCGGCGAGCACGTGCAGGTGGTACGCAAAGAGATGAAGACCATCTTTGACGCCCCGGAGACCCAGGAGCTCATCGACGCTATGGACGACGAGGAAATCCTGGAGACGGCTCGCGCCCTCAAAAAAGGCATCGTCATGAAGACTCCGGTCTTTGACGGCGCTCGTGAAGAGGAGATTTGGGCGCTTCTCCAGAAAGCCGGCCTCCCTGATGACGGCAAGGCCCTGCTCTATGACGGCCGCACCGGCGAACCCTTCTACAGCCGCGTCACGGTGGGCTACATGTATTATCTGAAGCTCCACCATCTGGTGGACGAAAAGATCCATGCCCGCTCCACAGGCCCCTACTCCCTGGTCACGCAACAACCCTTGGGCGGTAAGGCCCAGTTCGGCGGCCAGCGTTTGGGAGAGATGGAAGTATGGGCCTTGGAAGCGTATGGTGCTGCCCATCTCTTGCAGGAATTCCTCACCGTCAAATCCGACGACGTCAACGGGCGCGTGAAGATGTACGAGAAAATCGTCAAGGGCTCCAATTTCTTGGAAAGCGGCATGCCGGAATCGTTCAACGTCTTGGTGAAGGAAATGATGGCCTTGGGTCTGGAGGTGTCCCTCATCGAAGAGGACCCCAAAAAGCGCGCCAAGCGTAAGTAAGATGGCTCTTGAGGATATATAACGGCCAACCCGCGAGGATTGCAGTATGACCCTGGATGACCTTTTTACCCAGCGTGGCAGTGCCACTACGCTGTTCAATAGCCAGAATCTGAAGGCCATCGGCATCAGTCTCGCCTCTCCAGAAAAGATCCGTGAATGGTCGTATGGTGAGGTGAAAAAGCCGGAGACCATCAATTATAGAACATTCAAGCCGGAGCGAGACGGCCTATTCTGTGCCAAGATCTTTGGCCCAGTGAAGGACTATGAGTGTAACTGCGGCAAATACAAGCGCATGAAGCACCGGGGTATCGTGTGCGAAAAGTGCGGCGTGGAGGTCATCGCTTCTAAAGTTCGCCGCGAGCGCATGGGCCATATCGAGCTTGCCGCTCCTGTTGCGCATATTTGGTTTCTCAAATCGCTTCCTTCCAAGATCGGAACATTGCTCGACATGACTATGGCCGATCTGGAAAAGGTGCTTTACTTCGATTCGTATATTATCTTGGATCCCGGTGAGACGACGTTGCAGAAAAAGCAGGTCATCTCAGAGGAGCAGTACTTTCAGATTTTGGATCATTATGGCGAAGATGCCATTAAAGTGGGCATGGGCGCGGAGTCCATCAAGCTGCTGTTGCAAGAGCTCGACTTGCCTACCTTGCGGGTGCAGCTGCGGGAGGAGTCGCAGACCACGCGCTCTGTGACCAAGAAGAAGAAGCTCGCCAAGCGACTTAAGATCATCGAGGCCTTTTTGGAGTCCGGCAACAAGCCTGAGTGGATGATCCTCGACGTCATTCCGGTCATTCCGCCGGAATTGCGGCCTTTGGTCCCCTTGGATGGCGGCCGGTTCGCCACTTCTGACTTGAACGACCTCTACCGTCGGGTCATCAACCGCAACAATCGTCTGAAGCGTCTTTTGGAGCTCGGTGCGCCGGACATCATTATCCGCAACGAAAAGCGCATGCTCCAGGAGTCGGTGGACGCCTTGTTCGACAACGGCCGCCGCGGCCGGGCCATTACCGGCACCAATGGTCGTCCTCTCAAGTCCTTGTCCGACATGATCAAGGGCAAGCAGGGGCGCTTCCGGCAGAACCTTTTGGGCAAGCGCGTGGACTACTCGGGTCGCTCCGTGATCGTGGTGGGGCCGTCCTTGAAGCTCCACCAATGCGGTCTGCCCAAGAAGATGGCTTTGGAGCTCTTCAAACCGTTTGTATACGCCAAACTGGAAGAGCGTGGCATCGCGAGCACCATCAAGAGCGCGAAGAAGATGGTGGAGCGGGAAGAGGTGGCGGTGTGGGACGTGCTCGAGGAGGTGGTGCGTGAATACCCCATTCTCCTCAACCGGGCGCCCACCTTGCACCGTCTGGGTATCCAGGCCTTTGAACCCCTGTTGGTGGAAGGCAAGGCCATTCGGCTGCATCCGCTCGTGTGCACGGCCTTCAACGCCGACTTCGACGGTGACCAGATGGC
>DPEO01000153.1 GCA_003530935.1 Desulfomicrobiaceae bacterium | reverse complement strand
TTTGTGCCATGCCTCGAAGATGGGCTACTGCCGTGGGCAGAGAGCCCTGAGGAGGAAGAGATGCGCATCTTCTACGTTGCCCTCACCCGGGCCAAGCGGCGCCTTGTCCTCACTTCCTCTCGGCAGCGTCGCCTTTGGGGAAAGGTGCAGACCATGGCGCCGTCGCGGTTTCTTTCCCAAATTCCCAGCGATGTGGTGCGGCTCGTAGATGAGCGCACCAAGGTCGTCTCCCGGCAACTGGTGTTCCCATGAACGCGTTTTGCCGTGCAGCCCCTTCGTGTGTGTATCCCTTGCCCGTGGGGCCGGCGTGTGCGCGCCTGGCTGGCGTGGTGCCTGAGGTGGCGCTTATGTTTTTGGAAACCGAGGCGTGTCTCGCGTACGGCGAAGAGGACCTTCCCTCGGAGCTTGCCACGCTTCCTCTGTGCTACCACGTGCATTTGCCGCTGGATGTGCCGTGGGAGCGCGGTGTGGAAGCTGCGGGAGCGGCCATCGATGCCTTGGTCCACAAGGCCGCCTTCGTCGGCCCGCACGCCTTGGTGCTGCATCCGCCGACGCCCTACCAGCTGGAAGGGCTTCTGGAGCGCTCTCCAAAACTGACGGCGTCCCTGGCCCTCGAAAACGTCCCCGGAGCCGATCTTACGGCAGTCTGGCCGCTGATCGAGGCATATAACCTCGGGGTGTGTTTGGACGTGGGGCACCTTGTCACCTATGGCCAGCAGCGCATTCTCGATCTTCCGGATTTCTTTTCCCGTATCCGCCTGCTGCACGTCTACGGCGGCGAGCCTTCGGGTCGGCACCTGCCCCTTGGAGCGTTTCCGGATCCAGAGTTTTTGCGCCAGATCCTCTGCGCCACCGCTGCGTTTGCGGCAGCTGCGCCGGTGTCATTGGTGCTGGAAGTCTTTTCCTGGCCCCATTGGGAGGCGAGCGCAGCAACTCTTTCTCAGTGGGCGCAGGAGTGGGGGCTTTCATGGTCGAGTTGATTTTAGGGGGCGCTGCTTCAGGCAAGTCTCGGTTTGCCGTGGAGCGGCTGCTTTCCTTTCCCCATCCGGTCTTTCTCGCCACGGGCAAGGCCCATGACCTTGGCTTTCGAGAGCAGATCGAGGCGCATCGTCGGGAGCGCCCGGAGCATTTGCCGGTGGTGGAGTGCGGCGTGCATCTGGCGGCAGCGCTCAGGAGCCTGCAAGGGACGTCCGTCTTGGTGGAGAGTCTCGATTTTTGGGCCTTTGCCGCCCTGGATGCCGGGGTGTGGTCAGCGGAGAGCGCCGCCTTGATGGATGTGGTGGAAAACTGGCGGCAGGGGCGGCTTCTTATGGTATCTCAGGAGATGGGACTTTCCCCCTTGGTGATGGACGCCGGGGCCCGCAGGTTGGCCCGCGCCCTGGGGGGCCTGCACCAGAAGCTTGCGGCCGTGTGCCAGCACGTCTATCTGGTGGTGGCTGGGTTACCCCAAACCCTCAAGTGAGGCCGGTATGGCATACTTTCGCAAGCTTGGGCCGAAGTTGGAGAAGCTTCTCGATTTATTGGACAAAAATGAGCGTTGGCTCATTGTGATCGTTGCCGATCCGGACGCCATGGCCTCGGCCATGGCGCTCAAACGCATCATGGCCGGTCGTGTGGCGGAGGTGGGCATTGCCCATGTCAATGAGATCTCCCGGCCGGACAACCTGGCTATGATGCGCCTTTTGCGCATCCCCTCCAAGAAATACACGCCGTTGCTTCGCGCCCAGTATGACCGTTTCGCCTTGGTGGATTCCCAGCCGCACCACAATACCCAACTCACAGACATTCCTTTTTCTTTGGTCATCGATCACCATCCCAAGGCACCAGAATCTCCGGTGCAGGCGGATTTTGTGGAAATTGTCTCCGAATACGGCGCCAATTCCACGATCATGACTGAGTATCTCTATAATCTCGATATCCGACCGGGAAAGCTCTTAGCCACTGCTTTGCTCTACGGCATCAAGACCGACACACAAAGCTTTGAGCGTGATTTTCATGATACGGACATGCGTGCATTTCGGTATCTTGCGAAATTTTACAATCGTCCATTACTCCATAAAATTATCCGCTCGGAATTCAAATTAGAGTGGCTCACGTATTTTGCTCAAGCATTTCGTAAAATACGTGTTTTTGGAAAAGGCATCTTCATTTTCATGGGTAAAGTAGAATCCAGCGACATTTTGGTCATTCTTGCGGATTTTTTTCTGCGAGTCCATGGAGTTTCTGCAACAATTGTCAGTGGTATTTTTCAAGATCGATTGGTTGTGGTTTTTCGTGGAGATGGATTGCGTCAGGATATGGGCAAATACGCCCAGCGCCTTTTTGGCGAGTTCGGCTCTGCAGGCGGGCATCGCACCATGGCCCGGGCGGAAATCCCCTTGGCCAACGTCAGTGACCAGCACGTGAGCCAATTCGTGTGGAATCGTCTGCAGGCCTGCTCCCGAAAACGCAAAGAGGATGGCCCATGTCAGTAGCCGCTTCGTTGGGATGGAAAACTCCGCCGCTCTTCCTGGTGGATGGCCATGCCTTCATCCATCGTGGTTTCCACGCCTATCCGGATTTTCGCGCTCCGGACGGTTTTCCCACCAGCGCGTTGTTTTTCGTTTTCCGCGTCCTTTTGAAGATCCTGCGCGAAGAGGATCCCACTCATATCGCCTTTGTCATGGAAGGCCGCGGTCCCACCTTTCGGCACGAGCGTTTTCCTGCCTACAAGGCGGGCAGACCCGCCATGGCCGAGGACTTGGCCGTACAGATTCCCGCCATTCGCGAGGCGGTGGCGCATCTGGGCATCCCGGTGCTCGCCCAAGACGGCTGTGAGGCCGACGACGTCCTCGCCAGTCTGGCGGCGCGATTTGCCGCCCGCCGGGTGGTCTTGGTGGGCGCGGACAAAGACCTGTGCCAATGTCTTGGGCCGTCGGTGGTGTTGTGGGACCCTGCGGGCCGGGGCGAACGGATCACCCAGGCGGCGGACGTTTTGGCCACCCATGGCGTCACGGCGGCGCAGTGGCCGGATTTTCAGGCGCTCACCGGCGATAGTGTGGACAACATCCCCGGAGTGCCCCGGGTGGGACCCAAAACCGCGGCCCGCTGGCTGCGCCAGTTTCCGGACCTGGAGTCCTTGTGCGCCAATCTCCATCAGTTGTCCCCCAAGGACCAAAAGTTGCTCTCTCCCCACATGGAGGACGTGTTCGTCTACCGGGAGCTCACCACCCTGCGCACGGACTGTGTCCCGGAGATCACCTGGGAAGATTTGGCGCGAAGCCCCATGGACCCGGAGAAAGTGGCCGCCTTGGTGCAACGCTTTGGCTTCCGCTCTTTGGAAGCCGAACTGCAGGAATTTGTGGGCTTCCCCTCTGCGCCGCGGCAGGGCCCCGCTCCGGCGGCGCGCACACTGGCTTCGTGGGAGGATCTTCCGGATCTTTCCGGCCAGGCGGTTGCCCTTTGGCGGGAAGACGACGTGACGGAGCTTGCCGCAGGCGAGCATTTGTGGCGTGTGCCTGGCCCGCCGCCGCGCCGCGCCCTGGATCAGGTCAGGGGGACCGTGGTCTCTTCCAAGGCGCTGCGCCGGGCAGGATGGGAGATGGATGCGTGGGCCGCGGTATGGGACGTGGAACTCATGGCCTATCTCCTGGATCCCGAAGCCCGGGACTATTCTTGGCCGCGTTTGGCTGGCCAGCTTTTGGGGGACACTGCTGCCGTCGGTGCCCGCGCCGTGGCCCGGGCCGGGGAAGTGCTCCAGGAGCGTCTCGAGGCGGCTGGGCTTACGGACCTCTATTTGCGCTTGGAGCTGCCGCTGGTGCGGGTGCTCGTGGCCATGGAGGCGCGCGGCATCGCCTTGGACAGGGCGCGGTGCGCGAACTTGCTGGAGCAGGTGGAGGCGCGCTTGGAGGATCTGACCCAGCGTATTTATGCTGCTTCTGGAACGCAGTTCAACATCCGATCCAGCCAACAGCTTGCTCAGGTGCTCTACGATCAATTGGGACTGCCTGCGCCGCGCAAGACCGCAGGCGGGGCGCGCTCCACGGCGGTGGAGGCCCTGGAGGCGATCCGCCATGCCCACCCCGTGGTGGAGATGGTCTTGGAGTTTCGCATGCTGGAGAAGCTGCGCTCCACCTATCTCGTGCCGCTTCCCGCCGCTGCCGACGCTACAGACCGCATCCACACCACCTTCAACCACCTGGCCACAGCCACCGGTCGCCTTTCCAGCAGCGACCCCAACTTGCAAAACATCCCCATCCGGGGGCCGCTGGGCGCCCCGGTGCGGGCGTGCTTCGTGGCCCCGCCGGGAAAGGCGCTCATCGCTGCGGACTATTCGCAAATCGAGTTGCGCGTGCTCGCCCACTTGAGCGCGGACCCTGCCCTCACTGCCGCCTTTGCCCAGGGAGAAGACATCCATACGCGCACCGCCAGCCTGCTTTTCGATCTCCCGCCAGAGGCTGTGGGCAAAGAAGAGCGGCGCCGGGCCAAGACCATCAATTTTGGGTTGCTCTACGGCATGGGTCCGGCCAAACTGGCCCGCGAGCTCGGGATCACCCAAAAGGAGGCCAAGGCGTTTATCGCGCGGTATTTCGAAAAACTGGGCGGAGTGCGGGAGTTTTATTCGATGGTGGAAGAGTCCGCCCGGCGGCAGGGGTATGTGCTTACCCTGGCTGGACGGCGCCGACTCCTTCCAGGTATGACTTCGGCAAATCCCGTGGTCCTTCAGGCCGCCCGGCGTATGGCCGTCAACACCGTGGTGCAGGGGTCGGCGGCGGACATCATCAAAATGGCCATGCTCCAGGTGGAGGAGGATGCCACGGTGCGCCAGCTGGGAGGCGCGCTCCTTTTGCAGGTGCATGACGAACTTGTCCTGGAGGCCCCTACGGCTGCCGCCCAGGCGGTGGGGGAGCGGGTGGCGGCCATCATGACCTCCGTGGTTTCCCTGCAGGTCCCCCTGGCGGTGGATTTCGGTATTGGTCCGGACTGGGCCGCGGCCCATGGATAGGATTTGTGCGGATTCGATGAACACAAGGATTGCCACACCAATGGAACATAAGTTGCGACTTCTGACCCCAGGCCCCACTCCGCTGCCCGAAGCCGTGCGTCTGGCCCTGGCGCAGGACATGATCCACCACCGCAAGGCCGCCTTCGTGGAGATCATGGAAGAGCTCCAACCGCGCCTCATGCGGCTCTTTGGCACGACCCAGCCGGTCTTGCCTCTTTCGTGCTCCGGCACCGGCGCCATGGTGGCCGTGGCAGGGAGCCTTTTTGCCCCGGGAGAAAAGGTCGTGGTGGTGGAAGGCGGAAAATTCGGCGAGCGCTGGCGGGAGATCGCCGAGAGCTTGGGGCTTGCGGTGACGGTGCTTGCCGTGCCCTGGGGTACGGCCGTGGACCCGCAGCAGCTGCGCGCGGTCCTGGATGCGGATCCGAATGTTGCGGGGGTGCTGGTGCAGGTCTCCGAGACGTCCACCGGGGTGCTCCATCCGGTGCGTGAACTCGCCGCCATCACTCGGCAGCGCTCGGTGCTTTTGGTGGCGGATGGCATCTCTGCGGTGGGGGTTTCTCCCTGTCCCATGGATGCTTGGGGGATCGACGCCCTGCTCACCGGATCGCAAAAAGGCCTCATGCTGCCGCCCGGTCTGGCCTTGGCGGCCCTTTCCGAGCGCGCCTGGGCCAAGGCGGAGTCCTTGGGGCCGCGGCATTTCTATTTCAACCTGCTTGCCGAACGTGCCAAGGCCCGGCAGGGGCAGACGCTCTTTACCTCGCCGGTGAATCTCCTGCGGGGCCTGGCCGTCAGCCTTGCCCTTTTCGAAGAAGCAGGCATGGAACAGGTCTTTCGGAAACAATGGGCCCTGACCTGCATGGCCCGGCGCGGCGTGCAGAGTCTGGGGCTGGAGCTCTTGGCCAAGACACATTTCACCTGGGGCCTCACTGCCGTGCGTCTGCCTGCTGGAGTGGACGGGGACCGGGTGTTGCAGTCCGCGGCCAAGCGGGGCGTGGTCATGGCCGGCGGGCAAGGACAGCTCAAGGGCCGGATTGTCCGCCTCGGCCATATGGGACACGTGGATTTCGGCGATCTTCTGGCCGGGCTCTATGCCCTGCGTCAGGGAATCATGGAGGCCGGCGGTTTCAGCGCGGCCCGTACGTATTTGGAAGACGCCATGGCGGCGTACGAAGCCGCCCTGCAGGCAGGACTGCCCGAGGAGGCGCTATGAGCACCCAAGAAGATCTTTCGTGCGTGTGCAAGGAACTTCCGCAAGTGGATTTTTCCACCTTTGTGCTCTCCATGGCCTCCACGGCCCTGGTGCATTTGGGGGAAGTGCCGGAACCGGAAAGCGGTGTGGTGCGCACTGACTTGATCGCCGCCAAACAGACCATCGAGATCTTGTGCATGCTGCAGTGTAAGACGCAAGGAAATTTGACGGATACCGAAGCCCGTTTGCTCAAGGATCTGCTCTACGAGTTGCGGCTCAAGTATGTGCAGCGGGCAGGATAGAGGGGAAGGCATGGAACGCAAACGCGTGGGTTTGGTGGGGGTGACCGGATATACGGGCATGGAGTTGTGCCGCCTGGTACTCCATCACCCGGGTATGGAACTCGTGGCCGCCACCTCTCGGGCCGAGGCGGGCAAGCGCTTGGGAGATCTCTATCCTCATCTGTATGGCACCACCATGGCGGAGGTCCCGGTGCAGTCTCCGGATTACGCCGCCTTGGCCGCCGCCTGCGACGTGGTCTTTTTGGCGGTCCCCCACGGCACGGCCATGCATGCGGCCAGGGAGCTCGTGGCCGCAGGCTGCCGGGTGGTGGACCTCAGTGCGGATTTCCGGCTGCGGGATGTGGGAACGTACACCGCGTGGTATGCCACGGATCACGCATGTCCAAAGTTGGTGCCCGAAGCCGTGTACGGCCTGCCCGAGCTCTACGCCGAAGCCGTGGCTGGAGCGCGCCTGGTGGCCAATCCGGGCTGCTATCCTACCGCGAGCATCCTCGCCTTGTATCCGGCCGTGGCGGCGGGGCTGGTGGAACCGGAGGA
>DPEO01000033.1 GCA_003530935.1 Desulfomicrobiaceae bacterium | reverse complement strand
ATGGCGGCGTTGACCTTCTTGTAGAGCGACTCCCAAATGCGGGGCACGGTGGCCACCAAGGTGGGGCGATAGGTGGTCAGGTCGGCGGCGAAGGTGCGGATGGAGGAGTAGACGAGGCACGAGCCGCGCGACAGGGCGATGTACTCGGCGGTACGCTCGAAGACATGCCACGTGGGCAGGATGGAGACCCAAACGTCACTGGCCTCAAGGTGAATGAGGTCGGGCAAGTTACGGACGTTGTGGAGGACGTTGCCGTGGGTGAGGGGGACTCCTTTCGGTACGCCCGTGGTCCCGGAGGTGTAGATGATGGTGAAGATTTCGTCGGCGTGGCGCGAGGCGATGAGATCGTGGAACCAGGTCTCGTCTCGGGGCGCGATGCATCGGTCTCCGAGGATGTGCGTGTAGGAGAGTACATGGCCCCGCCGGTGGCTGTCTCCGGTCATGACGAAAATTTTCTTGAGACGCAGCTTCTGGAAAAGGGATTCGTAGTGTTCTGCCAGAGCGTCGGTTTCCACGATGGCGAAGCGTGCTTCACTGTGGGTAATGATGTATTCAATCTCGGGCTCTGGGGTGTCGCTCCCCCGAGGGACGCTGATGGCGCCAAGTACTTGGAGGGCGAGGTCCGTAACGATCCAGGCGTAGCGATTGTCGGAGAGGAAAAAAATTTTTTCCCCCGCATGGATGCCGTGCTCATGAAAGGCCTTGGCCAAAATGAGCACGTCTTCGGCCAGCTTCTCGTAGCGGACACGAATTTCTTTGCCGTCTGCGCGGTAGATGCAGGCGGTGCGGCCTGCGTGGCGTGTACAGGATTCGAGCAGGAGTGTGTGGGGCAACGATGCCATGGAGTGCCTCAATAGAAAAAGTGGATGGGTTTTGTATCCTATGGGGGAATTCTTGGCAATGGGAAGACGCCAGAGCTCCCTGGCGAATTTTCGGCCATTTGACACCTGGCTGCGCCGTCACTAAAAGCGGGCCTTTGCCAGAAAGGCGAGAGTGGCGAAACTGGTAGACGCACTAGACTTAGGATCTAGCGGGGAACCGTGGGGGTTCGAGTCCCCCCTCTCGCACCACGGCCAAATCTCAAGGAGGATCAGGATTCATGGAATACACGCTGGAAGAGCTTTCCCCGATCAAACGCAAAGTCCACGTCACGGTGGACGCTGAAGAAGTCGATGCCGCTATTTCCGCGACGATTGCTTTGTATCGTGGCGGAATAGATATCAAGGGTTTCCGCAAGGGTAAGGTCCCGTCCTCCATTGTGGAGGCCAAATACAAGAAGCAGATCTACGGGGAAGCCACCACGGACCTGATCAACTATCATATCAATGAGATCATGAACGAGCTCAACTTGGCCCCGCTGTCGCGTATCGACGTGGACGCCAAAGAAATGGAGCGCGGCACCCCCTTTACCTATTCGTTCACCTTCGAAGTGGCTCCTCCCATTGACCTCCCTGAGTACAAGGGCCTGGAAGTGGAGGAGGAAGAAGTGGTGGCCGATGAAGCCGCCATCAATCAGGTCATCGACCGCTTGCGGGATCGCATGAGCCAGATGGTGGTTGTCAAGGAAGAACGGCAGCCCGCGGATGGCGAGGTGGTGATCATCGATTTCCAGGCGTTCCAGGACGGCGAAAAGCTGGAAGGTATTGGTGCCAGCAAGTTCGAAATGCCGCTGGGTACTGGGGGGGCATTGCCGCAGTTTGAAGAACTGGTGCGCTCGCTCACCCCTGGATCGAGCACTGAGGGCGAAGTGACCTTCCCGGAAGACTTTTTGAACGAAGACTTGGCGGGCAAGACCGTGACCATGCGCGTGGAGCTCCACGCCATCAAACGCAAAGAGTTGCCGCCCTTGGACGACGATTTTGCCACGCAGTTGGGTTATGAGTCGGTGGACGATCTGCGGTCGAACATCGAGAAAGCCTACTTGGAGACGCGCAAGGACTTGGTGCGCGGCGACGCCCAGAAGAAGTTGCTCGATCACATTAAATCTCAGGTGGACTTCCAACTGCCCGAGAGTCTGGTGGAAGAGGACATTGATTCACGCCTGGCGGACCTGCGTCGCAAGCTGGAGGCGCAGGGCAAGTCCTTTGCCTCCTTGGGCAAGACCCCGGAAGAGCTGCGCGCAGAGTTGCGTCCTGCGGCCGAAGATGCGGTGAAGTCGTCTCTGGTGCTTCTCGCCATCGCCCAGGCCGAGGCCTTGACCGTGGAGCCTGCAGAGGTGGATGTGGTGCTCCAGAAGATGGCCATCGCCACGGGCCAGGACTTCCACGCCCTCAAGGACCATTACGAGCAGCACAACCTGATGATCCCGCTCAAGGATCGCGTGCTGGCGGACAAGGCCATGGATTTGGTCTACCAAAACGCGGTCATCACCAAGGTGCCGCCCAAGAACGAGGCAGAATAACCACGGACGATGGGTCATCCTGGGGCTGGAGGCGCCGGGTTGGCCCTTCAGCCTTTTTTTATGGCCGCTATTGACACCCCCTTGGGGTTGGCTATCTTTCCCCATGAGAGTCTTCAGCACGGCAAGGAGCATCTATGGTCCATAATTCCGTATTTGTCATTGAAAATACGAGCCGCGGCGAACGGATGTACGATATTTATTCGCGCCTGCTCAAAGATCGCATCATTCTTTTGGGAACGCCCATTGATGATCATGTGGCCAATCTTGTGTGCGCGCAATTGCTTTTTTTGGAGTCGGAGCAGCCGGACAAACAGATCAACCTGTATATCAACTCTCCAGGCGGATCGGTGACCGCTGGTCTCGCCATCTATGACACCATGCAGTACATCTCCGCGCCGGTGGCCACACTCTGCATCGGCCAGGCTGCGAGCATGGCGGCGGTGCTGCTTGCCGCAGGGGCTCCGGGGATGCGCTATTGCCTGCCCAATTCCCGCGTCCTCATCCACCAGCCCATGGGGGGCTTTCAGGGTCAGGCAACGGACATCGATATCCAGGCTCGGGAGATCATCCGGCTCCGCGCCCGCTTGAACGCCATTTTGGCGCAGCATACGGGACAAAACGTGGAACGGGTGGAACAGGATACGGAACGCGATTATTTTATGACTGCAGAAGAGGCCAAAGCGTACGGCGTGGTGGACCAGGTGCTCACCTCACGCAAGCAGGCGCCGCAAGAGTGAGGAGAAAGGATTCGTGACGACGAAAAAAGTTCGTACCTTTAGTTGTACGTTCTGCGGAAAGACGCAAGACGAAGTCGAGCGTCTGATCGCAGGGCCCAACGTATTCATTTGCAATGAGTGCATTCGGGCGTGTGATGATCTCTTGCGCAAGGAAGTGCAGCAAGATCAGATGAAAAATGAGGAAATTCCTCTTCCTCAGGACATTAAGAAAGCGTTGGACGAATATATTATTGGGCAGGATGAATCGAAAAAGATTCTTTCTGTCGCTGTGTATAACCACTACAAGCGTATCCGATATCGTTCCACAAAGAACGATGTCGAGCTCGACAAGAGCAATATCCTGCTCATTGGGCCGACGGGATCGGGCAAGACGCTCATGGCCCGGACGCTGGCGCGCATTCTCAAGGTGCCGTTTGCCATCGCGGACGCCACGACGTTGACGGAAGCCGGTTACGTGGGCGAAGACGTGGAAAACATCTTGGTGCAATTGCTGCATAACGCCGACTACGATCTGGAAGCCGCGTCCAAGGGGATTATCTATATCGACGAGATCGATAAGATCAGCCGGAAGGCCGATGGCCCTTCCATTACGCGCGACGTCTCCGGTGAGGGCGTGCAGCAAGCATTGCTCAAGATCATCGAGGGGACGGTTGCCAGCATCCCTCCCAAAGGCGGCCGGAAACATCCGCAGCAAGAATATATCCGCATCGATACCTCCAATATTCTTTTCATCGTTGGCGGTGCCTTTATTGGTCTTGAAGATGTGGTGCGCCGGCGCGTGCAAGGATCGGGCATGGGATTTGGAGTCACCTTGGGAAGCAAGAAAGAGGAGTCCATTGCGGAAATCCTGAGGCAGGTACACCCGTCGGATCTGATCCATTTTGGGCTCATTCCAGAATTCGTTGGACGTATTTCGGTTTTCACGACGCTTTCGGAGCTTGGAGAGGAAGATCTCATTCGAGTTTTGCAGGAGCCCAAGAACGCTATCGTCAAACAATATAAAAAGATGTTTGAGATGGAAGGCGTCGCTTTGGAGTTTACCGACAACGCATTGCGGGCGGTTGCGGCAAAGGCGATCAAGTTGCAGACTGGAGCGCGAGGGCTCCGCTCCATTTTGGAGTCCATCATGCTGGACATCATGTATCGTTTGCCTTCCATGCGGGATCAGGTCGAGAAGTGCATCATCAACCGCGCGGTGATCGAGGACGGTGCGGAGCCCATCTTCGTGTCCCGCGAGCATGCCAAGTCGGCCTAATGCCGAGGAGGATTCATGGCTGAGAACCGTGGTTTAGGCGCTGCTTCCTCCATGACCTTGCCGCTGATGCCGTTGCGGGAAGTGGTCATGTTTCCCAAATCCATCGTGCCGTTGTTTGTGGGGCGTGATGTCTCTATCCGTGCAGTGGAGCTCGCTTTGCGCCGCCATGACAAGCATCTCTTTTTGGTGGCGCAGCGCGACCCGGCCGAAGAACAACCGCAGCCCGAAGACCTTTTTACGGTGGGCACGGTTTCCAAGGTTCTGCAGATGTTGCGCCTGCCGGATGGGACCATCAAGGTGCTTTTCGAAGGCGTCGCCCGGGCGGCCTGGGATCCGGCTCGGGGGCTTGCCATGGAAGACGGCGCCCCGCTGGTTTCGGTGTGGGAGGTGGAGGATACGCCGTGTTCACCTCTGGAAGCCGAGGCCATGGTGCGGGCCGTGCATGAGGCCATGGAGGAATATGCCCAGGCCAATCGCAAACTCCCCAAAGAAGCCCAGCTGGCCATCGCCAGCATCCATCAGCCGGGCCAGTTGGCGGACGCCATCGCTCCGCATTTGCGGGTGGATTTTGCCCGCAAACAGGTGGTGCTGGAGATGCGGAGCCCCATCCAGCGCTTGGAGCGGGTGTATGAGCTCATCGAAGAAGAGATTCAGATTCAGAATCTGGAGCGCAAGATCAAGACCCGCGTCAAGAAGCAGATGGAGGAAAATCAGCGGGAGTACTATCTTGGGGAGCAGCTCAAGGCCATCCAGAAGGAAATGGGCCGGGATGACGACCCTCGCGCCGAGCTGGATGAGCTCGAAGCGCGCTTGCGTGCCAAGGATATGCCCGAGGCAGCACGGGAAAAGGGCTTGGCGGAGCTGAAGAAACTGCGCCAGATGCCGCCTTCGGCTGCCGAATACGTGGTGCTGCGTAATTACGTGGACTGGATTTTGGACCTGCCGTGGAATGCGCGTCGGGAAGTGCGGGTGGATCTGGCCGAGGCGCGGCGTATTTTGGATGCGGATCACTTTGGCCTGGAAAAGCCCAAGGAGCGCATCCTGGAGTACTTGGCGGTACAATCCTTGGTGGACCGCTTGCGTGGTCCCATTTTATGTCTGGTGGGCCCGCCTGGGGTGGGCAAGACCTCCCTTGCCAAGTCCATCGCCAAAGCCACGGGCCGCGAATTTGTCCGTCTTTCCTTGGGCGGGGTGCGTGACGAGGCGGAGATCCGCGGGCATCGCCGCACCTACGTGGGCGCGCTTCCGGGAAAGATCATCCAGTCCTTGAAGAAGGTGCAGTCCGGCAATCCGGTGTTCTGCTTGGATGAAGTAGACAAGATGAGCATGGACTTTCGCGGGGATCCGTCGGCTGCCTTGCTGGAGGTGCTTGATCCCGAGCAGAACGCCACCTTCAACGACCATTATTTGGATTTGGACTACGACCTCTCTTCCGTCTTTTTCATCACCACGGCCAACTCCATGCAGGGCATCCCTTTGCCTCTGCAAGACCGCATGGAGATCATCTCCATTGCCGGGTACCTGGAGACGGAGAAAGAGCGCATCGCCATGGATTACCTTCTGCCCAAGCAACGAAGTCAGCATGGTCTGCAGGAGACCAACGTGATCTTGGGAGAAGATGCGGTGCGGGAGATCATCCGACACTACACCCGTGAAGCTGGAGTGCGCAACCTGGAGCGCGAGATCGCGGCCATCTGCCGGAAAGTGGCGCGGCGGGTGGTGGAGGAAGGCGACCGCGAGCTCTGCGTGCAGGTGGGCCCCAAGGAGGTGGGCGAGCTTCTGGGCGTGCCCAAGGTGCGTCACGAGCGGCGCGAGGATCGTTCCTTGGTAGGGGTGGCCAATGGACTTGCCTGGACGCAAGTGGGCGGGGAGCTGTTGTTGGTGGAAGTGGCCCTCATGCCGGGGACGGGCAAGATCGTCATCACGGGCAAACTCGGGGACGTGATGCAGGAATCCGCCAAGGCCGCGCTGAGCTATATCCGTTCGCGCGGGGAGCTTTTGGGTCTGCGTCGGGATTTTTATCAGGAGATCGATATCCACGTGCACGTGCCGGAAGGCGCCACGCCCAAGGATGGGCCGTCCGCGGGCATTACCCTGGCCACGTGTCTGGCCTCGGCCTTGCTGGATATTCCGGTGCGTCATGACGTGGCCATGACCGGAGAGATCACTTTGCGGGGGCGGGTGCTGCCCATCGGCGGCGTGCGCGAGAAGCTTCTTGCCGCACACCGGGCGCTCATGCGCACCGTGCTGGTGCCGCGGGAAAACGCCCGGGACCTGGAGGAAGTGCCACGCCAAATCCGCGAGGAGCTGGAGATTGTGCTCGTGGAAAGCATGGACGAAGTGCTCTGCCACGCCCTTGACGGCGCACCGGCCACGCTGCTTTCCAGACCGGAAGATTTCGTTCCTTTGTGCCGGGGCCTGCACCGGGTGGCAGACCGGGCCGGGGCGCAATAACCGTAATCGTATTGGGCGGAAAGCCACCAAGGAGTCGTGTATGGAAAAGCGTACAGGTGTGGTGACGTTTCATGGAAATCCGTTGACCCTCATTGGTCCAGAGTTGCAAGTTGGAGATAAGGCGCCGAATTTTCATGTAGTGGATAACGATCTGAAGCCAATGACGCTTACGGATTTCGCGGGCAAAGTCGTTGTCCTGTCGGCAGTACCGTCGCTGGATACACCGGTATGCGATATGGAAACACGGCGCTTTAATATGGAAGCCAAAAAGTTGGGCGACGAAGTGCAGATCCTCACCTTGAGCATGGACCTGCCTTTTGCCCAGAAACGCTGGTGCGGTCAGGCAGGGGTGCAGAACGTGCGCACTCTGTCGGACTATCAGGAGGCTTCTTTTGGCTCGGCCTATGGCGTGCTCATCGACGGGCTGCGTCTTTTGGCGCGGGCGGTATTCGTGGCCGATAAGGAAGGGGTGATTCGTTTCGTGCACATCGTTCCGGAACTCACGAACGAACCAGATTACGATGCAGTGTTGGATGCAATCCGGAAACTGCTGTAGGGAGTATACATAGGGAGGACTGATTATGCTTTCTCCAAAGATAGAAAAAGCATTCAATGAGCAGATCAATGCCGAGATGTACTCGAGTTATTTGTATCTGGCTATGGCAGCCTATCTGCATGAGGCCAATCTTCCTGGATTTGCCCACTGGATGAATATCCAGGCCCAGGAGGAGCTCTTTCACGCCATGAAGTTCTATAACTACGTGGTGGAGCGTGGCGGTCGTGTGGAGCTGGATGCCATCGCCAAACCGCCAGTGTCCTGGGAGGGGCCTTTGGACGTGCTTTTGGCCACACAGAAGCATGAATCCATGGTGACCGGGCGGATCAATGCGCTCATGGACCTGGCCATTGCAGAAAAAGATCATGCGTCGGTAAGTTTCCTGCGTTGGTTTGTGGACGAGCAGGTGGAGGAGGAGGACAGCGTGCAGACACTGGTGCAGCGCCTCAAGTTGATTGGTTCTGACGGTGGCGCCTTGTACCTCATGGACCGTGATCTTGCTGCCCGGGTCTTCACCCCGCCGGCACAGTAACTCGGATTCCAGCTCGAAAGAAAGGGGCGGATGCAACCGCTCCTTTCTTTAATGCTTTTCGAGGAGAGCTATCCGACATGGGTCTTGGCGAGCGGCTACGCCGTTCTCTGCGCTACTACTATTTGCGGATCGTACGTATCAAAGCCCCGGCAGAGTCCATCGCCCTCGGTGTTGCCGTGGGCGTGTTTTGTTCCGCCATTCCAGTGGGGCAGATGCTGGTAGCCGTTGCACTCGCGTTCTTTTTGCGCTGCAGCAAGGTGGCTGCTGCTTTGGGGACGTGGGTCATCAATCCGCTCAATTTTCCCGTCGTACTCCCGATTTTTTTTCTTATCGGCAAAACGGTGCTGCCCGTGGATGTGCCCGCGGTGTCGTGGGAGCAAATGGTGACCTTGAGCACCGTGGATATGTTTCGCGTGGGCTGGGATTGGTTTCTGGTCACGACATTTGGCGGCTTTTGCATTACCCTGCCTGGAGCAATTGTTGCGTACCACGTGGTGGCGCGCCTGGTGCGGGCGTATCATACCATGCGTGCAGCGCGCATGGCAGAGCGCCGCAGGAGACAGCTTCATGATGGATCCTAGCTGGGGACATCCCAAAAGAAGCTTGGGGCAGAATTTTCTCTGTGATGCTGGTGTGGTACGCTGTATTGCCGATGCCATTGCCGCAACCCACGGGGATACAGTGGTGGAGATCGGTCCTGGACGCGGGGCCCTGACCCGAGAGCTGGCTGCCCGGGGAGCACGCATTGTCGCGGTGGAAAAAGACCGCGAGTTGGCCTGGCGCCTGCGTGCCGACCTGCCAGAAGTCGGCATGGTGTATGCGGACGCCCTGCGGCTGGCCTGGGAGGGGGTTTCGCGGCTGCCGGGCGTACGTATTGTCGGTAACCTGCCCTATAATATCGCCTCCCCCCTGATGTGGGAGCTCGTGGCCCGGGTGCAGGGGTGGGAGCGGATGGTTTTTTTGGTGCAAAAAGAAGTGGGTGCGCGTCTCGTGGCCTCCCCGCGCACTTCTTCGTATGGTGCGCTGGGGGTTTGGGTGCAGAGCTGGTGCCGGCCGGAGCTGGTGCGTATTGTTCCTCCCCACGTGTTTCGGCCCCGCCCCAAGGTGGATTCCGCCGTGGTGCGGTTTTGGCCGCGCCACGGTCGACCGCAGGCCGCAGCAAGCCTTTCCCGGCTACTCCATGTGACCTTTCAAAAACGGCGCAAGCAGCTGGGGACGATTTTGCGCCCGTGGTGGGGGCACCGCCTGGATGCCTGGTGCGCTGCGCACGAAGTGGGACGTACGGTGCGGCCGGAAGAACTTTCTCCTGAGCAGTTCGGAAGTCTTGCGGAAGTCATGGCCTCTCTCTGGGATTTGGGAAAATCTGCTTGACTTCGGCCTTGAATTTCGGTTTGCCTGCGGCCTGGGAAGCGCCATCGCTGCTCACTTTTTGAAAAACTTGTGTCTCTTGCGCCCCCTAGAGGGCGTTGTTGGAAATTCTGACGAGGAAGGGTCCTTGCCCGTCTGTGTGGTGCAACCGCAAAGGAGGAAGACTGATGACAAAGGCTGAATTGATCGCCAAGATGGCGGAAAAGGCTGAACTCAGCAAAGCGCAGGCCGAGCGCGCTCTGAAGGGCTTTTTGGAGGCAACGCAGGAGACGCTGGCTGCCGAAGGCAAACTCACGTTGACGGGCTTTGGCACCTTTGCTGTGGAAGAGCGTCAGGCACGTACGGGTCGCAATCCCCGCACAGGCGAGGAAATCCAGATTCCCGCCTGCAAGGTGGTCAAGTTCCGTCCGGGCAAGGAACTCAAAGACGCCATCCAGTAAGGAGGAAAGGCCATGCTGCACGGAGAGACCGTTCATAGCCCCCTGCCTCAGGATTTGCCTTGGTGGATGCCGGATCATGCTGTATTTTTTGGCGTTCTGTATGCGGTGCTGTTCATCATCGGTTCCGGCCTTGGGGTCGTGTTTCTGAAGTCCATCGCTGAGACGCTGCGGGAAAAATAGCCACATCGGAAAGCATTGGGAAGGAGGGTGTCTTGGGGCACCCTCTTTTTTTGCTTGCGTTGCACACCATGGTTGGATAAGAAATTTTTTTCCGTTGACGGCGGAAAAGTTTGTGGTGGGGAGGTGATTGGTTTGCCTGGAGTTTTTGTTACGGATAGCGATTCCTTCGATTATGCCCTGCGGAAATTCAAGAAGCAGGTGGAAAAGGCTGGAGTGCTCTCGGAGCTCAAAAAGCGCCAGCATTATGAGAAGCCGAGCATTCAGAAGAAGAAGAAAGAAGCGGCCGCCCGGAAACGTTTGCTCAAGAAACTGCGCAAAATGCAGGGGATGTAATGAGCCTTTTCCAACGGATTGAAAAGGACTTCGTTGCCGCGTTCAAGGCCAAACGCACTGAAGAGGTGGCTGTCTTGAGAATGCTCAAGGCAGCCATCAAGAATAAGGAAGTGGACGTGCGCCGGGCCCTTTCCGATGCGGAGGTCTTGGAGGTCGTGGCCAAACAGGTCAAGCAACGCCAGGAATCCATTGAACAATTCCGGACAGCAGGGCGTACTGATCTGGTGGACGCGGAAGAGCGTGAGCTCCGCATTCTTCAGGCCTATTTGCCCCAGCCTTTGACAGAGGCAGAGTTGGCGGCCGTGGTGGAGGAGACGATCCAGGCCACAGGGGCAACTAGCATGAAGGACATGGGGCGGGTCATGCAGGCGATCCTTTCGGCGCACGCCGGCCGGGTGGATGGGAAGGTCGCCAGCGCATTGGTGCGCGCTCGTCTCTCCGCATAATTCTCATGAACCAGCGAACTTTGGATTTGCTGGAGTTCCCGCGGGTACTCCAGCTTATTGCTGCTTTTGCCGTGAGCCACTCTGGGGCGGCGGCCTGTTTGCGTCTTGCGCCGCAGGGATACCGTGGGCTTGGGGAGGCCACGGCGCTTGTGCAGGAAGCCTTGGAGGCGACCCAGCAGCATTCCCTTGTTCTGGAGCCGTTCCCGGAGCTGGAAGAGGTGTTCGCGGCATTGGAGGCACCTCATGAGGTTCTTGATGGAGATGCCCTCCTGGCCGTGCTCGATGTGCTGCGTGCCGGGCAAGGGGTGAGTGCAGCTGTGGCTGATATGGACGCCACGCACTATCCAGCGCTACGCGCTTTGGCCGCGCACCTGAGCCTTCCTTCCAGGACCTGGTCAGCGCTGCGGCGCTGTTTGGCGCCGGACGGGCGTGTGCGCGATGAAGCATCGCCCGAGCTTTTCTCCGTGCGTCAGGAGATCCGGCGCATCCATCAGCAGTGTACCCGCAAGGTCCAGGATGCATTACTTGATCCTGGTATCGCTTATGTTCTGCAAAACGACTATCTGACCATTTCTTCGGACCGTTACGTACTTGCGGTCAAGACAAATTTCAAAGGCCAGGTCCGCGGCATCGTCCATCACTATTCGCAGACCGGAGAAACCTGCTATATTGAGCCCTTCTTCTTGGTGGAGCTCAATAATGCCCTTCAGGAACTCTTCCAGGAAGAACGCCAACAGGTGCGGCAGGTGTTCGGATTTTTGACCGAACTTGTCCGCCAAGAGCGGGATGCCATCCGCCGGTTTTTTGCAGCACTGGTGCAGTGGGATGTCCTCTTGGCGCTGTGCGCCTTTGCCCGGCAGTATGATGCTCATTTGGTGCATGTGGCACCGGATGCGCCTTTGTGTTTGCGCCAGGCGCGGCACCCGCTTTTGGTGGCGCGGCACGGGGACAGCGTCGTCCCTGTAGACATCGAGCTGCGTTCAGGCGAGCGGGTCTTGATCCTCTCTGGGGGCAATGCGGGCGGTAAGACCGTGGCCCTCAAGACCTTGGGCCTGGCGGCGATCTTGGCCCATTCGGGCATTCCCGTGCCTGCGGCGGCAGGGAGCACCCTTCCCTTATGGGAGCGCGTGGTCGTGTCCATGGGCGATGAACAGTCCCTGGAGCGCAGCCTGTCGACGTTCACCTCGCAAATCCACGCCTTGGCCGAGTCCTGGTCGCGCATCGACGCCCAGACCCTTGTGCTTTTGGACGAGTTTGGCATGGGCACAGATCCCAGCCAGGGGGCAGCCCTTGCGCAGGCCTTGGTGGATGAACTCATGGACCGGGGCGCTTGGGTAGGCGTGGCAACGCACTTCCCCGCCCTCAAGGCCTACGGGCTTTCCCGGGAAGGGGTGCGGGCCGCTTCGGTGCTTTTTTGTCCGGAAACGGGTCGTCCGCTCTACCGGCTGGCTTACGACCAGGTGGGAGCGAGCCGTGCCTTGGATGTGGCCCGGGAACATGGTTTGCCGGAGGCGGTGCTGGCGCGTGCCCGGGACTATCTCTATTTGGACGCCGGGGACGTGGAGGAGATCTTCCAGCGTCTCAATGCGCTTGCGGCGCGGAAAGAAGCCGAGGTTTCGGCGTGGCGGCAGGAAGAGGCGCGCTTGCGCCAGGAGTTGCGCCGAGAACGGGAGCGGCTGGCCAAGGAGCGGGAGCGTGTGACCCGCGAGGTGCGCGCTCAGGCCCAAGAGATCGTACGCGCATGGCGGCAGGAGAAGCTGGGACGCAAGGAGGCGCTGCGCAAACTCGCTGCGTTGCGGGAGTCTGCCGAGCCGCAACGGCCCGGTGAAGCGCCACTTTCCGCGGACTCCATTGCCCGTGGTCAAAAACTGCTTTATGTGGCTTGGAACCGTGTGGGCGAGGCGCAGGATGTGGACGCGCGCAAAGGCCGTGTCCAATTGGCCGTGGACGGGCTTACGGTGTGGGTGCCTCTTGATCAGGTCGCTCTTGCAGACGCCGCGCCGAAGCCGCCGCTAAACTCCGGTGGGGTCACGGTGCGCACGGCGCCGCGGCAAGGCTCGGCCTTGCGCCTTGATGTGCGGGGATTTCGGGCGAGTGAAGCGGTGCTGGAGGTGGAACGCTTTCTCGATCGCGCCCTGCTGGGCGGCTACGGCCAGGTGGACATCCTGCACGGCACGGGCACCGGGGCGCTGCGCCGCGCCATTCATGACGCCCTGCGCCGCAATCCTGCGGTGCGGACTTTTGCCGTTGCCCCGGCGGATCAAGGCGGCGAAGGGGTGACCACGGTGAACTTGGGGGCCTGATCGTCTTTGGTGGCCGGAGGGAGGGAATGGCCCGTTTGGATCCATCGGTGGTGGCCGAGATCAAGGCCCGGCTGCGCATTGAGGACGTCGTGGGCCGGCATGTGCGTTTGCGCCGTGTGGGCCATCGTTTGGTCGGTCCATGCCCGTTCCACCAGGAAACCAAGCCGTCCTTCTCCGTCAACCCGGATGAGGGGTTCTACTATTGTTTTGGCTGTCAGGCCGCAGGTGACGTCATTGAGTTTTACCGCGCCATCCATGGCGTAGACTTTTGGGATGCGGTAGTGGCCTTGGCGGAAGAGGCCGGCGTCGAATTGCGCCTTGGCCCGGGAGGGGACAAGCCTGGATCGTCGCGCAAGCGGCTTATGGAAATGCAGGCCCTGGCCGCTAGGGCATTTCGGGAAGCCCTGGCTGCGCCCATGGGCAAAGCGGCCCGGGAATATATCGCCCGCCGGGGTATCGACGCCGCAGTGGTGGAGACTTTTTCTCTGGGCTTTGCTCCGACGGCGTGGGATTTTTTGTGGCGGAAATTGCGGGCAGCAGGGTTTTCGGTCGAAGAAGCCGCCTTAGGCGGTTTGGTCACCCAAAAAGAGTCGGGCGGTGCGTATGACCGCTTCCGGGGGCGCCTGATGTTTCCCATCTGGAGCCTTTCGGGACAGGTGGTGGCCTTTGGCGGCCGTGCCCTTCAGGAGGACGACGGGCCCAAGTACCTCAATTCGCCCGAAACCCCTCTGTTTACCAAGGGGGACCACCTTTATGGTCTGTATCAGGCCCGGCGGGCAGCGGGGGCGGAAGGCCGGGTGCTGCTCACGGAAGGCTACGTGGACGTCCTCACGCTCTCCCAGTTTGGGTTTTCTGCCAGCTGCGGAGTTTTGGGCACGGCGCTCACTGCAGAGCAGGTGCACCGGCTGGCGGGTTTTGTTTCCCACGTGGACGTGGTGATGGACGGGGACGGGGCTGGCCGCAAGGCAGCGTTTCGCAGCGCCGAGATGCTCCTTTCTCAGGGGCTTTCGTGCGCGGTGGTGGAGCTTCCGGAGGGCGAGGACGTGGATTCGTTTTTGCGGGCTCAGGGGCGGGAGGCGCTGGAAGAGCTGCGCCGTTGCGCTGTGGATGGCGTGGAGTACTGCGTTGCCTGGGTTCGGGCGCACCACAACCCTGCCGAGATGGTGGCATGGGCGGTGAATTTTCTGCGGGGAATGAAACGGCTGGATCTTCAGGCCTATTTTTTACCCCGTATTGCTGGCGCCCTTGGGCTCTCGGAGCAGGAGTTGCGTCGGACTTTGGCTCCGGCGCAGGCCGCCAGGCATGGCGCCGCGGAGAAGCTGCGGGGAGCTTCTGCCTCCCAGCGTGATCGGGAGCTTTTGGCCGTGGCCATTTGGTTTCCACACCGCCATGAGGAATTGGATGCTTTGGGCATCGAAGCGGCGCTTTCCACACCGCGAGGCAAGGAGTTGTGGCGCAAAATTCGCGCCCAGTCGGCGGAGGCCGTGCTTCCCGTACTCGATGCCGGGGAAAAGGCCTTTTATGTGCAGACGCAGATGCAGGCGCGCCAGGTAGACATCGAGGCTGCATGGGAAAGCGTCTGCGCGTGGCTGCGCCGCAATCATCAGCAAAAAGCCGTGGAACAGATCCAGCATGCTTTGGTCGAGGCCAAGCGCGAGGGAGATCTGGCCGAAGAATTGCGTTTACTTGCCGTGTTGAGTGCATTGAAGACACAGGCTGTGTAATATCCTTCAGCAAAGGGGCGAACCCATGAGCACCATCAAAG
>DPEO01000128.1 GCA_003530935.1 Desulfomicrobiaceae bacterium | reverse complement strand
GTGTTGAGTGGACCGGACGAGTCCATGTGTTTGGAAGGACATGTATCATCTCCACTGTTCACAGTGGAATAACAAGGAGGAGCTATGCAGAGTGGAACGAAGAAGCCCATAGGGAAAACGCTGCTCTTCGGTGTACTTTCGGCTGCGTTCTATGCAGCGGTATTTTCGTACGCAGATCTGATTGCTGCGTATTTTTCCCAGGGTTCGTGGTGGGCGGCAGGGCCCATCGCAACGGTGTTTATTGTTTCTTATCTTTACGGAAACTTTACTTCGAATCTGTGGACATGCCTTGGGGTTGAGGCCAAGCGGGTGCACAAGCGCGTGGAAAAGCCCGCCGAAGTGCGTCCCCAGATGCGTGCGACACTCCATGCCGAGTAAGGAGCTGGACTATCATGGATATGCTTGCGTTGGATCCTTCGAAGTTTATTGAGTTGAGCTTCCAGGCCGTTTCGTTTCTGTTCATTGTCGGATTTGTGGGCGGACTGGTGAGCGGGTTCATTGGCTCTGGCGGCGCTTTCGTGCTGACCCCGGGCATGATGAGTCTCGGCGTTCCCGGGACGGTGGCGGTGGCGAGCAATATGTGCCACAAATTCCCCAAGGCCCTGGTGGGCGCCATCAAGCGCTTTCGCTACGGCCAGGTGGACATCAAGCTCGGCCTGATCATGGCGGCGTCCGCGGGCGTGGGCGTGCAGCTCGGCATCATGTTCCAGCACTATATCCTGGAGCGTTGGGGACAGGCGGGATCCAATCTGTACGTGAGCCTAGCCTTCGTGCTCGTGTTGGTCTCCGTGGGGGGCTACGTGGCCCGGGACGCCATCTCCTGCGTGCGCTGCGGCGGCGTGGAGAAGGTCGGCGCACTGGCCAAGCGCATCCAGCGCATTGAACTGTGGCCCATGATCACCTTCAAGACCGCCGGGGTTCGGGTTTCCCTGTGGGTGACCATTCCCGTGGGGCTGGCCACCGGCATGCTGGCGGCCACCATTGCGGTGGGCGGTTTTATCGGGGTGCCCGGCATGATCTACGTCCTTGGAGTCTCCGGTTTGGTGGCTTCGGCCACGGAGCTGGTGATCGCCTTTGTCATGGGGCTGGGCGGCTCCATCAACTGGGCTTTGCATGGGATGGTGGATATCCGTCTCGTCTTGATCATCTTGTCCGGCTCGCTTTTGGGGATCCAGTTGGGCGCCATCGGGACCACGTATGTCCGGGATTATATGGTCAAGGGCGTCATGGCCACCATCATGCTCATTGTTGCGGTCAGCCGCTGCCTGGCCATTCCCAAGTATCTGGTACAACTGAATTTGTTGGAAATGTCCGACTCCGTGGTCACGCTCTTGGGCCATGTGAGCTACGGATTCATGTGCCTGGCGCTCCTCGTGGGGGCTGGCATCATTCTGGGCGCCATCTGGTTTGCCCGGCGGGCGGAAAAGGCTGCGCTGGCCGTCTCCTGAGTATCCTTCAAGAACACGACATACTGGCGCCGGCTGTCCGCACAGGATGGCCGGCGCCGGTGCTTTGGGGCGCCTACTCGGTCTGGAGCCGCCGGAGGATGGCGGCAAGGAGCGGCTGGAGCGTGGAGCTCAAGCGCCAGGAGGCGTGGGAGGCTTGCTGGAGGAAGAAGATATCGTGGATGTGATCCCCGTGGGTGGCGATTTTGGCGGCCTGCACGTTCACCCCGTGCAGGGCGAGTTCCCAGGTGATGTCGAAGAGTCGGCCGGGCCGGTCGCTGGCGCGCACAACGAGGGTGGCCTTTTCGGCGTCGAGACGTACCTGTGGTTTCGGCCCAGGGAGGCTTGGGCGGCGCAGCGGGGATTTGCGCCGGGCCGCGATGCGGGTGGCCAGGCCGTGGGGATCGGCAAGGCTGGTGCGGGCCTCTTCGGTGAAGGCAGGCCAGAAGTAGGCGGCGTCGGTTTCCGGCAGACGCACGACGAAGAGGTCCATGGCGGTGCCTTCCCGTGTGGTGAAGATTTCGGCGCTGAGGATATCAGCCCCCTTGATGGCGAAGCACCCGGCCAGGGTGGCGAAGAGTGCGGGTTGATCCGGGGCCATGACCGCGCACTTCCATACTCGGGGATCCTGGTCATGCACGGACCAGGCCAGGGTGTGGAGGATTTGGGGGGTGCTGCGCTGGCGGGCGAAGAGCTCGGCCATGCGGCGCAGGTCCGAACTGCTGATGCGCTCTCGGGCGGGCTCGGGGATCTCTCGAAGGAAGTCTTGGGGGAGGTTATCGCGGGAAGGCGCGCGCAGGGGACGGCCCTGGAGTGCCCGGGCGGTCTTGGCGCAGAGCTCCTCCACCAAGAGGCTGCGCCACGTGTTCCAGGCTGCAGGTCCGGTGGCCATGGCGTCGGCCACGGCGAGGCGCGCTAGGGCCGCCAGGCGTTCGGGGGTCTGCACCTTGTGGGCGACGGCGTGGATGGTGGCGGGATCGTTTAGGTCGCGTTGCGTGGCCACCTGGAAGAGGGTGAGGTGTTCGGCGATGAGGAACGTGGTGGTGGCGATGTCCGCCTTGGCCACGCCGAGACGGGTGAGCAGGCGGCGGGCGAGGATGCTGCCGCGCACCTCGTGGCGGGGATGGGGTTTGCCCATGTCGTGGAGAAGTCCTGCCCACACCAGGGGGAGGTGGTCCTTTGGGGCTGTGGGGAGCGTTTCGAGCCAGGGCGCGGCGTGGAGCAATTCTTGGGGCTGGGCAAGGAGCATGGCGCAGCGCAGGCTGTGCCAGCCCACCGGGTGGCGGTGCCAGCCGTCCAGGGGCACCACCGAAAGGCTGGGGGCGAGCTCTGGGAAGAGGACGCGCAAGAGCCCCAGGTCCAGGAGGGTGGCGAAGGCGGCCTCCCCGTGGGGGGCGTGAAGGATGTCGTGGAGCCAGACAGCGAGGTGCGGGGTGAGTTCTGCCGCTTGTCGGGCGCTGAGGCGGAGTAGAGCCCCTTGGGCGGAAAAGTTGGGGGGGATGCCGGTGTGGGCAGCCGTCTCGATGAGGCGCAGCACCAGATGCGGGTGTGCGCCGGGGTCTTCGGCGAAGCCCAGGCCGCCGGGGGTGTGGCGGATGCCGTCGCAGCGGCGGTCTGGCGGCCGGCGTTTGCGCTCTATGCGGCCCAGGACTTCGCGCACCATGGCGCAGCGCGCCAGGCGGATGCGGGCCATGGCTTCTTCCAAACGTTGGGAGAGTGCGGGCCGCGAGGTGCCAAGGCGGTGGGCCACGGCGTCTTGGAGTTCGGCGGAAAACACGTCGTGACGCCGTTGGGTGGTGCAGTGCAGGGCGCAGCGCACCTGGCGGATGGTTTGCGCCGCGGCACACAAGGCCTCCACCTGGTCTGGGGCCAGTACCCCGAGGTCGAGAAACCGCGCCCCTTCCCGACCGGGAAAGGCGGCCGCGAGCCAGCCCAAGTGGTGCCAATGCCGCAGGCCGCCGGGGCTGTTTTTGAGGTCCGGCTCGATGCAGGCGTACCCGCTGGGGCTAGTCTCGGCGATCCACTGCACGAAGGTGCGGCGCGCGGCAGAGGTGAGGATACGGCGCACTCCCTGGCGAAGTTCCGGGAAAAGTCCTGCTGGGTCCGGACCGATGGGCCGCGCAGACAGGAGCCCTGCCAGGACTTTGGGGTCTTGGGCCGCGAGCTCCAGGGTTTCGGCGAGGGTACGGACGCTGTAGTCCACCTGCATCCCGCTGTCCCACAGGGGGTAGACGATGCTTTGGACCCAGCGGCCGCTGTCTTCAGCAGGCAGACGTGGCGGCCGTAGCAGGCAGATGTCCAGGTCCGAGCCCGGGGAGAGCTGGCTGAGACCAAAACCGCCCACTGCCAGCACGCAGCCGGGGAACCCTTGGGCGAGCACCGCCACCGCGGCCGTCATGATGCGGGAAAGGGCCCGCTCCATGGGTCGGCCGCAGGGCAGCGCCAGTGCCCGACGGCGCAGGGCTTGGACTCGTTCGAGAACCTGCGTTCCCGGGGGACGAGACGCTGGGCGGTCAGATGGCGGCCTCACCGGTTTCTCCGGTACGGATGCGCATAGCGTCATCCACGGGCAGGACGAAGATCTTGCCATCACCCACTTGGCCGGTGATGGCCGCTGCTCGGGCGGCCTCCACCACGGCAGGGGTGATGGCGTCCTCGCACACGACCTCGATTTTCACCTTGGCCACGAAGTCCACCTGGTATTCGGCCCCGCGGTAGATCTCCTTGTGTCCCCGCTGGCGGCCAAAGCCTTTGACTTCGGTGATGGTCATGCCGTGTACGCCTGCGGCGGTGAGGGCTTCTTTGACTTCGTCCAGTTTGAAAGGCCGGATGATGAACTCGATTTTTTTCATGAATCGCTCCTTGCTCCTGGCTACCATTGGTACCCTGTTTCACGGTGTTCGTTGACGTCCAAGCCCCGGGTTTCGTCTTCGGGCGATACGCGCAGCCCCAGCGTCGCATCGATGACCTTGAAAAGCACATAGCTCATGAGGAAACAGAAGACCCAGGTGGCCACCACCGAGACGAGTTGGATCCACAATTGTGTCGGGTTGCCGGCAAGGAGTCCGCGGAATTCTCCAAAATCGGCAAAAACGCCTGTGGCTAGGGCTCCCAGGGTGCCGCCCACGCCGTGGATGCCGACCACGTCCAAGGCGTCGTCATAGCCGAAACGGTTTTTCTGAAGCACGGCCCAGTAGCAGACCGCGCCGGCCGCAATCCCCATGACGAGGGACGCGCCCACCGACACGTAGCCCGCCGCCGGGGTGATGGCCACAAGCCCAGCTACGGCGCCTGAGACCGCGCCTAGGGTGGTGGCCCTGCCCCGGTGCCGCCATTCCACGGCCACCCAGGACAAGGCCCCGGCGGCAGCGGCGAAATGGGTGGTGGCAAAGGCCATGGCGGCTTGTGCGTTGGCGGCCAAGGCGGAGCCGGCGTTGAAGCCGAACCATCCGAACCAGAGGATGCCGGCGCCGAGGATGGTCATGGGGAGGTTGTGGGGGATGTGGGCCTCTTTACCGAACCCGCGCCGCGGGCCGATGACCAGACAGCCGGCCAAGGCCGCCGCGGCTGAGCACATATGCACCACGGCCCCACCGGCGAAGTCCAGAGCCCCCATCGCGCCCATCCAGCCGCCCCCCCAGACCCAATGGGCCATGGGGCAGTACACCAACACGAGCCACAGCCCCGAGAACACGAGAAACGGCGCAAAACGCATGCGTTCGGCAAAGGCGCCGGTAATGAGGGCTGGGGTGATGACCGCGAACATGCACTGAAAGATCATGAAGGCTGCGGGCGGGATGGTAAGGGTCCAGCCTTCCGGGGCATCGCCGCCCACCCCGGCAAGGAGCAGGTGATTCAATGCGCCGATGACGCCGCCCACGTCCGTGCCAAAGGCCAGAGTGTAGCCGACGACCGCCCAAAGGACGCTCACCAGGCCGAGCAGGATAAAACTCTGCATGAGGGTGGCGAGCACGTTCTTGGCGCGCACCATGCCGCCGTAAAACAGGGCGAGCCCCGGGGTCATGAACATCACCAGGGCCGCGCTCATGAGCACAAAACCGGTATCTGCCGCATCCATGGGATTCCTCCTTGGAAATTCGAGATGTTCCCATGGGTCTTGGCAAAAAGCAGGCCAGACGTCCGCACCATGCCGCGGGCCCCTGGCAGATCCTCATTGATCCGGATGTGGTACCAAGGCGTTTTGCCTCGTTGCAATGCGACCCCGTCGCGGCACATGTCCGCGGCGGTCTCGTTAATCATCTGAAGTGATTGGTTTTCGTGCAAACCCGCCATAGACTGGTTTGCCCGGCGGTTGAAACGTCTTTCAACCGCTCGATATTACTTTTCTGGCAAAAACCACCCCATAATGAAGGGAAGAGTTGCGCGTTTTTTGCGAGAAGATTGGGATTGAGAGTACATTTTTGAAAAATAGCAGTTTTTTCAAGGTAAAATTCAAGAACTCGCGCTCCCGTGGTCTCGGGACGCGTGGCGATTTGGTCTTAACCGGGTTGGGTGCGCGTCTCGAACTCCCGCATCAGGATGTCTTTCAGGCAGCGGCGGCAGATATCGGTGTTATGGACCCCGGTGAGGCGCATCTCCAAGGCCGGGGCCAGTTCACCCTTCTGGCCGCCGAGGCGGGCGAGGTTGGCGGGATCGGCGATGGCGAGGGTGTAGCGCTCCTCGAAGATGCCGTCCGTGAGCCCCTGGATTTCCGTCCCACAGATGTCGCAAAAGCGGCGGATCATCGGGGGGGCAACAAAAAGCCGCCATCAACTTTTCGGCGAGAGCCGGTGCATGCTTTTCGCTGTGGCTCAACGGTTTGGTTTGACACCTCCACGGCGCCCAAGCCCAAATCCGACCCGAAAAAGATCCGGCATATCGATCCGCCCATCTTTACGGGCGGTGAACACCCCGATCCGCATCAAGTCTTCCCGCGCCCCCTCCCAACCCTGTTCAGCGTGCGCAGGCAACATACCCTGGCTGGTCAATATTGTGGGACCACCTGGATAACGCTCGGCCCAAAGTTTGCGTATGGTTGCGAATTCACAAGGGACATTCTGCCCTTTCAGCGGGGCGAGCAGATCCTTGATCCAGGGGTAATCCTCGGCAATCTCATCGACCCGGATGCGGGAGGCCGATTGGATACCCCGTTTGATGCTTTCGTAATGAAGAGCAAGTGGGTAGTCGGGATAACGAGTAAGGCTATCGTCCGCTGCACTTTTGATCGCGGCAAGAAACGAACGCGGAGAGGTTTGGCCATGCCCGTCGGCCAGGTGGCTCACGCTCCAGACATAGGGAACACCGCGGCGGGCGTCTTTGCCCATCTTGTCACCGGCAATTTTCTCGAAAAGCTGACGCAAAGCCGTTTCAGTCTGCAACTCGACAGGCAATCGCCAGACGCTATTTTCTGCATGGAATTCTGCGCCATGAGGAAGCACGCTACGCACGATGGTGCGCAATACTTCCCCATGACGCTCCGGCACATTGATCAATCTTTGCCAGAGCATCGCATGCAGATCGTGCCGCTCCCAGGTGAGCTCGACCCGGGTGGCGAGCAGCTTCGACGCGTCGGGGAATGCGGTTACCTGACGCTCGATCTGGTCGGGGCGAACGAAAACCTTGGTGCGCAGTCGCCGGAAGTCGCGCACCCACAAG
>DPEO01000081.1:1127-6160 GCA_003530935.1 Desulfomicrobiaceae bacterium | reverse complement strand
CCGGCCCGGGATGCCGAGCGCAAGAAACCCGTGAAAATCCTCGGCACCTTCGGTGAGGTGGAGGAGTTTGGCGTGGCTGTGCGCAAGGAGGACCAGGAGCTTTTGGAGAAAATCAACAAAGGCTTCGAGCTCCTCAAGGCGGATCCGTACTGGGAAGAGCTGATTTCCAAGCATTTGAATCAATAAATCGAAAAATACAGGACGCGCCAACGGGAAGGCTGCGGTCTTCCCGTTTTTTGCGGAAATCATCCGTATGCAGGAAATGTTGACGGTTCTTTGGGAGGCGGCCCCTTTTATCGTACAGGGTGCGGGCGTGACTGCCGTGGCTGTGGTGGGGGCCATGTTTTTGGGGCTTGCCATCGGGGTGCCCGTGGCGGTGGCCCAGACCTATGGTCCGGCCATACTTGGGCGTATCGCCTCTGTGTATGTGTGGTTTTTTCGGGGCATTCCCATTCTTGTGCTCCTCTTTCTTTTTTATTTCGGCCTGTTTTCTTGGATCGGCCTCAACTTGAGCGCCCTTGCCGCTACCGTTTTGGTCCTGGGAATGACCAGTGGCGCGTATCAGTCGCAGATTTTTCGCGGGGCCATTTTGGCCCTCCCCCAAGGCCAGTTCAAGGCGGCCCTGGCCCTGGGCATGTCTGAAAGCCAGGCCGTAAGAGCCATCATCTTGCCTCAGGCCTTGCGCCTTTCCATCCCGGGATGGTCCAATGAGTATTCCATCCTGCTGAAGGATTCGGCCTTGGCGTTTGTGCTCGGCACGAGCGAAATCATGGCCCGCACGCATTTTGTGGCCACACGGACGTACCAGCATTTGCCCCTCTATGCGATGGCGGCGGTCTTGTATTTTCTTTTGACCTGGGCTGGCGTGTCGGGGCTGCGGTGGCTGGAGCGGCGGGTACGTATCAAAGGATATGGAGAAGTAGCGTGAAAACGGCACCCCTTATGCGGGTGGTGGGGATTTCCAAGCGCCTGGGCGGCCGGGTGATCTTGGATTCCATCCACTTGGATCTTTTCAAGGGTCAGACCAAGGTCCTTATCGGTCCGTCTGGCGGCGGCAAGAGTACCTTGCTCCAATGTATGAACCTCCTGCTCACCCCGGACTCGGGGTTCATTGAGCTTGAAGGCCGAACCATCGACCCGCGCAATAAGCGGGAGCTGTACGCCTTTCGGCAACAGGTGGGGATGATTTTCCAGGATTTCAACCTGTTCGATCATTTGACCGCCCTGGACAACGTGGCCATCGCCCTGCGCAAGGTGCGCGGCTGGTCGCGGCGCGAGGCCGAAGCGCGGGCCATGGAAGAGCTTGCGCGGGTGGGGCTTGCGGACAAGGCCCGCCTGTACCCTGCGGAGCTTTCCGGCGGCCAGAAGCAGCGAGTGTCCATCGCCCGCGCGTTGGCCATGGACCCCAAGGTCATGCTCCTCGATGAGCCGACCTCGGCGCTGGACCCGGAGTTGGTGACCGAAGTGCTCGCCGTGATTCGCGCTTTGGCTCAAGCGGGCATGACCATGGTCATGGCCACGCATCAGATGGGTTTTGCCCGGGCCCTGGCCGACGAAGTGCTCTTCATGGAGGCGGGCCGTATCATCGAGCAGGATAGCCCCACAGCGCTGCTCGCTCCAGGATCCGGGACCCGCACCTTGGATTTTTGCTCCCAATTGGCGGAAGGGCTCTGAGGCAATGGGGCGGACGGACGTATGATGAACGAATGGGATTTTTTTCTTCACCGCCTGGTCCCGGCCCTCAATCAAGGCCTCGTGATCACGATTTCGCTCATTGTGCCTTCGGCGCTTTTGGGGCTTTTGGGCGGCGTGGTCGTGGGCAGCCTGCGGGTGTACGGCGGTCCGCTGTGGGGACGCCTGGCTTCCGCGTATGCAGCGGTCTTTCGCGGCACCCCGCTCGTGATCCAACTCTTCATGCTCTATTTTGGACTCCCCAACCTCGGCATTACTTTGAGTCCGTACGCTGCGGCTGTGATCGGCTTCACTCTGTGCAGCGCCGCCTACCATTCGGAATACGTGCGGGGAGGGCTGCGCGCGGTGCGTCGCGGCCAACTCTTGGCGGCCCAGGCCCTGGGCTTTTCCACATGGAAATCCTTGGTGTGGATCGTCATCCCGCAGGCGGTACGCAAGGCATTGCCCGGATGCGGCAATGAGATCATCTACCTGATTAAATATTCGTCTCTGGCATACGTGGTCACCTGTTTTGAGCTGACCGGCCAGGCAAAGATCGTTGCCAGCGAAAGTTTTCGTTTCAGCGAGGTGTTTTTGGTCGCTGGGATGTACTATCTCGCTATGGTGACTGTGGCGAGCAAGGCCTTGCAATGGATAGAGCGCCGTCTCGCCATCCCAGGATTTGGAACCCTGTAAGGAGCGCGTGAATATGGCTGATGAACCGAATAAGATCATTTATTCTATGATTCGGGTTTCCAAGTTTTATGACAAGAAACCCGTTCTCAAGGATATCTCCCTTTCTTTTTTCTACGGCGCGAAAATTGGCGTCTTGGGGCTCAACGGATCCGGCAAGAGTTCCCTTTTGCGCATCATGGCTGGCGTGGATACCAATTTCCAGGGAGAGATCGTCCGCGCTCCCGGCTATAGCATCGGCTATCTGGAGCAGGAACCCTCCCTCGACCCCCAGAAGACCGTGCGTCAGGTGGTGGAAGAGGCGGTGGCCGACACCGTGGCTTTGCTTGCGGAGTTCGAGGCCATCAATGCCGCCTTTGCCGATCCGGACGCGGACATGGACGCCCTCATCGCCCGCCAGGCCGAGGTGCAGGAAAAGCTCGACGCCGCGGATGCCTGGGATTTGGACTCCAAACTGGAGATGGCTATGGACGCCCTGCGCTGTCCGGAGCCGGACACCCCAGTGTCGGTCCTCTCCGGAGGGGAGAAGCGGCGGGTGGCCTTGTGCCGGCTGCTCCTGCAGCGCCCCGACATCCTGCTCTTGGACGAGCCCACCAACCATCTGGATGCCGAGACGGTCAGCTGGCTGGAGCACCACCTGCAGACCTACCCGGGGACGGTCATCGCCGTCACCCACGACCGCTACTTTTTGGACAACGTGGCCGGCTGGATCCTGGAGCTGGACCGCGGCATGGGCATCCCGTGGAAAGGCAATTATTCCTCGTGGTTGGAACAGAAAGAGCAGCGTCTGGCCCAGGAAGAAAAGGAGATGAGCGCCCGGCGGCGCACCCTGCAGCATGAGCTCGAGTGGATCCGCATGAGTCCCAAAGGGCGGCAGGCCAAAGGCAAGGCGCGCATCACGGCGTACGAAAAGCTCCTTTCCCAGGAGACCAAGGAGCGGCTGCGGGAGTTGGAGCTCTTCATCCCGCCGGGGCCGCGCCTGGGAGACGTGGTCATCGAAGCCAAAGACGTGTGCAAGTCCTTTGGGGAGCGCGTCTTGGTGGAAAACCTCACCTTCACGGTGCCGCCGGGCGCCATCGTGGGCATCATCGGCCCCAACGGCGCGGGCAAGACCACGCTTTTTCGCATGATTACCGGTCAGGAGGAGCCCGATGCCGGAAAAATCCGCTTGGGGCCCACGGTGCGCTTGGCGTACGTGGATCAGGAGCGCCAGAATTTGGACGGGAAAAAGAGTGTCTGGGAGGCCGTCTCCGGCGGCTATGACATGATTTCCCTGGGGGGGCGGGACGTCAACTCCCGGGCGTATGTGGCCAAGTTCGGCTTTACGGGCGCGGAGCAGCAAAAGCAGGTGGCCGTGCTTTCAGGCGGCGAGCGCAACCGCCTGTACCTTGCCCTCATGCTCCAGCGCGAGGCCAATGTGCTCCTGTTGGACGAGCCCACCAACGACCTGGACGTCAACACCCTGCGTGCTTTGGAAGACGCCCTGGATCACTACGCCGGCTGCGCCCTTATCATCTCGCATGACCGCTGGTTCCTCGACCGCGTGGCCACCCACATCCTGGCCTTCGAGGGCGATAGTCAGGCCGTGTGGTTTGAGGGCAATTATTCGGACTATGAAAAAGACTACAAGCGTCGCACCGGTCAGGACTTGCTCGTCCCCCGGCGCATCCGCTATCGGCAGCTTACCCGGTAATCTTTCGCCACAACAACATCGTGGGAGGTCCCATGCAGCAACGTCATCCTTTTCTTGCTGGCTATGGAATCATCATTCTTGGTGCAGTGCTGGAGAACGGTATCCTCGGCACGCGGTACCTGATGCTGGCGGCCTTGTGGGGGCTGGTATGGTTGGGGCTTGGGTTGGCGGCCTTGATGTGGGCCAAACGAGCCCTCAAGCGCTCGGAAGGCGGCGTCTTTCTGGTGCAAGACGGACCGTATGCCTGGACGCGTCATCCTGCCGCTGTGGCGCATTTTTTGGGTATCATGCCTGGACTATGTCTGATCCTCAATACCAATATCGGTATTTTAGGGATTTTGTATGCGGTATATTTGTTTCTTCAAAATGTTGAAGAAGAAGAAATGGAATTGGAAGAAAAATTTGGAGAGCAATATTTTGCATACAAGGAACGTGTTTCTCGATTGATTCCATGCAAGATGTAAAATATAGATGGTTTGTAGTAAAAAAGGCGGTCTTCGGGCCGCCTTTTTTGATGGGGAAGGTCTTTCTTTTTTCTTGACTTTACGTTTTTTTGTTTTCAAAGCGCGCAAAAGCGCGGTCAGATTTTTTCTCTGAAAGCGATGAACACGTTGAGATATTGGAGGTAGAGTGGCGGATACCGTTTTGGAGTTGCGCGCAGTGAGCAAGCGCTATGGAGATATTCTTGCCGTGGACGGCATCTGTCTTGCTGTGAAGCGAGGGGAATTCCTCACACTTCTTGGACCTTCCGGATGCGGCAAGACCACGGTGCTCCGTTTGCTCGCCGGGTTTGAGACACCGAGCGCAGGGGAGATCCTCCTTGAAGGCCGTTCCATGACCGGAGTGCCGCCGGAGCGTCGGGCCATCAACACGGTGTTTCAGAGCTACGCCCTTTTTCCCCACATGAACGTGTTCGACAACGTGGCCTTCGGTCTGCGCATGCGGGGCGTTGGCGCCCGCGAGATCCGTCGCCGGG
>DPEO01000081.1:0-909 GCA_003530935.1 Desulfomicrobiaceae bacterium | reverse complement strand
GAGATCCGTCGCCGGGTTGAGGAGGCCTTGCAATTGGTGCATATGGAGGAGTTCGCCGCGCGCATGGTGGATCGACTTTCAGGCGGCCAGCAGCAGCGGGTGGCCATTGCCCGGGCCGTAGTGAACAAGCCGGTGGTCCTTCTCCTCGACGAGCCCCTTTCCGCCCTGGACTACCGTCTGCGCCGGCGTATGCAACTGGAGCTCAAGCACTTGCAGCGCTCCTTGGGTATCACCTTCATCCTGGTTACCCACGATCAGGAAGAGGCCTTTTCCATGTCCGACCGGGTGGCGGTCATGAACCAGGGGCGGGTGGAGCAATTGGACACGCCCACAGCGGTGTATGAAAACCCAGCCAATCTCTTTGTGGCCCGGTTCGTGGGGGAGATCAACGTGCTGCCTGCGGAAGTGGTGGCGTGCTCGGGCGAAGTCACCCAGGTGCGGGTGGAGGGCCGGATCATTTCCCTGCGGACGCCGCAGCCGACGTGGACGGTCGGGGATGAGGTGCATGTGCTCTTGCGGCCGGAAGATCTGCGCGTGGAAACCGTGCGCGATTTGAACGAAGATCCAGAGCTGCGGGAAAGCTTTGGTCGGGTGCCCGCCTTTTTGGGAGTCGTGGAAGAAACGGTGTATAAAGGCGCCACCTACGATGTGGTGCTGCGCCTTGACAGCGGCACGGTACTTACCGCCACCGAGTTTTTCAACGAAGACGACGAGACGGTATATTTTCGTGCCGGCGACCGGGTGGCGGTCACCTGGGTACAGGGCTGGGAAACGGTGCTCCCTCATGCGTCGTGAAGGTCTCTTCCGTCGTCTGGTCATCACGGGCACGGTGCTGTGGATGGCGGTCTTTGGGTTTTTGCCCAATATGCTGGTATTGGGCACCAGCGTGTGCCGCTCCACCCCTGACGC
>DPEO01000058.1:4778-5170 GCA_003530935.1 Desulfomicrobiaceae bacterium | reverse complement strand
AGGAGAGCCTGGGCCGCACCCTGGGCCTTTTCCAAATAATCCCGCTGTTTAGGAGCAAGCGCCGTTTGCAGGGCCAAATGGAGCATACCCAAGACCGCATGCATGGGGGTGCGGATCTCGTGGCTCATGGCCGCGAGAAAGCGTCCCTTGGCGTGACTGGCGGCCTCAGCGGCCTCAGCCAGGGAGCGCGCCCGCTCCATGGCCACACGCAGCTTCTGGTTGGCCTCGGCCAGGGCGCGTTCCGCGGCTTTCCGCTCGGAAATATCCACGAGACATCCCAAAAACTTTTCTTCACCATGCACCGAAATGCGCCGCACGGAATGAAGAAGATCTCGCTCCGTTCCATCAGGAGAGCAGAAATGGCGTTCAAAGCTTCCCTCGTTCGTGACCGG
>DPEO01000058.1:0-4525 GCA_003530935.1 Desulfomicrobiaceae bacterium | reverse complement strand
CCCACCGGCAAACTCTCCAGCAAAGCCTGCTGGAACTCCAAAGAATGCCGCAGCTCCGCCTCCATCTTTTTGCGCGCCGAGATATCCTCGTGCACAGAGACGAAATGGGTCACGCGCCCGGTATCGTCCCGCACCGGGCTCACCATCACCTGCGCCCAAAATATCGTGCCGTCTTCAAAACGATAGGACAGCTCGCCGCTCCAAGGCTGGCCGTGGGCCAAGGCCGCGCGCATGGACGCCATGGCGTCTTCGCTGTATCCCGAATGTAGGCGAAAGACGTCGTGCCCCACGAGGTCCGCCGCACCATAGCCGGTCATCCGGCTGCATGCGGCATTGGCAAAAAGCACCGTCCCCGTGGTATCCGTCACCACGATGGCCACAGGACTTTGCTCCGCAGCGGCAGAAAGAAAGCGCGTGCGGGCTTCGCTGCGCTGCAGTTGCTGATTGGCATCCAGCAACGCCCGGCGCTCCCGAGCGAGTTGCAAGCGACTCTGATGCAGACGCCACACCAAGACCAGCACCACCACCATGCCGGTCGCACCCACCGCCACGAGTCCGGCAAACTCCCGATTCAAGGCCATGAGCACATCGTCCTGCATGACCTCGACCAGGTACGCCGAAGCCTGGCCGCGAGAGTCGAGCAAAGGTATCGCCGCCACCGCATACGTCGCTTGCCCCAAGCGGCTCTCCACCACTGCCGCCTCCCCACGCTCCACGGCCGCACGTAAGGCGGGATTTTCCTTTTGGGCCTGCACGGCATCCCACCACACCGACCCGGCGGCATTCCAGCCTTGCGGAGGAAGCAGGAAATCTGATGAGAGCGGCGCGGCGGAAAAGGTCGCCTGCTCTTCAGGCCGCACCAGGTCCAAGACCTGCTCCCGCCGCACCATCACGCCCACTTCCCGACCCGGCCCCATCAAATGGCGCATGTTCTCCAAGAGCGCAGGGATGGATACCACCACCTCCACCGCTCCCACGAAGGTGTCTCCTCGCCACAGGGGAAAGATGTACCGTTGTCCCGCCAAGGCGCGCCCGGCCTCAAAGGCCTCCAGCATGCGGCGCTCCTTGACCAGCGCGGTGACGAGCGGGCGCGGCATCGTCGCGGATTCTCCGGAATATTCCGGAAGATACATGCGCAGAAACGAGTCGCCCGAGGCCAAGTGGAATTGGATTTGACTGGCAAAGCGGTGCCGGAGTCGATCGTAATGGGGAGCGATGTGCCGGTAGAGCCTGCCGCGGAGCAGGTCCCGGGCCCGGCCCTCCACGAGATTGGCCTGAAGCAGCGTATCGAGGACTTGCGGCTGCGAGAGCACGCCAAAAAAGACCTCCTCGGCGGCATGGCGAAAAGAGGCCGCTGCGGCGGCATACGCCATCTCGAACACCCGACGCTGCTCCTCGAGGTGGGCCGTGCGCTTGGTCTGCCACGAATCCGCAAGCGCCAGCACCAAGGCTCCGGCCACGAGCAGCGTGATGACCCAAGCCGCGTGCTGATCCAAAGATCGGAGCAGACGCCGGGGCATTACAATCCCTCCCAAGGGATGGCCTGCACTTCTTCCTTGAGGCGGCGCACTACATCGAAATCGCTATCCTTGGCCGGCACGGCCCCAAAACCGACTTTCTCCCCCCACGCAAGGCGCCCTTGCCGGAGCTGCAGGTCCGCCTGCTCCAGAAATTGAACGAGGGCGTGCTGGACCTTTGCGGAAACCGTCAGCCCATTGGCCACCAAGACAAAGCCCGGCAAGGGCTCGGATTCGTCACGAATCTCCAGGCCAAGCTTGAGAAACTTCCGGACAATGGCGGTCTTGGCGCCCGCGAGGTGGGCCGATCCCCGCGCCACGGCCATGAGGGCGTCCGAGTGCGTGCCCGCGTAAAAAAACTGGTTTTGCGCAAGGCTGGATCCATGACGGCGAAGGAGGAGGTCCGTCATCAGAAACCCACAGGTGGACAGGGGCTGGGTCAGGGCGATGCGCCGATCCCGCAGACCGGCAAGCCGCGGAACTTCATCCAGCATGCTCACCAAGGCGCAGGTATAGACCGGCTCCCCCGAAGCCTCCCGAAAAATCACCAAAGGCTCGGCCTTAGGGAAGGTGGCGCGCAGCTCCACATACGGCAGCGGCCCCAAGTAGGCGAGATCGATGCGGCCCAAGCGGAATTGCTCCACGAGCTCTCCGTAATCGGCCACATAGACCATCGTCACAGGGATTCCCAAGGCGCGGGACATGTCCTCCACCATCGGACGGAACTGCGCTTCCAGCACCTCCCGGGGCTCCATGGGCAGCGGCGCAAAACGCAGCTCCTCGGCCCGGGCACCAACGCCCAAACCGAGGAGCAGCACAAGGAGGAAGCATATTCGGCGCACACCCATGGCAAGCCCCTTAGCACGGCCACCGCATAGCTTCAAGGAAAAAGCCAAACAGAAAACCTAGTCCGCAGTGATTTCCGTCCCCACTCCAGTCTGAGTGAACATCTCGAGGAGCACCACGTTGGGCACCCGGCCATCGACGATGTGCGCCTTTTCCACGCCAAATTCCAAGGCTTCCAGACAGCACTTGAGCTTGGGGATCATGCCTCCCGAAGCCGTACCGTCGGCGAGGGCGTCCAAGGCCTCGCGTCGGGTCATGGAGGAAATCAGCTCTCCGGTCAGGGAGAGCACCCCGGGGACGTCCGTGAGCAGGATGAGCTTCTTGGCCCCCATGGCCACCGCCACCGCTGCGGCCACGGCGTCGGCATTGATGTTGTACGTCTCGCCTGCGTCATCGACGCCCACCGGCGCCACCACCGGGATAAACCCGCCATCCAAGAGAGAACGCAGCAGGCTCGCCTCCACGCCCACCACTTCCCCCACCTTGCCGAGATCGATGATCTCCGGCGGGGCGTCGGCACGCTCCACGGCCATTTCCAGCTTGTGCGCCCGGATGAGGCGACCGTCCTTGCCCGACAACCCCACGGCGCGGCCGCCGGCCAAATTGATGAGATTGACGATCTCTTTGTTGACCTTGCCCACGAGCACCATCTCCACCACGTCCATGGTGGCGGCGTCCGTGACCCGGAGGCCTTGGCGGAACTCACTCGCAATCCCCAACCGGGAAAGCATTTGGCCGATCTGCGGCCCGCCCCCGTGCACGATCACGGGATGCACGCCAATATAGCGCAGCAACACTACAGACTCTGCGAAACTTTGCCGCAACGCGGCGTCTTTCATGGCATGGCCGCCGTATTTGATGACAACGGTCTTCCCAGAAAAATGCCGAATATACGGCAGTGCTTCCACCAAAATCGATGCCTTCGTCGCTGCATCCACGTCCTTGGCTCCTTTTTAAAGAATATAGCGTGAGAGATCACGCTGCTGGCAGATGGTGCTCAGGCGCTCTTCCACATAGGATCGATCAACGACAACGTGCTCTCCTGTACGCTCCGGTGCTTCAAAAGACACCTGCGCCACGATGGTCTCCATGATGGTGTAGAGGCGACGTGCACCAATATTTTCCGTTTCCTCATTGATGCGCTGGGCGAACTCTGCCATGGCGTGGAGGGCATCGTCGGTAAACTCCAGGTGCACCCCTTCGGTGGCCAAAAGAGCACAGTATTGTTTGGTCAGGGCGTTTTGGGGCTCCGAGAGAATGCGGTAGAAGTCCTCCTTGGTGAGCGGCGAGAGCTCCACCCGCAGCGGAAAGCGGCCCTGCAGCTCGGGCACCAAATCCGATGGCTTGGAGAGGTGGAACGCGCCCGCGGCGATAAAAAGGATATGGTCGGTGCGCACCATGCCATACTTGGTGGACACCGTACATCCTTCGACGATGGGCAACAGGTCCCGCTGCACGCCTTCCCGAGACACATCGCTGCGGCTTCTCGCTTCCCCGCCGCCGCAGATCTTGTCGATCTCGTCGAGAAAAACGATGCCCGATTCCTGCACCCGTTCCCGGGCAAGCTCATGGACCTTGTCCATATCGATAAGGCGGTCGCATTCGGCGTGCACCAGCATCTCATACGCCTGGCGCACCCGCATCTTCTTCGCCTTCTTGCGCTTGGGAAACATCTTGGAGAGCATGTCCTGCATGTGCATTTCCATGCCTTCCATGCCGGGGATGGACATCACCTGCACGTTGGTGGCGGCTTCCACTTCCAACTCCACCAGGCGGTCGTCCAATTTTCCGGCCCGCCACAATTCCCGCAGCTTCTCCCGCGTGGACGAAGCCACCTGGGAGTCCGGACCGATGTAGTCCACGCCCGCACTCTCCAGCGGCCGGGAGGGCAGCAAGGCGTCCAAGAGCCGCTCCTCGGCCGCGGCCTCGGCACGGCTGCGCACCACGGCTTCTTCTTCCTCGCGCACCAAGGCCACGCCGATCTCCATAAGGTCGCGGATAATGGATTCCACGTCCCGACCCACGTAGCCCACTTCCGTAAACTTGGTGGCCTCCACCTTGAGAAACGGGGAGCCTGCAAGTTTGGCCAAGCGCCGGGCGATCTCGGTCTTGCCCACGCCCGTGGGGCCGATCATGAGGATGTTTTTCGGCGCGATTTCCTC
>DPEO01000057.1 GCA_003530935.1 Desulfomicrobiaceae bacterium | reverse complement strand
CCTCAAAGCCGGGATGGAACTGCCCGACCACCACGTTGGTCACCAAGGCGGCGCCAAACAAGGCTACCACGCCCAAAAAGAGGTGCGCATGCCGGAAAAGAATGAGATCCCGCAGGGCGCCCATGGTACAAAAACGGCTGCGCTGGGCCAAGAAGCCGATACCCAAACCCGCGGCCAAAGACACCGCCACCGGGGCATAGGCCGCGCCGGGTCCTTTGAGAGAATACCACAGGATGTCGCTTTGGGCCTCGCCAGGAATCGGCGGGAAAATCAGCCGCAAGGCCAAAAGGCCCAGCATGATGGCCGGAAACACCAGGCCCGTTGCCACCGTCTGCGTCTGCGCCCGGCCCAGAGAAAAACCGGCCTTGAAAAAGAGGGTGCCGATCCACACCCCGGTGGCCAGGCCGGCCAGTCCGAACAGGGCGTTGCCATCTCCGCCGGCCAGACGCAAAAACACCCGCCACGGGCAGCCCAAAAAGACCAAGGCGCCAATCATGGCGATCATGCCGAGCACAAACCGTGTCACCGGGGCCGAGCCTCCGGAGGGCTTGAACTCCCCAAAGACCACGGCCGCCGCCAATGATCCGAGCACAAAGCCCATGATCTCCGGACGCAGGTACTGGACGACTGCAGCCCGGTGCAGGCCGATGGCGCCGGCCACATCCCGACCAAAACAGGCCACACACACGCCCATATTGGCAGGGTTTCCCCAGTACTGCAGCAGGGCCGCCACAGTCCCGATGAGTGCGCCCACCACCACGATCCCGATGGTCGTGGCGAAAACATTGCCTCGTCCTTTGCCCATATCCTCCTCCTCGGTAGTCATATTCCGTGCTCCGGCCTCGATATCACGGGGCAGAGCACTGCATCCGGAGTGTAGCGGTGCACCTTACCACACAAAGGGCAATGCACCCGCACGAGACCACGTACGACGCGGCCCTCGATCTCCGTTTCCTCCACCTGCAGACGCTCCTCGATGGACCAGGTGCTCTGGGAGAAAACCTCTCCGCATTCTGGGCATACAAACATCAATTCCATAGAAAATAAGCGCCGCATACGGCGCTTTCCCAGACGGAGTCCAATTGTCTTAACAAATATATAAAAAGAATATGTATTTTCAAAAAAAATACATACAAAAAAATCCTGCATCAAAATGCAGGACAACGCACCCGCGCCAATGAAAAGCGGGAGTGTGCACGGGGAACTTGCGGTGCTACAACGTCTCGTCCAGGACGAGGTTGTCGCGATGGATGACTTCCGGGTGCGGACAGACGCCCAAAAGCGCCGTGATCTCCGCCGAAGAAAGCCCTTGGATGCGCCGCAGCTCTGCGGCCTTGAAATTCGTCAGCCCAACACCGATGGTAGTACCTTCGGGGTCCACGACCTTCACCAGAGCACCCACGCCGAACTGGCCTTCCACGCCCACGACACCGGCGGCAAGGAGGCTCTTGCCGCGGGAGCGCAGGGCCTGGGCCGCGCCTGCGTCCACCTGCACCACGCCTGCGGGATCCAAGTGGTAGGCGAGCCAGAACTTCCGCCCGGAAATGTTTCGCTTGGGCCGCACCCAGGTCCCCAGCGCTTCCCCGGCAAAGATCCGCTCCAGGGCAAATTTCTCCCGGCCCGAGACGATGATGGTGGGGATACCCAAACGGGCGGCACGCCGAGCGGCCAAAAGCTTGCTGAGCATCCCGCCGGTACCGGCCTGGGTCTTGCCCCGACACATGGCGGCAAGGGGGAGACTCTCGATGTCTTCAATGCACGCAAGGAGCGTGGCCGCCGGATTTTCCAGGGGATTGTCGTCAAAAACCCCGGGGGCGGAGGTGAGGTTCACCACCAGATCCGCCCCCACCAGGTTGGCCACCATGACCGACAAGGCGTCGTTGTCGCCGAACTTGAGCTCCTGCACGGCCACGGTGTCGTTTTCGTTGACCACGGGAATGACCTTCCACGCGAGAAGCTCGGTCATGGTGTTGCGAGCATTGAGGAAGCGCTCCCGGCTGCGCAGATCGTCCTTGGTGAGGAGCACCTGGGCCGAAATCTTGCCAAAACGGGCAAAGGCCTCGTCATAGGCATGCATGAGACGGCTTTGCCCGACGGCGGAAGCAGCCTGCTTGTGCACCAGGCAGGCACACGCACTTCGGCCCACCACCGAACGCCCCGCAGCCACGGCCCCAGAGGTCACGAGGACGACTTCCACCCCCCGGTCATGCAGGGCCGCCACCTGATCCACCAACCGGCTCACAACCCGCATGTCCAAGCCTTCCGGACAGGTGAGCACCGCGCTGCCGACTTTGATCACCACCCGCCGGGCACTTTCCACGGCCCGACGCCGCTCCTCACGCCAGTCTCCCATCCCCCTTCCCCTCGGAATCCGGATTTGAGGCCACGGCTGAAGCTTCGGCGGTCTCCAGCATGGCCCACATGGCGGCCACTACCGCCTCCACCCCCTCGCCGTCCAGCGCGGACATGAAGAGCGCCGAAATGCCCGCGGCGGAAAGCGCCTGGGCAAGACGCGCACGCGCCGAGGCGTCCAAGAGATCGATCTTGTTGACCACGAGCAGTTGCGGCTTTTGGGCAAGAGTCGCGTCAAAGAGGCGGAGTTCCTCGTTGAGCATGGCGAACACCGCGCCCGGATCCTCGCCTTCCACGTCCGGGGCCGCTGCCAGGTGCACGAGGAACCGGGTGCGCTCCACGTGGCGCAAAAAGGTGTGGCCCAGGCCGACGCCGGCATGGGCACCCTCAACCAGGCCGGGAATGTCGGCCACCACCATGCGGGCGCCTGCGGGGTGTTCCACCACCCCAAGCTGCGGGGTGAGCGTCGTGAAGGGATAGGGCGCGATCTTGGGCCGTGCAGCAGAAATACGCGAAAGAAATGTGGATTTTCCGGCGTTGGGAAGCCCCAGCAGCCCTGCGTCGGCAAAGACCTTGAGCTCCAGACGCAGACGCTTCTCCTCCCCGGGCTCGCCAGGCTGGGCAAAACGCGGCGTGCGCATGGTGGCGGACTTGAAGTGGGCGTTGCCCTTGCCCCCGCGCCCCCCGCGGGCGACGACGATCTCCTGGCCGTCGGAGGCCAAATCCGCCAAAAGCACCTCGCCGTCTTCGGTCTCCTCGAAGACCAAGGTTCCCACAGGCACTTCCACGATCTTGGGCGCACCGGCGCGGCCAAAGCACATGCTGCCCCCTCCAGGGCGGCCGTTTTCCGCTTCCTGCACCGACTGGTGGCGATAGTCATACAGCGTCAAAAGCCGGCTCGAAGCTCGCACGATGACATCTCCGCCTGCGCCGCCATCCCCACCGTCCGGGCCGCCCTTGGGGATATACTTCTCCCGTCGAAAGGAGACACATCCCCGGCCCCCGTGTCCGGAACGCACAAGGATCCGGGCTTCATCCACAAAACGCATTGGCTCCTCCCTTGCCGACCGCTGCCCAAAAACACAAAAGCCGCCCGGAACTCCCGAGCGGCCAAGAAAACAAACGGGACCCGGCGCTAGGCCACCGGCACCACGTTTACCCGAGTCTTCACCACATTCTTGCGGGAATACTTCTCAAACTGCACCACGCCATCCACCAGGGCGAACAAGGTATCGTCCTTGCCCTTGCCCACGTTGACACCAGGATGAAACTTGGTACCCCGCTGCCGCACCAGGATATTTCCCGCGAGCACCTGCTGGCCGCCGAATTTCTTGACACCCAACCGCCGACCTGCGCTGTCGCGTCCGTTCCGAGAACTTCCGCCTGCCTTTTTATGTGCCATGACGTCCTCCTAGAGTGCGGCCTCGATACCCGTCACCTTCACCAAAGTGAAGTCCTGACGGTGGCCCTGCTTTTTGCTATAGCCCTTGCGGCGCTTTTTCTTGAAAACGATGATCTTTTTGTCCCGGCCATGATCCACCACCTGGCAGCGCACCACAGCGCCTTCCACCAGCGGCTGTCCCACCTTGAGACCGGACTCACCCTGCACCAAAAGCACCCGGTCCAGAGCGATCTCCGCGCCGACCTCGGCCTCCATCTTGGGCGCCTTGAACTGCAGCCCTTCTTCCACCCGGAACTGCTTCCCGCCCGTTTCTACGATCGCGAACATTGTATATGACCTCCAAAAAAGTGAACGACGCCCGAAGCATGCTGCGCGGACGTCACGCCTTGCCGTCGAGAGGGATGCCTTCTGTACGCGGCGATGGCGCTGACGTCAACCAGAAAGCAAAAACTCCCATCCGGACGTCCCGGGCCAGCGACTCCGCCAAGGGCCTGCAGCCGCACGGAGTAGTCTTGGCGCCGCCGGATGTCGGCAAAGGTCTGGATCCAAGGGGGCAATTTCTTGCGCCCCATGGAGGACTGCAAGCCGGAAGAGACGGAATCTTTCTGCACTCATGGGTTCCATGAAAGTCAGAACGCTGCAGCCACCCCAACGATGGGATTTTCCTCACACCAAGCGCCTGTGGCCATGGGTGCCTCGTTGCAGCGCACCATGCCCCGCTTGGAGCAAGCCCACCGCCTGGCCAAAGCATTGCGTGCCGCTTTACATAAACTCCACCACGTACTTGGCGGCAGTACCCCAAAGGACCAACACCAAGCCGGCCTTGATGACCCGCGACGGCACGAAACGCTGGCAGCGCGCCCCCAGATACATGCCCGCCATGCCGCCCAGGCCAAAAAGCAGGCCCAGCTTCCAGTCCGGGGCAACGGAAAGGTGCGGATACCACGGAGCAATGGCCTGGTAGAAGATCACCCCAGCCACGGAAGTCACGCACGTACCCATGAGCGCCGCGCCAGCCACAGCGTACACCGGCAGACCGAAGATGGACACAAAGAACGGGGCCACGATGGCGCCACCGCCGATGCCGTACACGCCCCCCACGACGCCCACCACCAGGCAAAGGACAAAAATCCCCCACACTGGGGCCTGATACCGCCTTCCTTGAAAGGTAAACGCCACCTGCCGCCAATTCCAGGCCTCCACCTCCACCACGCCATGGCCGGTGTCCTTTTTACCGCCGCCGCGCCACAGATCACGCACCATACACGCGCCGATATAGGCGAGCACCAGGGCGGCAAACAGCTTGAAACGCCGCGGATCCGGCAAATAGGCCACGCGCAACATCGCGCCGAGAAACACCCCGGGCAAGGTACCCAGCACCACGGCCCAGGTGAGCGGCCACACCATGCGCCCTTCCTTGGCGTAGCGCCACACTCCGCTGGGGATGGCCACCACGTTGAAGAGCTGGTTGGTGGCGCTCACCGAAGGGTGCACATACCCCAGCACCGACATCTGAAAAGGAAGAAGAAGAAACGCCCCGGATACCCCGCCCATGGAAGTGCCCAGCGAAATGGCAAAGGCCGTCATCGGCGGCACCCACCACGCCACTTCGATACCTGCAGTGGAAAACATCATAACCCTCTCCCCCTGCTGTATTTTTTTACACATCTACTTTGTGATAAAAATCACAGAATCGTCAACCCCCTCATGGACCTCTCCTCAAAAAAAATCCCGGCCAGAACCCCCTGGCCGGGAAAGCACATTGGCAGCAGTTCCAAACGTCATATTCCGCAGGCGCCCTGCAGATACTTGTGGCGCAGGTTACGCGTCACCAGCACCGGGCATTGGGCCCCTTGGAGCACGTGAGTCACCACACTGCCCATAATGACCCCTTCCAAGGCCGAAAGCCCCCGAGATCCAATCACAATGAGGTCGCAGTCATACTCCTCCTGCACATCGAGGATGTCATACCCCGGCCGGCCTTCACGGGCAATGAGCTCAATGCGCATGCCACAGGGCTCAAGCATCTTCTTATAATCCTCAAGCATCGCCATGGATTTCGCCTGCTCCTCTGCACGCAACATGGCAGCCTCATCTCCACCGATAGTCATATTGATAGGCTCATAGACATGCAGAAGATAGAGCACCGGATTTCGAACATTGAGTAAGTGAGTCGCATATTTTGCCGCGTTACGGGATGAATCGGAGCCATCCACAGGAACAAGGACGCGTTCAATCTTGATCATAAATCCTCCACGATATTCCTCTTCACCATTAGAGGAAAAATAGCACCGTCATCAAAATGAAGCACGGAACCAGAATTCCAATAGACCATGCCATATAGCCGAAGAAACTCGGCATCTTCACGCCTGTGGATTCCGCGATGGAACGCACCATGAAGTTGGGCGCATTGCCGATATAGGTGTTGGCGCCCATGAATACCGCTCCGGCGGAAATCGCCAGGAGAGTGGTCACTTCCTGCATGAGCACCTGGGCATCACCGCCAGCGGTATTGAAGAACACCAAATAGGTCGGCGCATTGTCCAAAAAGCTCGACAGCACGCCGGTGAGCCAAAAATACATGGCATGGTTGGGCTGGCCGTTCTCGGACACCAAGGCGATGATGCTCCGCAGGGCCCCTTCCTCGCCGGCGCGCAAGATGGCGATGGCCGGGATCATGGAGAGGAAGATGCCGGCAAAGAGCTTGGCCACTTCGCGGATGGGCTCCCAATCGAACTCGTTCTTGCGCCGGGTCTCAAAACTGGTGGTCTTGAGGCTGATGCCCGCCAGGATGAGCAGCAGGATATCCCGTACCACGTTTTGCAGCTCCACGTGCACATGATACACGTCAAAGCCTGTGCCCGGGTTCCACATGCCACTCATGAGCACCCCGCCGACGACACCTCCCAAGAGCAGGAGGTTATGGGTGCCTTCCAACCCAAGTTTCCCCTTGGCTTCCGGCGGCGTGGGGCGGCCTTCCTTGTTGAAGAGCACGGTATCCACAATCAGGTACAGGGTCAGCAAAATGGCGGCGAGCACGACCATGGGCACGAAGAGGTGCACCGTGGTCCAGAAGAACGACACCCCCTTGAGGAAGCCCAAGAAGAGCGGCGGGTCTCCCAGCGGCGTGAGCGAGCCGCCGATATTGGCCACGAGAAAAATGAAGAACACCACGGTGTGCACCTTGTACTTGCGGTGCGCGATGGCGCGAAGAAGCGGCCGGATCAGCAGCATGGCCGCGCCGGTGGTTCCCATCCAGCTCGCCAAGATCGTGCCCAAAAGCAGGAGCCCTGCGTTCACCTTGGGCGTGCCCACGAGGCTGCCGGTGAGGCACACCCCGCCGGCGATGGTAAAGAGGGAAAAGAGCAAGATGATGAAGGGAATGTACTCCAGAAGCGCGGTATGCACCACTTCGTAGAGGGCCAAGTCGAAGCCGTGGGTCAGGGCAAAGGGGACAAGAAACGCCAACCCCCAGAAGGCCGCCACCTTGCCGTAGTGATGGTGCCAGAAATGCGGCACGGTAAGCGGCATGACGGCAATGGAAAGGAGCATGCAGGCAAAGGGGATGACCCACAATGCGCCCAATTCTTTCCCAATCTCCTCGGCGGCATGATGCAAGTCTCCACCTGCGGCCCATGCCGGGGCCAACCCGCCAAGGAGCGCCACACCAAGGAGCGCGGCCACCCATGGCCAAATCCGTCGCTGTTGCATGCAAGGTCCTCCTGTTTTTCAAAGTCCCGGTTGACGTTGCCCCCCTACGCGGGAGGATGGGCGGCCACCACCGCCACCACGGCCTGGCACAACCGCGCCACATCTTCTTCCGTGATGACGTACGGCGGCATGACGTACACCAAGCGGCCAAAAGGCCGCACCCACACCCCTGCCGCGACCAAGGCCGGTTGCATCACGGCCATAGTCACCGGGGCGGTCAGCTCCACCACTCCAATGCCGCCCAGCACCCGAACCTCAGCCACATGGGAGAAGTCTTGGCATGGAGCCAGTCCCTCCCGCAAAAGCGTCTCCAGACGCGACACCGCCTGCCGCCAAGCACCCTGCCGGACGATTCCCACCGAAGCCCGGGCCACGGCGCAGGCGAGCGGATTGGCCATGAAGGTCGGGCCATGCATGAGACAGCCTGGGCCGCCAGCATTCACCCCTTGGGCCACCGCAGCTGTGGCAAGCACCGCCCCCAACGTCAGGTAGCCGCCTGTAAGCGCTTTGCCTACGGCCATGATGTCCGGGGAAATCCCCGCATGCTCGCAGGCAAACATGCGGCCGGTACGGCCAAAGCCGGTAGCGATCTCGTCGGCGATGAGCAGCACGTCATAGTCGTCGCACAAACGCCGCGCCGCACGCAAAAATTGTGGGTGGTAAAAATACATGCCGCCCGCCCCTTGCACCACGGGCTCCAGCACCAGGGCCGCGATCTCGCGTCCGTGGCGCGCCAGCACCGTCTCCAGGGGGGCCATGGCCTGATCGTCCCAGACAGCCCCCCAGGGCACTGCCGGGCGAGGCACAAAAAAGTGCTGGGGCAAAATCCGCGCGAAATGGGAGTGCATGCCGTTTTCCGGGTCGCACACGCTCATGGCGCCCAGGGTGTCCCCATGGTAGCCGCCGCGCAGGGCCACCAGCCGACATTTTTCCGGTCGCCCCCGCCCCATCCAATACTGAAAAGCCATCTTCATGGCCACTTCCATGGCCACAGAGCCCGAGTCGGCAAAGAACACCACAGAAAGCGGGTCCGGCGCCAGATCCACCAACTCCCGCGCCAAGAGCACTGCCGGCTCGTGGGTGATGCCGCCAAACATGACGTGGGCCATGCGAGAGAGCTGCTGGACGATGGCCGCATCCAGCTCGGGGTGGCGATAGCCATGAATGACCGCCCACCACGACGCCATGCCGTCGATGAGTTCCCGGCCATCGGCCAAGCGCAGACGGGCGCCCTGGGCGGACTCCACCACTACGGGGGGCACGGCCGCAGGCATGGTGGCATACGGGTGCCACACGTGCCGGCGGTCCAGCTCCAAGAGATGGTGCAGGGCGGAGTCCATGACGGGGAGACCTCCCATGGGTTGCGGGCGAGCGCCCTTTGCACTACGGGGCGCCCATGGTTGCCTCGCCCCCTATCCCAGAACGCTATTGCCTGCAATCCTACATCTACGAGTTGCCTGAAGATCGCATCGCGCAGACGCCGGCGCAACACCGTGAGGCATCCCGGCTGCTCGTGGTCCCCCGTGAAGGGACGATATTTTCCGAGCACGCCTTTGCCGAGCTCCCCCAGCTTCTGCCCCCGGAAGCGCTTCTCGTCTTCAACAACACCAAGGTGCTCCCAGCCCGGCTGCTCGCCACCAAGCCCACGGGCGGCAAAAGCGAATTTCTCCTGCTCACCCCCCTTCCCCGTATCGTCCCGGAGCCGGACGGCACAGGCTGGCAGGCCGAGGCCGAAGGGTTGGTGCGCGGCCTCAAACCAGGGCAAGCCCTCGATTTTCACGGCCTTCAGGTGCGCGTCCTCGAGCGTATGGACTTCGGCCGCTGCCGCGTGCGCCTTTCCTGGCAGGGAGAACTTCCGGACATCTTTCTGCGCCACGGTCACATGCCGCTCCCTCCGTATATCGCCCGGCCCGACTCGGGTGAGGACCAGGAACGCTACCAAACCGTGTACGCCGATCCCGCCAAGCTCGGATCGGTGGCCGCCCCCACGGCAGGGCTCCATTTCACCCCGCAAATCCTCGCTGCCCTCCGCGAGCGCGGGATGCAGACCGCCACGGTCTGCCTCTACGTCGGGTACGGGACCTTCAGCCCGGTACGCTGCGAGGACATCCGCGACCACCGCATGCACGCCGAGTTTATCGAGGTTTCCGAGGACGCGGCCCAGGCCATTGCCCAGGCCAAGGCCCAAGGCCGGCCCGTCGTGGCCGTAGGGACCACGTCCGCCCGTACCCTGGAGAGCCTGCCCGTCAAAACCGGCGGCATCCACCCCTACCAGGGCTGGACCGACCTCTACATCCTCCCCGGCCACCGCTTTCAGGTGGTGGACAGTCTCATCACCAACTTCCACTTGCCCGCATCGAGCCTGCTCATTATGGTCGCCGCGCTGGCGGGACTGTCCACCATCCGCGCCGCCTACGCACAAGCGGTGCACTCCGGTTTCCGATTTTTTTCCTATGGCGACGCCATGCTCATCCGCTAACCCCACCCCTCGGAGGTCGCTTATGCCAAGTCGCGTCCAATTCCGGGAAGACCGCTGCAAAGGCTGCCTGCTCTGTGTCCAGGCCTGCCCCAGCGGCATCATCCAGCAATCTTCCCGTTTCAACCAACAAGGCTACAAAGTAGCCGAAGTCCCTGCCGAACGCATGGCGGAGTGCAAAGGCTGCGCCTTTTGCGCCATCATGTGCCCGGATTTCGCCATCCATGTCTTCAAAACCAAGGAGGCCGCATGAGCGAACGCGTCTTCCTCAAAGGCAATGAGGCCATCGCCCGGGCGGCGCTTGCCGCGGGCATGCGCTGCTATTTCGGCTATCCCATCACTCCGCAAAACGACATCCCGGAACTCCTTTCCGCGGAGCTGCCCAAGGCGGGAGGAGAGTTCGTCCAGGCGGAAAGTGAAGTGGCCGCCGCCAACATGCTGCTTGGCGCCGCGGCCTGCGGGGTGCGCGCCATGACCACGTCCTCGAGCCCCGGCATCTCCCTCATGCAGGAGGCCATCTCCTACATGGCCGGCAGCGAACTTCCCGGAGTCATCGTCAATATGAACCGTGGCGGCCCGGGCCTGGGCGACATCGGCCCCTCACAGGGGGACTACTACCAGGCCACCCGCGGCGGCGGCCATGGCGACTACCGCACCCTGGTACTCGCGCCCGGCACGGTGCAAGAGGCCTACGACCTCACCATGCTCGCCTTCGACCTTGCCTTTCACTACCGCAACCCGGTCATGGTGCTCGGGGACGCCATCCTCGGGCAGATGAAAGAACCGGTCACCCCCCATACCCCCGCCCGCACCGCTGATCCTGAGGCCGCAAGCTGGTGTTTGCAAGGCGCCGTGGGTCGACCCGGGCGCATCATCAAATCGCTCTTTCTGGAAGACGGGGCCCTGGCAGGACAAAACACCCGCCTGGCCGCCAAGTACCAGGCCATGGAGGCGGAGGTCCGCGCCGAACAATTCCTCGTGGAGGACGCCGAACTCGTCGTCGTGGCGTACGGATCCATCGGCCGCATCGCCAAGAGCACGGTGCGCAAGCTGCGCAACGCCGGACACAAAGTGGGGCTGGTGCGGCCCATCACCCTCTTCCCCTTCCCCTCGGCCATGCTGCGCGCCCTTGCCGACCAGGGCAAACGCTTCCTCACCCTCGAACACAACCTGGGACAGATGGTGGACGACGTGCGCCTGGCCATCCGCACGGTGGCCGACAGTGCCTTCCACGGCCATCTGCCCGGCAACCTGCCCACGCCCAACGACTTCGAAGCCCCAATCCTGACCGCCCTTGGCGCCGACCACTAACGGGAGACCAGCATGCAGGAAATCCGCGTCACCAATTATCCGGAAGTCTTGGTGGATCGTCCCACCCACTACTGCCCAGGGTGCCAACATGGCATCGCCCACCGCTTGGTGGCCGAGGCCCTCACCGACCTGGGGGTGGTGGACAAGACCATCGCCGTAAGCTCCATCGGCTGTTCCGTGTTCCTCTACAACTACCTCAACCTCGACACCGTAGAAGCCCCCCATGGCCGGGCCCCGGCCGTGGCCACGGGCGTCAAGCGCGCTCGGCCCGACGCCGTGGTCTTCACCTACCAAGGCGACGGCGATCTGGCCTCCATCGGCATGGCGGAGATCATGCACTGCGCCAACCGCGGCGAGCGGGTGACCGTCATCTTCGTCAACAACACGGTGTATGGCATGACCGGCGGGCAGATGGCGCCCACCACCTTGGTCGGCCAAAAGACCACCACCTGCCCGGGCGGCCGCTGTCTGGAACGCGAAGGCGCCCCCATCCGCATGAGCGAGATCATCGCCAGCCTGGGAGGCACGGCGTACTGCGAGCGCGTGGCCGTCAACACGGTGAAAAACGTCCTTGGCGCCAAGAAGGCCATCCGCAAGGCGTTTCAATACCAACTGGACGGCAAGGGGTTTTCCTTCGTGGAAGTCCTCTCCACCTGTCCCACCAATTGGCGTATGACGCCGGTGGCGGCCAATGAGCGGGTCGCCTCCGAAATGATCCCCTACTTCCCCTTGGGGACCTTCAAAGACATCGCCGCCACGGAGGGAGCCTAACCATGTACATGGATGCCATTATCGCCGGCTTCGGCGGCCAGGGAGTCATGCTCATCGGCAACCTCCTCGCCTATGCGGGGATGCACCACGGCCTGGAAGTCACCTACATCCCGGTGTATGGCCCCGAGATGCGCGGGGGCACGGCCAATTGCACCGTGGTGCTCTCGGACGAACCCATCGGCTCGCCCATCATCCACACCCCGCAAAGCCTCATCATCATGAACGGCCCGTCGCTCACCAAGTTCGCCCCCCGGCTGGTGGACGGCGGCGTTCTGGTGCTCAACACCTCGCTGGTGCCGGAAGAAACCGCCGATGCCTCCCGGGTGCGGGTCATCGGTGTGCCGGCCAACGAGATCGCCGACGGCATCGGCAACACCCGCATGGCCAACATGGTGGCCCTCGGCGCCTACGTGGCCGCCACGGAAGTCATGCCTTTGGACGTGGTGGAGGCCAGCCTCTCTTCGGTCATCTCCAGCCACTACAGCCACCTGATCCCCAAAAACGTCGAGGCCCTGCGCGCAGGCGCGGCTTGTGTGAAGCGCTGATGTTCCTTTTGGGCGTCATCGGTCATCCCGTGGGGCATTCCTTGAGCCCCCGGCTCCACAACTGGGCCCTGCGCCACGCAGGGCTCTGTGGGGCCTACCACGCCTGGGACATCGCGCCCCACGACCTCGCGGCCTTTGTCCAAGCGGTGCGGCTGCTGCCCATCCATGGGGCGAGTGTCACCATCCCCCATAAGGAAACCATTCTCCGCCTTGTGGATGGAGTGACCCCGGAGGCAAAGGCCATAGGTGCGGCCAACACCCTTTTGTGGGCGGAGGGCAAACTGGTGGCGGACAACACCGATGTCACCGGCTTCATGGCCCCCATCGCCGAACTTTCCCCAGGCCGAGCCCTGGTGCTCGGCGCCGGGGGTGCGGCCCGGGCCGCGGTGTACGGCCTTCGTGAGCGCGGCTGGCAGGTGGCGGTCACGGCCAGAAACCTCGCCCGCGCCCAAACCTTGGCTACAGACTTGGGAGCCGAGGCCGTCCCCTGGGAAAAACGCACACACCTCGATTTCGACCTCCTGGTGAACGCCACACCGCTGGGCATGCGCGGCCCCCAGGAAGACTGCTCGCCCTGGGAGGCAGCGCTCCCAGCCGCAGCCACGGTGTACGACATGGTCTACACCCCGGATCCCACGCGGCTTGTGCGCCACGCCCAAGACTGCGGCTGTACGACCATCTCGGGTCTGGCCATGTTTGTGGCCCAGGCTCAGGCCCAATTCACCCGCTGGACCCAAGCCACCTTCCCCGGGGATCAGGCCCACGCCCTCCTCGCCCAAGCGCTCTGCCCATGCCCCGCCTGAGTATCGCCCTTGCGGCCATCCTTTGGGGGACCACGGGCACGGCGCAGGCCCTGGCCTCCACACAAGCGCATCCGTTGGCCGTCGGGGCCATACGCCTGCTCATCGGGGCGGCCTGTCTCCTCGGTCTGGCCATGCTCGCCGATCGCCCAGGACTTCTGCGTCCCTGGCCGCGCCGGGCGACCCTGCTGGCCGGACTCGGAGTCGCCCTCTACCAAGTAAGCTTTTTCGCGGCCGTGAAGACCATGGGGGTAGCGGCAGGCACTGTCACGGCCATCGGCAGCGCACCCGTGGCGGCAGGCATCCTCGGCGTGCTCCTCCACGACGAGCGGCCGGCCTGGCCCTGGTATCCCGCCACGGCCCTGGCGGTCTGTGGCTGCGCGCTCCTCACTTCTTCCCATGCGGGGGAGTTTTCCTGGGCCGGCATGCCGCTCGCCCTGGGGGCAGGCTTCTCTTACGCCCTCTACTGCGCCGCCTGCAAAAGCATCCTTCGGGATCGACGGCCGGAGACCGCCATGGCCGGCGTCTTCGGCATCGCCGCGGTGCTGCTTGCCCCGCTTTTAGGGGTTCTCGAGATGACCTGGCTCTGGGAGCCCCAGTCCATGGCCGCCATGGCGCACCTCGGGGTCTTCGCCACCGCCCTGGCCTACCTGCTCTTTTCACGCGGGCTCACCCGCACCCCGGTGGCCACTGCGGTCACCATCTCGCTTCTGGAACCACTGACCGCAACAGCCCTGGGGATCTTTCTCCTGCACGAGCCCGTGAACACCGGCCAGCTCATAGGCATGGGAAGCATCCTCACAGGGATGCTGCTTTTGGCCATGGAGCGCACGGCCTTGCCAAAAACTTCCTCAGACCCTACTTTGAAGACCAAATATTCCAACGAGGGAGGAAGACCATGACCGACAAGCCTACCACCGAGACCCCCATGAGCATCCCAGCAGCGAAGGCCCCCAAGGCCCTGAGCGAGGACGCCAAGCCCGCCCTTCACGGACAAAAGTTCCAGGAACTCGACGCTTCCACGGCCGCCATGCTGGAGTCCCAGGAGGTGCCCGCCATCCAGGGCAGCGACGACGAATGGTGGTGCCCCAACCCCACCTGCGAAATCATCGACAAATAGCCCCTTGGCCCGTGGGCTGCACGGGCCGCCCCTTCCCATGCCCACCCTATGGATCAATGCCGGCGAAATTTCCGGCGACGTACACGGCGGTCTCCTCGCGCAGGAGATTCTGCGCCAATGCCCAACGGCCCGCCTGGTGGGCATGGCCGGCCCGGCCATGCGCGCCGCCGGGGTGGAGCCGCTTCTTGCCACCGAAGACCTCTCCGTCATGGGGATTACCGAGGTCCTGGCCCACGCAGGCACCATCGTCAAACTCCTGCGCCGCACCCGCCGGGAGCTTGCCGCACTGCGCCCGGACCTCATGGTGGTCATCGACGCCCCGGACTACCACTTCCGCCTCCTTGCCATGGCCAAAAAGCTCGGTATCCCGGCGGTATATTACATCAGCCCCAAACTCTGGGCCTGGCGGGAAAACCGCGCCCACTTCCTCAAAACGCACGTGCGGCGCATCCTCTCCATCCTGCCCTTCGAGTCCGCGTTCTACGCCCGTTTTGGCATGGAGGTGGATTTTGTGGGCCACCCCTTGGTGGACGCAGTCTGCACGCCCGAGGTGATGGCCATCCACCCCATCCCCGGGCGCATCGCCGTGCTTCCCGGAAGCCGTCGCAGAGAACTCACCGCCCTGCTTCCCACCTTTGCCGAGGCGTGCCGGCTCCTCGCCCGCCGCTATCCGGGGCTGGAATTCCTCCTTCCTGTGGCCCCAGGCATCTCCGAAGCCATGGTGCGTAACCTGTGGGGAGACGGTCCTGCCGTACGCCTGGTGCCCGCCGCAGAACGCTATCCGTGGATCCGCTCGTGCCAGCTGGCCCTGGCGGCCTCGGGCACCGTCACCCTGGAGACCGCCCTGCTCCACGTCCCCACGGTGGTGGCCTATCGTTTTTCGCCCCTCACCTACGCGGTGGGCAAGCGCGTGGTGCGGGTACCGTTCATCGCCCTGCCCAATCTCGTGCTCGGCACCGAGGTCTTCCCGGAACTCCTCCAAGATCAGGCCCACAGCGCCGCCCTGGCAGCGCACGTGGCCTACTGGCTTGACCTGCCGCACCGCGCCGAAGCCGTCCGCGCCACTCTCCGCTCCCTGCCGGGGCTCCTGGGCGGCGGCG
>DPEO01000012.1 GCA_003530935.1 Desulfomicrobiaceae bacterium | reverse complement strand
CGAAGGGACGCGAGAGCGGCTGCTGTGCGATCTCGCCTTTCCCATGAGCCTACTCCGCCCGCATGGTGGGACGAGGACGTTGTGTGGCCGACTGCTTTTGCTCCCGCTGCGCCGTCCGCTTGTCCTCACCGCGCAAAAGCCACCGGGCCTCTTCCACCCGTCCACGTTCGGCAAAGGCCACCGCCGCGAACGATCGTTCGATTTCCTCCCGAAGCGCTGCCATACTGATCCTCCAGGTTTGATTGTTGCATTTTCCCCTAACCAAGGATCATGCCAGGCGCGGCCCTTAGAAAAACTCCTTGAAATACAAAAGTTTTCTTGAGCTGCTCCAAAAATGCCCCTCATGGACCGTTGTTGCAGAATGCAATAAAAAACAAAGGCAAAAATGAAACCAATTGTTTTTCAAATAACTTTTTAAGTGTTGCCAAATGCAACATGATGTTGCACCCCAACGCACGGAGGCCGACATGCGTTTTTTCTGGAAACCTGAACCAGAACCCGCCCCCAGCACGACCACGACCGACACCCCGGAAGCACTGCGCCTCGCTGCCGCACGCCTGCCCCAAGGCCCCCGCCAGGCCGTGGAGGCGGAAGTGCAGCGCCTGGAGCATACGGACCCCAGTGCGGCCGAGTACGCCATCAGCCTCAACTATATCCGCACATTACTGGATCTGCCCTGGGAGACGGAGACCACCGACACCTTCGACCTGCGTCAGGCGGAAGCAATTTTGGACGCCAGCCACGCCGGCATCGGTCACATCAAAGAGTTGGTGCTGGAGCACCTGGCGCAGCACACGCTCCTGTCCCGGAAAAAGGCGTCGCTGCTCATCGTGGATGATGAAACCGTGGCCAGAAACAACCTGCGCTATGCCCTGGCCAAGGAAGGGTACCACATCGAGGTGGCCTGCGACGGCATGGAAGCGCTGGACAAGGTGCGCCAATGGGAGTTCGACCTCATTATCACGGACCTGAAGATGGGGCGCATGGACGGCATGACGCTCCTGGAGGAAGCCAAGAAGATCTCCCCCAACACCCAGGTGATCATCGTCACCGGCTACGCGACGGTGGATACCGCCGTCCAAGCCATGAAGACCGGCGCCATCCACTACATCTCCAAACCCATCGACATCCAGGAGCTGCGCGAAGCCGTCTCCTCCATCCTGAGGGCCTCCCAACGCAGCTACACGCCCAGGTCGCCGATCCTCTGCTTCGTCGGGCCTCCAGGGGTGGGCAAGACCTCGGTGGGCATGGCCATCGCCGAGGCCCTGGGCCGCAAGTTCTGCCGCCTTTCCTTGGCGGACCTGCGCGACGAGAGCGAACTTCGGGGGCACCGGCGCACCTACGTCGGCTCCCTGCCGGGCCGTATCATCCAGGCCATCCGGAGCGTGGGGGTGAAGAACCCGGTGTTCATGCTCGACGAGATGGACAAGATCGCCCAGGACGCCAAAGGAGATCCGGCCTCGGTCCTGCTGGAAATCCTCGATCCCCAGCAAAATCACCAATTTCTCGACCGCTATGTGGACATCCCCTTCGACCTCTCCAAAGTGCTTTTCATCGCCACGGCCAACTCCACCGCCCGCCTCGCCGGCCCGGTGCTGGACCGCATGGAGGTCGTCCCCTTCAGCGGGTATTCGGAGACCGAAAAGCTCGAGATCGCCCAACGCTTCCTCATCCCCCGCCAGCTTCGGGAACACGGCCTCACCCGGCCCCGGCCCACGTTCACCGACGAGGCCGTCATCCTCCTGGCGCGCTCCTACACCAACGAGGCCGGGGTGCGGGGCCTGGACCGGGAAATCGGGCGCATCTGCCGCAAATTGGCGCGCGCCTACCTTGAACACGAGACCATGCCGCAGCAGGTGGACGCGCAGACCATTGCGCTCCTTCTCGGGCCTCCCCGCTTCGTGCACACCATCTCCAGCCAGGAGCAGCGCGTGGGCGCGGCCACGGGTCTGGTATGGTCCGAAACCGGCGGCGAACTCATCACCGTGGAGGCCACCCGCATGCCCGGCACCGGCCGGCTCCTCCTCACCGGATCCCTGGGGGAGGTGCTCAAGGAATCGGCGCAGATCGCCCTCAGCTACATCCGCAGCAACGCCCAGCGCCTGCGCGTGCCTGCGGACTTCTTTGCCTCCGAAGATATCCACATCCACATCCCGGCAGGCGGCATCAGCAAAGACGGCCCCTCCGCAGGCCTCACCATCGCCGTGGCCCTGGTGTCGCTTCTGGCGTGCCGTCCGGTGCGGCCCGAGATCGCCATGTCCGGGGAGATCTCCCTCACCGGCCGCGTGCTGCGGGTGGCGGGCATCCGAGAAAAGCTTTTGGCGGCCCGGCGCGGCGGGGCGCAGCTGGTCATCCTGCCTGCGGAAAACGCCCCGGATGTGGAGGCCCTCGCCGTATCCGGGACGGAATACCCCCAAGTCCTGTTCACCAATGACATCGACACCGCCCTGAGCACAGCCTTAGTCCGCGAGGAAATCCCATGAAAATCGCCACCATCACCATCCGCCACAAAGTGCTCCTGGGGAGCATGATCGCCGTGGCCGGCGCGTTGCTCCTTGGCGTCATCTCCTTCCGGTATCTGGTCCAGATCGAAGACGCCCTGCACCTGGAGGAGGTCGTCAACGATCTCAGCAACGACATCCTGGAAATCCGACGCTACGAGAAAAACTACCTCCTCTACCGCTCCCCTGAAGACCTCACCGAGACGCGGCGCTATCTCCAGCAAAGCTTCTCCCACCTGGAGCATCTGGGCCAAACCGAACCCATGACGATCCCGGCGCAGGACATCCACGAACTCGAAAAACATCTCCAGCGCTATGGCGAGCTCCTCGACCAGGTTCCACAAACGCCCGCTGCCCCTGGCCTGCTCGAAAACCTCCGCAACCAAGGGCATGTCCTGGTGGAAACCTCCCAACACTTCCTCGCCAACCACCGGCACCACATCCTCACCATCGTGGGCACCCTCAAACGGCAGCTCATCTTTTCCATCATCGTCGCCCTGGCCATCGGCCTGCCCCTGGCTTGGTTCATGACCCGCAGCATCATCGACGCCCTGCGCCTCATCACCCTCTCCACCGCCCAGATCGCGCAGGGAGACTTCCGGCCCCTGCCGCCCAATAAGCGGGGCGACGAGACCCAACTGGTCATCGAGGCCATCAACACCATGATTTCGGAACTGGAGAAACGACAGCAGCAGCTCCTGCAAGAAAAAAAGCTGGCCTCCCTGGGCGTGCTCACCGCAGGCATCGCCCACCAGCTCAACAATCCCCTCAACAATATCTCCACCTCCTGCCAGATCCTGCGGGAAGAAGAGGACGTCGTGCGCCATGAGCTTGCCCGGGAGCTCCTTTCCGCCATCTACCAGGAGGTGCTCCGGGCCCGTGACATCGTGAAAGGGCTCTTGGAGTTCTCCCGCGCCACCGAGTTTTCCCGCAAACCGACCCCGCTTGCCGCCATTGTGCAGCGGGCGGTGCAATTGGTGGACAGCCAGCGACCGGCAGGCATCCACATCGACACCCGCATCCCCGACGCCCTCATCCTCCCCATCGACGCCCAGCGCATGCAGGAGGTCTTTCTCAACCTGCTCATCAACGCCATTCAGGCCATGGGGGAAGCCGGCACCATCACCATAGCGGCCACTGCGGACCCGGCCTCCGGCATGGCCACCATCCAGGTGACGGACACCGGTCCCGGCATCCCCGCCGAGCACCTGGGCCGCGTCTTCGACCCCTTCTTCACCCTCAAAGAAAACGGCAAGGGCACGGGCCTGGGCCTGTCCATCGTCTTTGGCATCATCAAGAAACACGGCGGCACCATCAGCGCGGAGAACCGCCCAGACGGCCCCGGCGCCCGCTTCACCATCCGCCTTCCCCTGCACCAGTCGGAGGACGCATGAGCACCACCCTATCGCCAACGGCCCTGGTCGTGGACGACGAGGTCATCGCCCGCAAAAACCTCGCCCTGGTGCTGACGCGCCAAGGGCTCACGGTGGAGCAGGCGGCAAACGGCGCTGAAGCCCTGGCCGCCTTGGAACACAACGAATTCGATCTGGTGATCACCGATCTCATGATGACGGGGGTCAGCGGCATGGACGTACTCCAGCGCACCAAGGAGCTCTGGCCCGCCACGGAAGTCCTCATGGTCACCGGCTACCCCACCATCGAGACCGCGGTGGAGGCCATGCGCCGCGGGGCGTACCACTACCTGGTCAAACCCTATCAGATCGACGAGGTGCGCGCCCTGGTGGACAAGGCCCTGGAAAAACGCCGCCTCCGCCAGGAGGTCCAGGAACTCCGCCAGCGGCTCCGCCAAGCCAACGAAGTCCCCTTTCTGGGCGAAGCCCCGTCCATCCGCCAGCTCAAGCGCACCCTGGAACACGTGGCCCCCACGGACTCCACGGTGCTCATCCTCGGTGAGACCGGCACGGGCAAGGAACTCGTCGCCCGCACCATCCACCTGCTGAGCCGCCGCGCCCAGCAACGCTTCCTGGCCATCAATTGCGGGGCCTTCACGGAAGATCTCCTGGAAAACGAACTCTTCGGCCACGAGGCTGGAGCCTACTCCGGCGCCCAGCGCACGCACAAAGGGCTCTTCGAGGCCGCACACGGGGGGACGCTTTTTCTCGATGAAGTGGGAGAGATGTCCCCGTCCATGCAGGTCAAGCTCCTGCGTGCCCTGCAGGAGCGCACCATCCGCCGGGTGGGCGGCACCGACGACATCCCCGTAGATGTGCGCATCATCGCCGCCACCAACCGCGACCTCCAGCGGGAAGCAGCCCACGGGACCTTCCGCCAGGACCTCTATTTCCGGCTCAACGTCATCACCATCGAAGTGCCGCCCCTTTCCGAACGGCGCGAAGACATCCCGCTGCTCAGCCACTTCTTTCTCACCAAGGCCGCACGCCGGCTCGGAAAAGAAGGACTTTGCCTCGCGCCGGAGACCCTCGAGATACTGCACCGCTACCCTTTTCCCGGCAACGTGCGGGAACTCGAAAACATCATGGAACGGGCCGCGGTGCTGGCGGAAGGCACCACCATACTCCCGCGCCACCTGCCCCCGGACCTCACCGCGGTCCAGGGACACGTGCAGCGCCCCTGCCATCAGCAACTCATCACCTTGGAAGAAAACGAACGGCTCCACATCGCCTGGGTCCTGCGCCATTGCCAGGGCAACCGCACCCAAGCAGCCAAGATCCTGGGCATCGACCGGGCCTCCCTGTGGCGCAAGCTCAAACGCTACGCCATGGCCGACGCCCTGGACGAGAAGGACAGTTCCGCAGTCGCATAGCCTGCCCCGAGCCCCTCGAGGGCCATGGGCAGCCCCACGGCCCCGTATCGCCACCCGGTCGCCACAATACCGCCGCCGGATTGTCACCATGCGGTCCTAGGGAGCGGGGACCAGTATCGACCGTGGAGGGAGACCTATGCGCCGCATCCTCATCATCTGCGTCCACAACAGCGCCCGCAGCCAAATGTTCGAAGCCTATCTGCGGCATTTCGGCGACCCGGACTGGGAGGTGGAGAGCGCCGGCTTCGAACCCACCCGCATCAACCCTCTCGTGGTGCAGGTCATGGCCGAAGACGGCTTCGATCTTGCAGGCAAAGGGACCCAATCGGCCTTTGCGCTCTTCCGTGCCGGCCGCATGTTCGACGTCGTCGTCACGGTCTGCGGCGAAAGCGAAGACCGCTGCCCCATCTATCCGGGCATGACCCATCGCCTCCACCTGCCTTTTCCGGATCCCAGCACCCTTACCGGCACGCCCGAGGAGCAGCTCCAACAACTGCGCTCCATTCGCGACGCCATCAAGACCGCTGCCCGCGAGCTGGCAGACTGGCTCCGATCCAAGGGCCCTCTTGGCTCCCGCTGGGCCCTCGTCTCCCGTTCGCACCACGCCTAATCCTCGGCGCTGCCTGCCACCCGCAGCACTTCGTCCACGGTGGTGACGCCCGCCACCACCCGGGCCATGCCGTCCTCCAAAAGCGACGGAATGCCTTGGGCCCGCACCATGGCGCGCAACTCGGCCAAATCCACGCCCCGGCGCACAGCGTCCTTGAGCTCCGTATCCAGGGGCAACACCTCGAAGATCCCCTGCCGCCCCAAAAACCCGGTGCCACGGCAGGCCTCGCACCCGCGGCCGCGCCATACCATGGTGGTGTCCGCAAAAAAACGCTCCAGCCCCAAAACCTGCATCCGCGCCAGGTCCACGGGCACGGATTCCTTGCAATACGGGCAGATGACCCGCACCAGACGCTGGGCGATGATACCGATGACCGCGGCGTTGATGAGATAGGCCGCAAGCCCCAAATCCAAGAGCCGGGTCAGGGCCGAGGCGGCGTCGTTGGTGTGCAGGGTGGAGAAGACCAGATGCCCGGTGAGCGCTGCCTGCACCGCTTGCTCGGCGGTCTCCAGGTCGCGCATCTCGCCCACCATGATGATGTCCGGGTCCTGGCGCAGCAAATGCCGCAGCATGCCGCCGAAGGTGACGCCGATGCGCGATTGGATCCCCACCTGATTGAACTCGTCCACCACCATCTCGATGGGGTCCTCCAAGGTGACGATGTTCACCTGCGGCGAGGCCAGGGTCTTGAGGGTGGAATAGAGGGTGGTGGACTTGCCGCTCCCCGTAGGACCGGTAACCAGGATGAGACCATGGGTGCTGCGCACAAAACGGGTGAAGAGAGCGAGCTGCTCGGGGGTCATGCCCAATTCCTCGGGGCTCTTGAGGGTGGTGTGGCTGGAGAGCAGGCGCAGCACCATCTTTTCGCCAAAGGCCACCGGGATGGTGGACACGCGCACGTCCGTGGGCGTGCCTGCCAGCATGAGCTGCACGCGGCCGTCCTGAGGGCGGCGTTTCTCGGAGATGTCCAGGCGGCTCATGCCCTTCAAGCGGTTCATCATGGCCGCGTACACCGTGACCGGGATGCGGTGCACGTCATGGAGGATGCCGTCGATGCGAAAGCGGATGCGGCCGCCTTCGCGCTTGGGTTCCAGATGGATGTCACTTGCGCGCTCACGCAGGGCGGAGCGCAAGAGGTAGTCCACGGCCTTGACGACGTGCTGCTCGGAGTCGGCGTCCACCTTTTCCGCCACCTGCACCCGGGCCTCCAGGTTCCCCAGGTCCGTGCCCGCGGAAAATTGCGCCTCCGCGGCAGTGAGGGCGGCGCGAAAGCCATAAAAATCGTCGATGAGGCGCTCGATGTCCGAGCGCACGCCCAGGGCGATGCGGTACGGCGGCGGGGAGACGCGCTCCATGTCCGACCAGAGTTCCGGCCGGAAGGGGTTGTGCACCAACAGTTCCAATTGGCCGTCCTGAAAGCCCAGGGGCACGAGGAGATTGGAGCGGGCAAAGCTCTCGGACACGGCCCGGGCCTTGGGATCGAAATCCACGTCCAAGGGGCTCACCCGCCGCACCTCCACGCCCTCGCGCAGGCCTACGGCCCGCAACACCTGTTCCTCGGTGAGCCGCATGCCCTCGCCCCCGCGGCTGCGCAACCGGATGCCCAGCCCCAAAAGGAAATCCAAACCGCCGTCCGCCGCCGGGTCCACCCCCAAGGCCGCGGCCCGCTCCAGCACCTTGCGCTGCGCCTCGGCATCGAAGAGCCCAGCCGCGCCCAAAGCCTCCAGCAGGTAGGCGAGCGAATAGACCACGCGCCGGCCTGTAACCTCCGTCATGCGTCCGCCCCCCGCAATTGGTAGCGATCCAGGATACGCGCGATGATATCCGTAGTCCCCTGGCCGGGAACAAGGGGAATGGTGCGCACCTCGCCGCCGCGGGCAAGCACCGTCTCCCGGCCCACGATGCGCTCCACGGGCCAGTCCCCGCCTTTGACGAGCACGTCCGGGACCACCTCGGCGATGAGCCGCTCCGGGGTGTCCTCGGCGAACACGATCACCGCGTCCACGCACGCCAAGGCCGCCAGCACCCGGGCGCGGCAGGCCACCTCGTTGATGGGGCGCCGCGCCCCTTTGAGACGGCGGATGGAGGCATCGTCATTGAGCCCCACCACCAAGTGATCGCCCAAGGCACGGGCGGCCTCCAAATAGGCCACGTGGCCGGCGTGGAGGATGTCGAAACACCCGTTGGTGAACACCACCCGCCGCGGCCGGGGCAAGGCCTGCCACGCCGCCACGCTCATGATTTTTTTCTCCGAGCCGTTGACCACATTCTCCTCCATGCGTAGGGTGCTCGCGCTGCATCTCTTGGGAATACAGCGTTTTTTCGGTATTCGCTTTAGCCACGGAGGCCCCATGGCCAAACCCTGGGTCATTGCCAAGCGCCCGCTCTTCGTGCGCGACGTGATGCGGGACTTTTGCCTCGCCGCCGCGCGCCTGGAAAGCCATTTTCAAGACTATGACCGCACCGGCGCGGTGAGCTTTTCCTTTTTCGACGACATCCTCGGCCGGCAGAACAGCAAAGGGCTCCTGTGGCGCCTCAAGGACAGCGCCCACCTGCTCTTTCGCGACGAAGGAAGCGAGGTCCTGGGGGAATACCTCGATTGGGCCTTAGGGTATATCTTCCACGAGTGCATCAAACTCAAGGAAGACGCCTACCAACAGATGAATTACAAACCGAGATTCGAAAATTTGCAACAGCGCCTGGATCTGCCCCCCGAAGAGCAGCACCTGGGCGGCGAGCTCTTTGCCGTCATCAGCCAGACTTCCGAAAGTATCCGCCGGGAAGTGCAGCGGGTGCGCTTCATCCTCTTCCATTGCAAACGCATGTTCATCCGCTATCTTCCCCGACACGCGGACAACTCCTTGCTCGCCCGCCTCTTCTACCTGCAATGGCAGCTGGTGGAGCAGGCCTTTCGCAGTTATACAGAGGAGCTCCTCCACGCCATGTATGGAAGCGACCTCTCCCGCCTCTATCTCCTGGCCGCCGAATCCCTAGAGGCCGGCGGATGGGAACAGGAAGCCGCCGCGGCCCGGATGGATGCCGCCAGCCCTCAATGGCCGCCGCGCCACGCCCTTGACGAAGGCCGGGCCTCGGTCGCACAAAGGCCGGAACTTTCCTCCAACCTGACAACCTAAGGATCCGAACTATGGCCCGTGTATTTTTCGCCCTTGCACTCCTGTCCCTGGTCGGGTGCTCCACCCTGTGGCCCGGCAGCCGTTCCGAAGAGCCGCCCACGGCTACGGAAACCCAAGCCTTTGTCTACGACTTCCGTGATGTCCGCATCCCCCAGGACATGGAAATTCAAATGAAAGAGTCCACAGTGTCCTCGGTGGCAGGAGAAAACTACGGAGTGCTCAAGTTCAAAGGTCGGGTAGAACCCATTTCCCTCTTCGACTACTTCGCCAACTCCATGCCCAAAAATGGCTGGACCCTCATTGCCTACCAAAAGTATCAACGCTTCCAAATGATTTTTACCAAAGAAAACCGTGTTGCCGTGCTCACCATCGAAGAGGACTCCCTCTACTCCACCTGGCTGGAGGTGTGGGTCTCACCGCGGCAAAATAGTTACGGCACGGCCCCCATGGGCGCCCAGCCCTTCCCCGCAGCGGCTCCGACCACAGGCGGCTTCTCCAAACCCATAGAAATGGAACGTTCCCTCACCCAATGATCCCCAAGCACTACCTCTTCGATACCTTCCGCGGCGAGCGCGTACACCTCGGGGTGTGTGGCTCGGTGGCGGCGTACAAGGCCCTGGAACTCACCAGGGCCTTGGTCCATTTGGAGATGCCGGTGGAGGTCACCATCACTGCGGCGGCCGCCCAATTCGTGACTCCCATGGCCTTTGCCGCCATCGGGGCGGCAGCGGTGCACACCGCCGCGTTCGATGCCACGGCCCCCTTCCAGCACCTGGAGCCCGGGCAGCTCGCCCGGGCCGTGGCCGTGGTGCCCGCCACGGCCAACATCCTGGCCAAGATGGCCCACGGCCTGGCGGACGACCTCCTCTCCACGCAGCTCCTGGCCTGTCCCGGCCCGGTGCTCGTGGCCCCGGCCATGAACCCGCGCATGTGGCAGGCCCCGGCCACCCAGGCCAATGTACATACCCTGCGCCAGCGCGGCACCCGCTTCGTGGGGCCGGAGAGCGGGACCATGGCCTGCGGCGACGTGGGGTCCGGGCGTCTCGCGCCGGTGGAAGAAATCTTCGTGGAAATCCTGCGCCTCGTCGCCCCCCAGGACCTGGCCGGCACGCGCATACTCGTGACCTTGGGCCCCACCCGGGAATACTTCGACCCGGCCCGCTTCTGGTCCAACCCATCCACCGGCACCATGGGCGCCAGTCTGGCGGTGGCCGCAGCCCTGCGCGGCGCGGAAGTCACGGCGGTGTGCGGCCCGGTGGATATCGCCCTGCCGCGCTCAGTGCACCGTATCGACGTGACCTCGGCGCAGGAGATGTTCGCCGCAGCCATGGACCTCTTCCCCGCGGTAGATATGGCCCTGTGCACCGCAGCGGTGGCCGACTTCCGCCCGCCCCGCCAGGAAACCAAGTACACCAAGGACGGCCGGGCTCTCAGCCTCACCTTTGCCCCCAACCCGGACATCCTCGCCGCCATGGGCAAAACCAAGGGCCCACACCAGCGCCTGCTCGGCTTCGCGGCGGAAACCGGAGACCTCGCGGCCGCAGCTGCCGCCAAATTGGCGCGCAAAAACGCCGACCTCATGGCCGCCAACCCCATCGGCCGGGCCGAAGCAGGCTTTGCCAGTCCCACCAACCGCATGGTGGTGATAGATCGCACCGGCCGCACCGAAGCCTGGCCCGTGCTCCCCAAAACCGAAGTGGCCTGGAGGCTTCTCACATGGCTGGCCAGCCTGTAGGAGAACGAGGGCGGCTTCTGCGCGCCATGGGACTTACCTGGATCATCGCCCCGAAGCCTCCTGCGCCCACCACCCCACCAGCGCGCGCAGCGCAGCCCTCCACCCCACGCCGGCCCGAGCGCCCCACGCCAAAGGCGCCGCCACGCACCACACCCCCGGCGGCCCCGACCGCAGCGGCGCGCCCGCCTTTGATGGGCGTCCTGCGGGCACTCGTGCACGGGAAAAAACAGCCGCTACACACCCTGTGGACCTACGCCGAACTCTGGGAGGACCTGCACGCGCCGCGGCCGCCCCGCTTGGAGCTCATCAAAAAGATCCAGGCCGCCTGCGCCGAACGCCTGGGTTGGGAGACCGCCCGCATGGCCCTGTGGCCCTGCCGCTGCCCAACGCCCGAGACCTGGGAACACGGCCTTGCCCAATGGCAGCCCCGATGCCTCCTCGTCTTTGGCCAAGCAGCCATCCGCCACATCCTGCCCGAAACCCAGGCCCCATCTACCCCCTTTCCCTGGGGCGACATGCTCGTGGTGCCCCTTCCTGACCTCGACGCCATGCTTGCCGGCGACACCCAGGCCAAGGCATCTGCCTGGCAAATGCTCCAACACCTGCCCGCCTTGCCCGCACGCAGCACATAAGGAGGAGGGATATCCGGCCGCACGCCCCTGGCGGACGCCTGCGAAAAATCCCGCCGGAATCTCCTCCCATGCCCACGGCGGCCCTCGCCATCCCGCCGCATCTTCGCATTGTTTCACGTGAAACAATGGCTCCGCCTGCCGCCAGGCTTCACGCCCCCCCCCAAAGGCGTCGGCTACCCAAGAGTTTCTCCGGACGCTTTGACTTCCTCCAGGAGCGCAGATACACCCTCCATCTCATCCGTGCTCGACGTTCGAGGTGGCTATGGAACGCAAAAAACTGCCCATCGGCATCCAGACCTTTGCCAAGATCCGCGAAGAAAACTACTACTACGTAGATAAAACCCCCTTCGTGGCGCGGCTCGCCGAAGACGGCGGATACTACTTTCTCTCCCGCCCCCGGCGTTTCGGCAAATCCCTGTTTCTCGATACCTTGGCCGAGGCCTTTGCGGCAAATCGCGCACTCTTCACCGGGCTGTACCTGGAAAATCACTGGGATTGGGAGCGACGCCATCCGGTGGTGCGTATCAGCTTTGCCGAGGGCCGATTGGAACGCCGTGCGGATTTGGACCGCCGCATCCGCGGCATCCTGCGCGAAAACGCCGAGCGTCTCCAGGTGGCGCTCGATGACCTGGACGACATCTCCGGCAGCTTCGGCCAACTCATCACCCGCGCAGCGGAGAAACACCAACGCCAAACCGTGGTGCTCATCGACGAGTACGACAAACCCATCCTCGACAATCTCACCGATCCGGACACGGCGCGGGCCATGCGCGAGGGCCTGCGCAACCTCTACTCCGTGCTCAAGGGCCGGGATGCGGACCTGCGCTTCGTCTTCCTCACCGGGGTGTCCAAGTTCAGCAAGGTGAGCCTCTTTTCCGGGCTCAACAATCTGCGGGACATTACCCTGTCCCCTCAATATGCCACCATCTGCGGCTACACCGAGACGGACCTGGACACGGTCTTCGCCCCGGAGTTCGCCGCCGCCATCAAGGAAGGCTGCGCCCTCGATCGGGACGCCGTGCGCGCCTGGTACAACGGCTACCACTGGGGAAGCGAAGCGAGCGTCTACAATCCGTTCGACGTGCTCCTTCTTCTGGCGGAACGCCAGTTCCGCTCCTGGTGGTTCGAGACCGCCACCCCCACCTTCCTCGTGGAGTGGCTCATGCGGCATCAGTTCTTCACCCCGCGTCT
>DPEO01000089.1:709-4591 GCA_003530935.1 Desulfomicrobiaceae bacterium | reverse complement strand
ATGCATGAGTCCCCCCCCTTAACGGATGCGGAAATCCTGCCGCATGTCGAAAAAAAACATCAGGGCATGGCGGAGGGTTGCGACGCTATATCGCTCCCCGCCGAACCATCATGGGCTTCGTTGTCCAGGGCAGACAAGCCGGGAGGAACGTCCCGACCGGCACGGGTAAAAATGGTCCGCATGGAGGCCGCCACATTGGGGTTTTCCTGCGCCAGGTGTGGAGCCGCCTGCAAGGCATCTTCCAAGGCGCTTGCCGCATCCGCAAACGCCCCGCCTTCAGCATAGGCCAAGGCCATGTTGTAGAGCACCACCGGATGACCGGGCTCCACCGCCAAGGCGCGGCGGTATTCCGCCACCGCCTCCCGCCAGCGGCCTTGACGACGCAAGGCCAGCCCCAACAGGTTGAAGGTCTCCACATCGGCGCTGGAGAGCTCCCTGCCTTTGGCATCCAAGGCTTGGCGGGAATAGCGAATGGCCAAGCCGGGATTGTGGGACATGCACGCCTCGGCGATCTTGGCCGAAAGCCGCGAGAGGTGCTCCGCCGCCTCGCGCCTGGCGGTCTGCATGGCCTGCTCGAAATAGCCCTCCGCCGCCGTCGGGTCACCGACTTCCATCTCCAAGGCCCCCATTTCGAGGAGCCGCTGGGTATTGAGGGGACTGATCTCATGCAGCCGCTTGAGGGCTTCCAGTTGCTTGGACTTGTCTCCCGCCTCTTCGTACAGGCTGGACAGGCGCTTGAGCGGCTGGATGTAGAGCTTGGCCACTTCCGAGGCCTTGAGATACATCTCCTCCGCCTTGGAGGTCAGCCCCATGCCCTTGTAGGCATCGCCCATGAGCATGTAGGCCACGGCGCTCTCCGGCTTGAGCTGGAGCACCACCGAGGCGATGCGCATGGCTTCTTCGTAGGAGCCCATTTCCAGGCTGCGCCGGGCCCGGTCGATGTAGCGGCCCATCTGCCCCTGGGGGGCGATGGTGAACGCCATCTTCTCAATCACCGAAGCCACGGAGATAGGCTTGGTGATGATATTGTGCGCTCCATATTCAATGAGCAGCGCCGCGCTCCCCTGGTCGATCTCCGTGGTGAGGACAATGATGGCCGCCTCCCCGCAAATCTGCCCGATACTGCCCAGAAGTGGGGCCAAGGACTGACCGGAGAGCATACGCTCCAAAAACACCAACACCCGATTGTGGGCCTCCTCGCGCAGGTCGGTCAAAAAGGTCTCCACACTGCGATGGTGGCGCAAAATCTGCCGCGGGGCCTGCACCATGTCCAATGCCCGGCGCAGCACATCGGCAAAGATGGCGTCCGTGCTCAACAAGAAGACCACACCGCCGGTCCGGGCAAAGGAACGCACCGTGTTGGCGTAAAGTTCGGCTTTATCCAGCTTGGTGTCGTTCATCTCCGGTCCCTCCCCAAAGCGCGTTCCGCCCACCGGTCCCCAGGGAAGATAGCACCCTTGATTTGCCCCGGCCTCTCGAGTAGGCATGCGCTTCCGCGCCCCCATAGCTCAGGTGGAGAGAGCACGGGATTCCTAATCCCGGTTTGCCCAGGTTCGAATCCTGGTGGGGGCGCCATTGCTTACTTCGTCTCTCCGCCCAGGGCCTCCACCACTGCCCGGACCCGCTCCAATTCGCTACACAAATCCTGAAGCAAAGCCAGACACTTGCGGCCATCACCACGCCGCGCCGCCAGCTCGACCATCTCCGCCCGCAAGGCCATAGTGGAGGCCCGCACGTTCCCGGCCATGCCCCGCAAGGACCACGCCTTCTCCGTAGCCGCGGCAAAGTCTTCCCGGGAAACCGCCAGGGCCAGTTCGTCGATGCGCGCTGCCGCCTCGTGCACGAAATCCTGCACGATATCCCGCAAGGTGGTGCGGTCCTGATCCAGTTGCTGCAAGAGCGCTTCCACGTCGAGTACGGACTCTCGGGTGCGCTCCCCCCGCTCCCCGCCGACGACCGGCACCACAGCGTCCAGCACCCGAGCAAATTCCACCACATCGATGGGAAGGGTCAAAGCAGCGGCGCATTCCGGCGGCACAGCGCCGGGGTGGGAGCGCACCAGCACCACGGGCACATCCCGCCCGCTTTGGCGCAGCGCCCGCAGCGAGGCATCCACTTCCGGGCCGCCCTCTTCCTCCACCCAAAAGACAATGCCCGGGCGCTCCTGGGCAAGGCGCAGCACCGCCGCATTCCAAGAATCCACAGTCTGAAAAGAGAATTCCGCCTGAGTGAGCAAGAGTTCGAGCTGTCGGGCCGCAGCCCCTCGCGCCACCACCAGTGCTCCCCGCCGCCATTTACGGGCCTCGGCCACGGTATGGCGCGTAATGAGCATCGGACTCTGGTGCACAGCGGCGCTGCCGAGCACCAGTTCCAGGGCCTCGCGCAGGCTATCGCGGTCCATGGGCTTGACGAAGTAGCCGTCAAAGCCGGCGTCATGCATACGCTGGGCATCACCGGGCCGGGAAGCCGAGGCCAGGCGCACCAAACGCATCCCCTCCCACGCGGAGTCCCGACGAATACTTCGAGCCAGGTCCTCGGCAGGCATGTCTTCCGGATCGTCCACCACCACCACATGAAAACTCTGCCCCGCTTCCCGGGCGCGATGCAAAGACTGCACCGCCTCTTTGCCCGAGGCCACCTCTTCCAGGGTGCATCCCCACAAATACGCATACTCCCGCAACACCTGCCGCCAAGACTCTTCTTGATCCACCACCAGGATCCGTCTGCCGGCGATAGACACCGGAGCAGGGAGATCCGGCGATCCGGACTGCGGGAGTCCGAGAGGAATATCCCAAGAGACATCAAAGCCTTGTGGATGTTCGACCACCGCAGCCACGATATGCGCCTCCTGCGCCTTGTGCGCGGTGGAGGCGTCGGCAAAGGGGCTCATATCGTCCAGCCCCCGCACTTCGCCGCGCACCTCCAAGGTCACACGGACCATGACCTCTTCGCCTTGAGCGTGCATCAGCCGCACCACACAACGCATCTGGCCCCGTCGCAGCCCCCCCACGATCCGCTGGGCAATCGATCCAATCATGCGGCGCAAAAGCCCCGGATATCCCCGCACCAGGCCAGGAACAGCCTCGTCGATGGCCACCGAGCACCCGGTCTCCGACAGGCGCGCCCCCTGCAGGTGGCACAATTGCATGATGTCATCCACCACCAGGCGCAGGTCGAAGGTCTGCGCCGCCCCAAGGCGGGAGCGCGGCGAGAGGTCCGTTTCATCCAGCAAGGCGCTGAGCACCGAACGGATGGCTTCTGCGGAGCGCCGGGCGGTGAGCACATACTCCACCTGGGCAGCTCCAAGCCCCGAGTCCTGCAGCAAATCGAGCATGGCCACGAGTGCTGCCATGTTGGTTTGCAAATGCCGCTCCACCTTTTCGCGAATGCGCACCAAACGATTCTGCACTGCATCGCGTTCGGCACATGCCCGGGCCAATTCTTCGTGCAACCGCTGCTGGCTTTCCTGTGTCATGGTGTTCTCCCCTGACCGCTGCGTCGCTGGTGATGTCCCCCGCCGAAAACCATACCAGACACTCACGCAATACCATACGTCTTGAGTTTTCGATACAAATACGTGCGCTCAAGCCCAATGGCTTCCGCCATGTGGGTCATGTTCGTCCCGAACCGCGCATAGGCGGTACGCAGGTACTGCTCTTCGAAGCGAGCGCGCGCCTCCTTGAAGGGAAGAGACAGCACGTCTTCTCCTGCCGCCGCGCCGTACCCCTGGCGATACTCGGGCGGGAGCATAGCCTTGGTGATGGTTTGGCCGGGGTACAGGATGCAGAGCCGCTCCACCATATTTTTGAGCTCCCGCACATTGCCCGGCCATCCATAGGCCATCAAGGCCTCCACCGCATCAGGCGCAAAGGCGATGGCTCC
>DPEO01000089.1:0-507 GCA_003530935.1 Desulfomicrobiaceae bacterium | reverse complement strand
CGTTGACGCAACGGCGCAAGCGAAAGCGGAAAGACATTGAGCCGATAAAACAAGTCGCTCCGAAAGCGCCCCTGCGCCATCTCCTCCCGTAAGTCCTTGTTGGTGGCCGCGATGACACGCACGTCCACCTCCAACGTCTTGGAACCGCCCACACGCTCCAGGCGTCGCTCCTGAAGCACCCGCAACACTTTGGCCTGCGTCTTGAGGCTCATGTCACCAATTTCGTCCAGGAACAAGGTCCCTTTGTCCGCCAGCTCGAACTTGCCGCGCCGCGCCTTATCCGCCCCGGTAAAGGCCCCCTTTTCGTGCCCGAAGAGCTCGGACTCGATGAGCTCTTCGGGAATGGCAGCGCAATTGACGCACACCATGGGCCGCTGGCTGCGGGGGCTCAAGGCGTGGATGCTCCGCGCCGCCACTTCCTTGCCGGTGCCGTTTTCTCCGCAAAGGAGCACCGTGGCATCGGTAGGGGCCACCTGCGCGATGAACGTCCGCAGCTCCACCATGGCC
>DPEO01000093.1 GCA_003530935.1 Desulfomicrobiaceae bacterium | reverse complement strand
CCATGAAAAAAAGATTTTCTGGTTGACTTTTTTGGGGCTTTGAACCATGCTTCACAAGCAGTGAGAATTGAGTAACTGTTTGAAATCGTTGGTGAGAGGTTGGCGGGCTTGATGGCCAAGCCTCGCAACACAAGTATCCGGTCTAATCTCAAGGAGGATGCGTAATGCCTAAACACGAGACCCCGTTGCTGGATCAGCTGCAGAGCGGTCCCTGGCCGAGTTTTGTGACGGACATCAAGGAGGAAGCTGAGCGCCGTCACAAAAACGAGCGGAATGTGGAATTTCAGGTTCCGGTAGATGTCTGTGACGACCTGCTCGGCTTGCTGGAACTGTCGTACGTCGATGGCACCACCCACTGGAAACACGGCGGTATCGTCGGCGTGTTCGGGTATGGTGGCGGCGTTATCGGCCGTTACTGCGACCAGCCCGACAAGTTTCCGGGCGTGGCCCATTTTCACACGGTGCGCGTGGCGCAGCCTGCCGGCCTGTACTACACCTCCGACTACCTGCGTCAGCTGTGTGACATCTGGGAGCTGCGCGGTTCTGGTCTCACCAATATGCACGGCTCCACGGGTGACATCGTGCTCTTGGGCACCACCACGCCGCAGTTGGAAGAGATCTTCTTCGAACTCACTCACAAGATGAATACGGACTTGGGCGGCTCGGGTTCCAACCTGCGTACTCCCTCCTGCTGCTTGGGTGAGTCCCGCTGTGAGTGGGCCTGCTACGACACCCAGGAGCTGTGCTACCAGCTGACCATGGAATACCAGGACGAACTCCATCGTCCGGCCTTCCCCTACAAGTTTAAGTTCAAATTCGATGGCTGCCCCAATGGCTGTGTGGCCTCCATCGCCCGTTCCGACATGTCCTTCATTGGTACCTGGCGGGATGAGATCCGCATCGACCAGGAAGCCGTTGCCGCGTATATCGGCGGTGAGTTGCAGCCCAATGCCGGCGCCCATTCGGGCCGTGACTGGGGTCCCTTCGACATCCAGAAGGAAGTCATCGACCTGTGCCCCACGGAGTGTATGTGGCTGGAAGACGGCAAACTCATGATCAACAATCGTGAGTGCACCCGCTGCATGCACTGCATCAACGTCATGCCCCGCGCCCTGCGCATCGGTAACGACCGCGGCCTGTCCATCCTCGTGGGCGCCAAGGCCCCGATCCTGGACGGCGCGCAGATGGGTTCGCTCCTCGTGCCCTTCGTCAAGGTGGAAGAGCCGTACGACGAGATCAAAGAGGTCATCGAGAACATCTGGGAATGGTGGATGGAAGAAGGCAAGAACCGTGAGCGCCTGGGTGAGCTCATCAAGCGTCAGGGTCTGGCCAAGGCCATTTCCGTCGTCGGCCTCAAGCCCATGCCGCAGCATGTGCAGGAACCCCGTCACAATCCGTACATCTTCTGGAAGGAAGAGGACGTGCCGGGCGGTTGGGATCGCGACATTGCGGAGTACCGCAAACACCATCAGAGATAAGAAGGGGGTAGACAATGGCTTTTGTTTCTTCCGGTTACAATCCCGAAAAGCCCTTGGAGAACCGCATTACCGATATCGGCCCGCGTCATTACAGCGACTTCCTTCCGCCGGTTATCGCCAAGAACAAGGGCAAATGGCTGTGGCATGAGATCATCGAGCCGGGCATTTTGATGCACAAGGCCGAAAGCGGCGACGAGGTCTACACCGTGCGCTGCGGCGCGGCCCGTTTGCTGTCCGTGGGCATGATCCGCGAGATCTGCGATATCGCCGATAAATTCTGCGGCGGCCACCTGCGCTTCACCACCCGGAACAATGTCGAGTTCATGGTGGGGACGTTGGAAGAGGCCAAGAAGCTCAAAGAGTACTTGAACAGCCAGAAGACCTCCACGGGCAACTACAAGTTCCCGGTGGGTGGCACCGGTGCTGGCGTGACCAACATCGTGCACACCCAGGGTTGGGTGCACTGCCACACCCCGGCCACCGATGCCTCGGGCACGGTGAAGGTGGTGCTGGACGAGCTCTTCGAGGAATTCCAGCAGATGCGCTTGCCCGCGCAGGTGCGTATCGCCATGGCCTGCTGCCTCAATATGTGCGGCGCTGTGCACTGCTCGGACATCGCTATCCTGGGCTACCACCGCAAGCCGCCCATCATCGACCACGAGTGGCTGGACAACCTCTGTGAGATCCCGTTGGCCGTGGCCGCCTGCCCCGTGGGCGCTATCCGTCCCACCAAGAAGGAAATCGTCACGGAGAAGGGGGAGACCAAGACCGTCAACACCGTGGCCATCAAGACCGACCGCTGTATGTTCTGCGGTAACTGCTACACCATGTGTCCCTCCCTGCCCTTGGCGGACAAGGAAGGCGATGGTCTGGTCATCATGGCGGGTGGTAAGGTCTCCAACCGCATCAGCAATCCCAAATTCTCCAAGGTGGTGGTGGCCTTCATTCCCAACGAGCCGCCCCGCTGGCCCACGTTGGCTAAGGTTGTGCGCCAGATCCTGGAAGCCTACGCCAAGGATGCCCGGAAGTACGAGCGTCTGGGCGACTGGGCCGAGCGCATCGGCTGGGAGCGTTTCTTCGAGAAGACCGGTCTGGAGTTCTCCGAGCACATGATCGACGACTTCCGCGATCCGGCCTACTACACCTGGCGTCAGACCACGAACTTCAAGTTCTAATTTGGTTTCTCTTCCTGGGGCTGGCCTTTGGGGCCGGCCCCATAGCTTCAAGCGAGGCGAGTTATGTCGGAAAAAAGTCCCAAAGAGATTGTCGTCGAGTTCATGCAGTCCAAGGCCAAACAGAAATCCAAGTTCTACTTCAATGATCTGGCGGCCTTGTTCCCGGACATGAAGCAGCGTGAAGCCAAAAAGCTCATCAACCAGTTGGTCAATGAAGGCGTTCTGGTATACTGGTCCAGCGGCAGCACCACCATGTACGGACTGCCCGGTGCGGGCAAACAGGCTGGAGCCGAAGGCGAGGAATAGCGTTCTCTCATGAGCGAAGCATTGTCCTGCCCTCGGCTGCTCGTCGCCGGTTTGGGCGGCGGGTCCGGCAAGACAATGGTGAGTTTAGGCCTGGCTCGCGCCCTGCGGGAAGATGGCCTGATCGTCCAGACCTTCAAGAAGGGTCCAGATTATATCGATGCTCAATGGCTCTCGTTGGCCAGTGGGCAGCCGACATCCAATCTGGATCCTTTTTTACTCTCTCCTACTCAATTGCGCCAGGTGGTGGCGGCGCGGGCGGCAGGCAAAGACTTGCTCCTCGTGGAGGGCAATCGCGGCCTTTTCGACGGTAAGGACGTTCACGGTTCTTGTTCGTCGGCGGAGCTTGCGCGCCTTCTTCAGTGCCCCGTGGTGGTGGTGCTCGACTGTACCAAGGTGACGCGTACCATGGCCGCGGTGGTCTTGGGGTTGGTACATTTTGATCCTCAACTCACCATCGGGGGGGTGATCCTCAACCGCACCGCCGGGTGTCGGCATCGGACCATCGTTCGTCAAAGCATCGAGACCTATACCGATGTGCCGGTGCTCGGAGAGCTCCCCAAACTCAAAGACAACCCCATTCCGGAGCGGCACATGGGGCTTACCTCCCATGCCGAGTGGGGCACGGACGCCCTTGCTGCGGTGGCGGCCAGGGTGCGGGAACACGTGGACATCGCCGCCTGTATGCGTTTGGCCCGATCCGCGCCGCATCTCCCCTTGTCGCCCCAAGAAGCTGCGCCGCTTTTTGTGCCTCGTGCATCCCGTGGAGTGCGTATCGGTGTCGCCTTGGACGCCGCCCTATGGTTCTACTATCAGGAAAATATCGATGCCTTGCGGGCAGCTGGGGCGGAAGTCGTGCCGTTTAGTCTGTTGCGGGACCCGGAGCTTCCGCCCATGCATGCGCTCTATCTGGGCGGGGGCTTTCCGGAGACCCTGGCTCAAGGACTGTCCGCCAACGTCTCCATGCGCGAGAGCGTGCGCCGGGCCGTGGAGCGGGGCATGCCGGTGTATGCCGAATGCGGCGGACTCATGTATTTGGCGCGGGAGCTCCATTTTCAAGATCAGGTGTATCCCATGAGCGGGGCGCTCCCCTTTGCCACCACGGTGTGTTCACGGCCGCAGGGGCATGGCTATGTGGCCGCCACCGTGACCGCCCCGTCACCGTTTTTTGCGCCGGGAACCAGGCTTCTTGGTCACGAGTTCCATTACTCCTGCTGTAGGGACTTGCCTGAAGGCGCGGACCTCGTTTTGCAACTCGACCCTGGTGTGGGCATGGCTGCGGGCCGTGATGGCTTGGTGTGGCGCAATGTCTTGGCCTCCTATACCCACATCCATGCCGTGGGCGTGCCTGCTTGGGCCGATGCCATGGTGGAGGCTGCGATGGCTTTTGCCGCTTGCCTGTCGGGTGAACCCTTGGAGAATTTACGACGCAGTGCTTGACACAAAAGATAATTATTCCTAAAAAGAACCCATCGGAACACCAACAGGAGGAGTTGTATGGGACAGCTGCGTCGCTTCAAGGATTTGGTCATTGATTGGGAAATGACGCCCGAGGATGCGGTGGCTCTGTATCTGGAATGGGGCAACAATGGATATCGCGGGGGCTACCAGAATGCCGTGCGCAGCAAGACGGACCATTCCAACTACTTTGTGGTCAATACCTGGAAGACTCCGCCTACGGTAACCTTGGTGCGCCGTAATTCCGATGGAGCCGAAGAACTGGTGGAGCTCCCCTTGCCGGAGTCTTTGGCGCGGGATTTTGTCACCAGCGTCCATGGGCATAAAGGGGTATACGGGGTCAACGAGCCTATCCGCCAGTGGTTAGAGCGTGAGATTTTTGGCCGCTGATGAAGGCCTCTTTCCATCCACCAAAGCCGGAATGTTCCGGCTTTTTTTATGACCTCAAGGAGCTTGCATGAGTTGCCAACGCTGCGGCACGTGCTGTCGGAAAAGTGGTCCAACCCTGCGCATGCAGGATCGTGCCTTGGTGCATTCTGGCGATATTCCGGTGGGGGATCTGGTTTGTGTTCGGCGTGGGGAGTTGGCGTGGGATCCGCGCAGCAATGCGTTGCTGCCGGTTTCCCAAGAGATGCTCAAGATTCGTGGCCAGGGGGAAGGCTGGACGTGCCTGTATTATGACCCCGGGCGGCGGGCTTGCGCCCGCTATGCGGTGCGTCCGGTGGAATGCCGGGTGCTTTCCTGCCAGGATCCAGGACCACTTTTGGCGGTGATGGACGAGCCGCCCCTTTCCCGCGATGCTCTTTATCCCCCGAAAAGCGCTCTGGCCTTGGTCGTCGCAGAGCATGAAGCGAGCTATCCCGCAGGCCAGGCCGTGGAGTGGGCGCAGGACTCGACGACTCTTGCCCTGGCACACGATCTTGCCCGCCGGGAGGCGCATTTCCGGGCGGCACTTGCGGAGCGGCTGGCCGTGGATGATGTTTGCTTGTGGCCCTATCTGGGGAGACCCTTGGCGCAGATCGTGGATGCGGTGCGTCAGATGCTGGGGATTCGTTGACAATTTTGTTGAAAATATTATGAGAGGCCAAACTGGTTGTGCCAAGGAGCGTCTATGGCAGTAGAGTACAAGGACTACTATAAACTCCTCGAGGTCCCACGTACGGCCTCTCAGGAAGATATTTCGCGCGCATTCAAGAAATTGGCCCGCAAATACCATCCTGATCTCAATCCAGGAGACCCCAAGGCCGAGGCCAAATTCAAGGAGATCAACGAGGCCTACGAGGTCTTGAAGGATCCGGAGAAGCGCAAGCTCTACGACTCCTTGGGGCCGAATTGGAAAGAAGGACAGAATTTTCAACCACCGCCGGGTTTCGAAAACGTCCGCTTCCACTCTACGGGTTTTGGCGAGAGCGGCCTCGGCGGTTCGGGGTTCAGCGACTTTTTTGAGATGTTCTTCGGCGCCCCAGGCTTTGATGTGGGCGGTGCGGGCTTCCGGGACGGCGCTTTCGGGGGACAGTTTGGCGCTCGGCGTGCCCGGGGACAGGATGCGGAGGTTCCGCTGACGTTGACGTTGGAGGAGGCCTACCGTGGTGGCCCCAAGACGATCACCGTGCAGGAGCGCCAGGTGGGGCCGGACGGACGGCGTCACTTCGCTCCCCGCACCTTGAACGTCACCATCCCGGCCGGGGTAAAGGACGGCGCCAAGATCCGTCTGGCAGGCCAGGGTGAACCTGGGGTGGGCGGCGGCCCTGCGGGAGACTTGTATCTGCGGGTGGAACTCGCCCCGCATCCGGTGTTCAAGGTGGCAGGAAACGACGTCATTTATGACTTGCGTCTTGCTCCGTGGGAGGCGGTGCTGGGAACGAGCGTGCGCGTGCCCACCTTGGAGGGTGAGGTGGACCTCAAAGTGCCGCCGGGCATCAGCAGCGGTCAGAAGATTCGTATCCCCGGCCGGGGGCTGGGGACCAAAGGACAACGCGGGGATCAATTGGTGCGGGTGATGATCCGGTCGCCCAAGAATCTGAGTGCGCGTGAGCGCAGTCTGTGGGAAGAATTGGCACGCACCTCGACATTTTCTCCGAGGACCTAGGAGGGCAGCATGACCTTACTCCATACGTATACCGCCATGCCTGTAGCCTCGGACCGTATCGCCAAGATGGAATTTTTGGAGCTTACGGGCATTGACGAGAAAGAACTCATGGAACTCATTCACATGGAGTGGATTTCACCCATTGTGACTGCCCAAGATGAATGGTTGTTTTTGGTTCGTGACGTGCCGAGGGTCCGCAAATACGTCCGTATTTGTGATGATTTTGAACTTTCTCCCATTGCCGGCACGATCATCGTCGATCTGTTGCATCGCATTGCAACATTGGAGCGGCGCATTCAGGAGCTCGATGCTCTAGCGGCGCTGTAAAAAACAGAGAAGGAGGATCCTATGGATCTCAATCGTTTTACCCAGAAATCGCAAGAAGCCTTGGCCGCGGCGCAAGCCTTGGCCGTACGCCATGGGCATCAAGGAGTGGACGGCGAACATCTGCTTGCCGCCTTGCTCGATCAAGAAGGAGGTTTGGTCCCGCGGATCATGGAGCACATGGGCTTGCAGCCGCGGCGTTTGCGCGAGGCCGTTGATGGGGAGCTCGCGCGTATCCCGCAGGTGAGCGGCCCGGGAGTGCAACCCGGTCAGGTGTATTTGACCCAGCGGGCGAGCCAGGTGCTGGTGCGGGCCCAGGATACGGCCCAGGCCATGAAGGATGAATATGTAAGCGTGGAGCATCTGCTCTTGGCGCTGGCGGACGAGAGCCCGTCCACCGGTGTCGGGCGGGTGTTTTCCGAGGCCAAGGTGACCAAAGACGCGTTGCTTGCAGCCATGACTGCGGTGCGTGGCAACCAGCGGGTAACCTCCGCCAATCCCGAGGAGACCTACGAGGCCCTCAAGAAGTACGGCCGGGACTTGGTGGATGAGGCCCGGCGTGGCAAGCTTGACCCGGTCATCGGCCGTGACAGCGAGATCCGCCGCTGTATCCGCATCCTTTCGCGCCGCACCAAGAACAATCCGGTGCTCATCGGCGAGGCAGGCGTGGGCAAGACCGCCATCGTGGAGGGGCTGGCCCAACGCATCCTCAATCAGGACGTCCCGGAAGGGCTCAAGGACAAGACCATCTTTGCCCTGGACATGGGGGCGCTCATCGCTGGCGCCAAGTACCGCGGTGAGTTCGAAGAGCGTCTCAAGGCGGTGCTCAAAGAGGTCCAGGCATCAGAAGGCCGCATCATCCTCTTTATCGATGAGCTCCACACCATCGTGGGCGCGGGCAAGGCCGAAGGCGCCATGGATGCAGGCAATCTCCTCAAGCCCATGCTTGCCCGGGGAGAGCTCCATTGCATCGGCGCCACCACTTTGGACGAATACCGCAAGTACATTGAAAAAGATCCGGCCTTGGAGCGTCGTTTCCAGCCCGTGCTCGTGGATGAGCCCAGCGTGGAGGACGCCATCTCCATCCTTCGGGGGCTGCGGGAGCGCTTCGAGGTGCACCATGGTGTCCGCATCGCCGACGCCGCCCTGGTCACGGCCGTGACTTTGTCACACCGCTATATCTCCGACCGGCAATTGCCGGACAAGGCCATTGACCTCATCGATGAAGCCGCGGCCATGATCCGCACGGAGATCGATTCCCTGCCCACGGAGCTCGACGAGATCAACCGCAAGATCATGCAGCTCGAGATCGAGCGTGAGGCCCTGCGCCGTGAGACCGATACGGCCTCCAAGGAACGCTTGGCCAAGTTGGAACGGGAACTGGCGGACCTCAAGGAAGAGCAGACCGCTTTGCGCGCCCAGTGGGAAAAGGAAAAGGCCTCCATCGAGGGCGTGCGCCAGATCAAGGAGGAGATCGAGCGCACCCGCCTGGCCATCGAAAAGGCGGAGCGCGAGTACGACCTCAACCGGGCTGCGGAGCTGCGTTATGGGCGGCTGGCGGAGTTGGAGCGTAAGCTCGCCGAGGCCCAGGGCGGCAGCGAGGAGGAGAAGCGTCTGCTGCGCGAGGAAGTGGGGCCGGATGACGTGGCCGCCATTGTCTCCAAGTGGACCGGCATCCCGGTGACCAAGCTCTTGGAAGGGGAGCGGGAAAAGCTCCTCAAGCTTGCGGACGTGCTCCACGAGCGGGTGGTGGGGCAGGACGAGGCCGTGCAGGCGGTCGCGGATGCGGTGCTGCGCGCCCGTGCCGGACTCAAGAATCCCAATCGGCCCATTGGCTCGTTCCTCTTCTTGGGTCCTACAGGCGTAGGCAAGACCGAGCTGTGCAAGACCCTGGCGCAGACGCTCTTCGACACCGAAGAGAACATGGTGCGCCTGGACATGAGCGAGTACATGGAAAAGCATTCCGTGGCCCGACTCATTGGCGCGCCTCCAGGATATGTGGGCTATGACGAGGGCGGACAGCTCACCGAGGCGGTGCGGCGCAAGCCCTACTGTGTGGTGCTCTTTGATGAGATCGAGAAGGCGCATCCCGACGTGTTCAACGCCTTGCTCCAGATCCTTGATGATGG
>DPEO01000120.1 GCA_003530935.1 Desulfomicrobiaceae bacterium | reverse complement strand
CCCGAGCCCTCCCCCCCTCCCCTACCCCACCCCCTTCCGATCTCTGGCCTGCTTGAACGAGCGCCGCTCCTTCCCCGAGGCCGTGCGCGCCGACGCCACCTTGCGCGCGGCGCTTTCTGCCGAAGCCTTGGATGCCCTTTTCGACGCCCGGTTCTATCTGCGCCACGAAGACGCCATTTTTACGCGCGTGTTGGGAGGGGCATGATGCGCCGACGTCTTGCCCAGCTTTTGCTGGAAAAATCCTATCTCGAAGGGGAGTTCACCCTCACCTCGGGCAAAAAGAGCGACTACTATTTCGACTGCAAGCCGACGGCCCTGCATCCCGAAGGGGCCTATCTCATCGGCCGGTTGTTGGTGGAGGAACTCAAAAAACTCGGTGGCGTGGACGGGGTGGCCGGCATGACCTTGGGTGCGGATCCGCTGGTTTCGGCCGTGACCGTGGTGTCGTATCTGGAAGGCATGCCGCTTGCGGGCATTATCGTGCGCAAGAACCCCAAGGGGCACGGCACCAACCGCTATCTGGAGGGCCTGACCAACTTTGCCCCAGGTGCGCGGGTGGCCTTGTTGGAAGACGTAGTTACCACCGGCGGCACCTTGCTGACCACCATCGAGCGGGTGCAGTCCGAAGGCCTCACCGTGGCGGCGGTGCTCTGCGTGCTGGACCGCGAGGAAGGCGGCCGCGCCCGGCTTGCCGAGGCCGGCTTCGAGCTCCATGCCCTGTTTACCCGCGGTGCGCTGGTGAGCCTCGGGCGATAAGAAGATGGTTTTGGTGCCGCAGAATGCTTGCGGTGGCGCCCTCTGGCAGTTCCAGGGGGCGTTCTTTTTTCGTGTTTGACAGTGTTTTTCTCTCCCCTCTAAGAGTTGGGAAAGCACTATCGGGAGGGTGCGATGCGCATCGAAACTCTGGCCCTTGGGCCGCTGGAAACCAATTGTTACGTGGTCGGGGACGACACCCGGGCAGTGGTCATCGACCCCGGCGGCGAGCCTGAAGTGGTGCTGGCAGCGCTTCAGGGCCGGACCCTGGAGGCCATCCTCGCCACCCATTTCCACTTCGATCACATTCAAGGCATCGCTGGCGTGGCCGAGGCCACGGGCGCTCCGGTCTGGGCCGATCCCCGCGAGGCCTCGCTTTTGGACACGGAACTCGGCGCCGGCGGCATGTGGGGCTTTCCCCGCACCCCCGCCTTTTCCTGGACGCCGGTGGAGTCCGGCGAACACCAGCTTCTCGGCATCCCGTGCCAGATCCTGAGTACCCCCGGCCATAGCCCGGGCGGGCTCTCCTTCTATTTCCCCTCCTTGGGGGCGGTGTTCGTGGGCGACCTCCTGTTTTATCGCTCCGTGGGGCGCACGGATTTTCCGGGCAGCTCGGCTGCGGTGCTGGAACGCTCGGTGCGCGAGCGGATCTTCACCCTGCCGGAGGCGACCCGCGTCTATCCCGGCCACGGGCCAGCCACCACCGTGGGCGACGAAATGCGCCACAACCCATTTTTTTCGCCTTTTCAGGCATGATGCGTGGGGACTTATGGCGGAAATCGACTTGCGCCGCGTGTGCTGAGGCTTGACGCGGGATGCCAGTTGGCATCTGCGTTTTGCCACGGCGTCGGAAGTGGTGATGCTGGTGCGGCCCGAAGGCCTGGATGCGGTGCTGGAGGCGCGCTGGCTGGAGCCGGATTGGCGGGCGGACGCCGAGACGGTCGCCCCGGATACGGTGCGGGTGGTGTGGCGGCGCAAAACGTATGGAACTGGTCCTGAGCCTTTCCCCGCATAAAGGGGGCACGACGGAGACCCTGGCAGCGGCTGTGGCGGGCATGCGCCAGGCCCGGTGTCTCTTTTTGCGGGATTTTCAGGTAGCCCCGTGCCGGGGCTGCGGGGCTTGCCGTCAAGGGGCGTGCCCCCTGGCGGCAGGTGACGATGCCGAGGCGCTGTTTGCCCGAGTGGGCGCGGCTTCTCGGCTCATCGTGGCGGCGCCGGTGTATTTCTATCATGTGCCGGCCTTGGCCAAGGCCTGGATCGACCGGGCGCAGAGTCGGTATTGGTCCGGGCCGCCTGCGGCGGTCCCCAAGCCCGCCGCCGCGCTGCTCGTGGCAGGCAGGCCGCGGGGGGATGAGCTTTTTTCGGGTATTGTGCGCACGCTGCGGTTTTTCTTGCCGTATCTGGGCTTTGCGTTGGGGCCTGTGGTGGGGTTGCGCGGCGTGGAAGGACCTGGAGACCTGGATGCATGCGTTTGGGAGGCGGTGCGCGGAGGGCTTGCCGCCTGGCCGCATCCGGAGGGCGGATGATGGGTAATTGGGGGGCGTGGCGTGGCCGCCGCTGCCAGGGCTGTGGTGCGGTGGTGGCCGAAGGCTGGCTGTGTGCCCAGTGCTCCCGGCATATGCCGCGTCAGACGCATTCCTTTTGTCCGTGCTGTGGAGAGATCCGCGCAGGGGCGGCGGGGCCGCCGCTGGTGTGCGGCCGCTGCCGTCTGGACCCGCCGCCGTGGAGCGCGGTGGCCTTTTGGGGAGGATACGCCGGGCCTTTGCGCCGGCTTTTGGTGCGCTTGAAGTTTGCCGGCGAGCTGGGGCTCGTGGGGGTTTTGGGCTGGATGATGGCCGAGGCGGTGCAGGCCCGGGGGCTTGCCGCCGACGTAGTGGTGCCGGTGCCCATGCGGCCCTCGGGGTTGGTGGAGCGCGGCTTCAACCAGAGTGTGGAGCTGGGCCGGATGCTTTCCCGGCGCATGGGTTGGCCGATGCGTCAGTTACTCACCAAGATTCGGGACACCGAGCGCCAGGCGCGGCTTTCGTGCGCCGAACGCCAGGTGAACGTGGGTGGGGCGTTTGTATCGGCGCCGGTCTCCGGGCTGCGCGTGGCCGTGGTGGATGACATTATGACAACCGGGGCCACGGCCCGGGCGTGTGCCTGGGCGTTGAAGGCCGCAGGGGCGCGGGAGGTATGGTGCGCGGTGGTGGCACGGGCATGACGGTGGGCAGCAGATGGTGGATCGGGATCGGGCTGGGGCTGATGCTGGCCGCCCTGGTGGGGGCGCTGATCGTAGCGCGGATGGCCGAGCGTGCTGCGGCCCAACGTCTGGCATGGGCGCGGGTGGAAGTAGGGATCGCCTATATGGAGGCGGCGGTGCGCCGTCTGGATGCAGAGGAGGCCGTACTGGGGGACGCGGCCCAGCAGCCAGGGCTGCGTCTTCATATTCAGGGGACTCTGGATCATGCCCTGGCTGAGCTGCTTCAGGGCATTCACCGCGTGCGGGTGGCTGCGGATCCGGTCTTGGGGGTGGAGGCGGTGCAGCCGGTGCTCACAAAGGCCCTGGAGTTTGAAGACGCCTGTCGGCTCGTGGCTTCCTTGAAGGAGGGGGCTTCTGCCGAGGATTGGCGGCACCAGGCAGGGCGCATGCTGGATGCCCGGCAAGGGTTGGTGGCTGCCATGGGGGATGTGCGTCGTAGGGGGGCTGGGATGCAGACCCCCGAGACGACTTGGCGGCCGCTGTTGGCCCTCGCGGGAATGGGATTTCTTTTCGTTGTATGGGGGCTGGGACGCCTCCGGGTTGCAGCTATGCCCTCTGCCGGGACGACGCGCTCCCGTGGCGACGATGCGCTGCTCGACGCCCTGCCCGTGCCCGTGGTGTTGGTGGATGCGGCGGGCATGGTGCGCCGGCTCAATCCTGCGGCAGCGACCCTTTTGGGTGTCGAACCTGCCGTGGACCCAGGATATCCGTGGTCCGTGCTCGAGGGGGGCGGATCGGAATTGGACTTGGGTTCGCTTCTCACGCGGGAGGTGTGTCTGCTTCGGGGGGACGGAACCTCGGTATGGGTGATGCGCACGGCTGCTCCCTTTGGGGTGGGGGGCGAGCAGTATTGGCTCGTTGTGCTGTGGGACATCTCCCGGCGCCGGGATGTGGAACAGACGCTTCGGGTCGAGGTGGAGCGGTGGCGGGGCATTGTCGAGAGCCTGGAGTGCGGTCTGCTTGCGGTGGATGGCACCCGACAGGTGGTGGCCGCCAATGCCGCTTGGGCGCGCCTTTTGGGGCGTGCGCCGACGGAAGTCGTGGGGCGCTCGGTGCGCGAAGCAGTGCCTTGGCTTCGCGGCCACGACGCTGGGAGCTGGGTAGGGAAGTGGAATGGCGCGTGGGTGCTGGCCTGCGACGCCATGTGGCCCCAGGGGGGAGACGGCGCTCGGGTGCTGGCGGCCATGGACGCCGGCGATGCCTACCAGCGCGGTGTGGATGCCGGCCGGCGGCTGGTGCTCGAACGATGTCTGGGGATCTTGGAGCGCATGCATGCGGAAGTGGCGCATTTGGACAAAGCGGAAATTTCGCTGCGCCGCCTCATCCAGACCTTGCAGGCGCTGCTGGAATTGCGTTTGGGGCGGCATGCCGTCCTCCCCGAGGAAGTGGCGTTGCGGCCTTTTTTGCGGCGGTTTTTCGAGCAGACGCGTGCGCACGGGGAGCGTTGGAGCGTCTCGGTGCACGTGGGCCAAGGGCGATTGCCGGAAAAGTGCCGGGTGGATGCGGCCATGCTCTGGCAGGCCATGGAGCAGCTCTTTTGGGGCGCGTGCCTGCGCGCCCGTGGGGGACGAGTGCTCATCAGCGTGGATGCGGCCCCCAGTGATGACCCGGGCACAGCCCTGGTGACTTTCGGGGTGCAGGCCCCAGGGGAGCCGCCGAACATCCCTCAAGCTCTGGACATGCCTTTGGGGGACGAGCTCTTGGACGGCGAGGCGCTCCATCTGGTGGTGGCGGAGCTTACCCTGCGCCGTCTCGGGGCTCGGGGGATCGGGCGCCATCAGGGTCCCTTGGGGACGGAGCTCGGATTTTCCGTGGAGCTGGAGGTGCTGCCTTCGCCGCAGGAGGAGGCGGAGGCATCCTTGCCCGGCCCATCGTCCGAAGCGCTTCCGCACGCAGAAGAGCCCTCGTCTGTTTGCAGCTCTGCGTCTACTTCTTCAGGATTTCGAGTCGTTATCGCTGAGGACAATCCCTTCAATGCGGCGCTCTTGGAGTCGCTTCTGGTGCGGCTGGGGGCGCGGCGGACCAAGATCGTGGAGGATGGCGAGCGACTGGTGGAAGCCGTACTCCAGGACCCCACCGGGTTTGACCTGGCGGTGGTGGACGTGGAGATGCCGGGACTTTCCGGCCCGGAGGCGGTGGAGCGTTTGCGGGCGCAGGACGTGGGGTTGCCGGTGGTGGCCATCACCGCCCATGACGACGCGGCCATGGAGCAGGCCTGTTTGGCTGTGGGAATTTCGGCGGTGCTCGCCAAACCGTATGACGCGCCGCAGCTGGCGGCGGTGCTGCGCCGGTTGGGGTTTATGGTGAATGACGGATGATGCTCGATGCGCTCTTCAGCGTGGCGCTGGTGGCGGCCTTCGGCCTGCATGTCTTTTCCTTGCCCGCCAATTGGATCCTGCTTGGGCTTTTTGCCCTGGCGGCGGTGACCGGAAGCCATGGGGCGACCGCCGGGGTGTGGGTGGCGCTGGTGCTCGTGGCCGTAGCCGGAGAAGCGGCCGAGTGGCTCCTGCAGGATCGGGAGGCGCGGCGCGCCGGAGCCTCCACCCAGGGAAGCGTCCTTGCCATGGTGGGGGCGGTGGTGGGCGCCATTGTGGGCGCGCCCGTGGCCTTTGGTCTGGGGGCGCTTGTGGGCGCGGCTCTGGGGGCTTATGGCGGGTGTCTGCTGGGGGAGATGATGCGGGGAGTTTCTTTTGCTCAGGCCCGCACCGCAGCTTGGGGGGCCTTGCGCGGCCGGGTGGGCGGCATGGTGGTGAAGATGTCCCTGGGCGCGGGCATGCTCGTCTTCATGGTTTTGCGCCTCTGGGGAGCTTAGCGCCGGTTGGCCAGCCGCACGCCGCAGAGCACCAAAAGCCCTCCGGCCACAAGAGAGAAGTCGATGGGCTCGCCCAAGAGCATCCAGGCCAGAAGCACCGCGCATACCGGCACGAGGTTGATGAATACCCCTGCCCGGGGTGCGCCTACGGCCTGAATGCCCTGCACATACCAGGTAAAGGCCACCCCTGTGGCCAGAACTCCCAAAAAGACGATATTGCCCCAATCCAGGAGCGTGGCCGTACGGGCGTGCTCCACGACGTCGCTCTGCAGTGCCGGCAGGGCAAGGAGCAGGGTGCCGGCCACGCATGCCCAGGTGACGGCGGTGATCGGCTCCATGCGTCGGGTGGCCCGGGCGTTGAGGATGGAATAGGCGCTCCAGCTCACCACGCATCCGAGGATATGCAGGTCCCCCGTCGTCAGGCCGGTGGCAAAAAGCCGCCAGGGCGCCCCGTGGGCGAGGACGGTGCCCGCCCCGGCAAGGGCCACAAGCGCGCCGCCAATCACTTGCGGCCGCCACCCTTGAGGACTGGCCAAGGTGATCACCAGCGGCGCGGTGGCGATGATGAGGGCGGCCCGGCCTGCCGGCACAGTGGCAAGCCCGGTGAAGAAGAAGTAGTTGTAGGCGAAAATGCCCGTGGCCCCCAAAAGGGCCACCAGCCCCCAGTGGCGCGGCGGCCTGGGGATGGCGCCGGTGCGCCACCATGCCCAGCCCACGAGAAAGGCCGAGGCCACCACAAAGCGCAAGAACGCCGCGCAAAAGGAGGGCATGCTCTGGGCGAGCAGCCGACCGGAAACCCACGTTCCGCCCCACAGAACCACGGAACCCACCAATTGGGCATACACACGCAGCATGGCATCCTCCGGGAAAGCCGCTCCCTAGACTTGGAGCCGGGCGGGGGGCAAGGAAAATTCGTGGGCGGCGGCGTTTTATCGGGCCTGGGTCTGGAGAGGAGGGGCCCGCGGCGTGCGCCGTAGGGCACGTCAATTCCACAAGTCCAACGGAGATGTCCGTGTGGATTTTGGTGCTTGACAGGGGGCGGGGCGACCGCTAGATTTTCATATCAAGATATTTTGATATGAAGACTTCGTGCATCGAACCTCTGTTGCTGCAGGCCAAGGCCTTGGCCGATGCCACCCGGTTGCGCTTGGTGGGCATCCTTGCTTCTCATGAGCTTACCGTGGGTGAGACCGTGAGCGTGCTCGGCATGGGCCAGTCGCGCATCTCCCGCCACCTCAAGATCTTGGTGGATGCGGGGTTTTTGACCTGTACGCGCAGCGGCGCCTGGGCCTTGTACCGGGTGCCGGACCCGGTGCCGTCGGTGTTGGCTGCGGTCCTGAAGCTTTTGGAAGAGGACCCCGAGGTGCAGGCGGACCGGCAGCGGGCCGCGGCCGTGCTCGCCGAGCGCCGTGGCCGGGTGGTGCGTTTTTTCGACGCCGTGGCCCAGGACTGGAAGACCCTTTCTCAAGAGATCCTGGGGGATTTCGATCTGGACGGCGCGGTCGTGGCGCGCTTGGACGGGGCCTCGGTGGTGGTGGATTTGGGCTGCGGCCCTGGATTCTTGCTGGAGCGTTTGGCTGCAGCGGGCAAGCAGGCCGTGGGCGTGGACCATTCGCCGCGGATGCTGGAGGCGGCGGCCCGGCGGGTGGGCACGTGTGCGGACATCAGCCTGCGCCTGGGGGACTTGGCCCATCTGCCGGTGCGTGACGCCGAGGCGGACGGCGCGGTGCTTTCGCTGGTGCTCCATCATCTTTCGCACCCGCAGGAGGTCCTGGCCGAGGCGGCGCGGGCCGTGCGTCCGGGCGGACGGCTGGTGTTGGCGGACTATCTTTCCCATGGCGAGGAGCGCCTGCGCCGGCGCCATGGCGATCATTGGCTTGGATTCCGTCTTGAAGACTTGACCTCCTGGGTGGAGGCCGCAGGGTTCTTCGTGCAGACGGTGGATGAATATCCTTTGCCCAGCCGCGTGCGTCTGGTGGTTCTGGCGGCCGAGCGGCATGGGTCACGTGCTGGGGGCGTATCCCCCAAGGAGAGTCTATGACGAAACCACTCGATCTTTCCCTGCCGTACAAGGTGGCGGACATGAGCCTGGCCGATTGGGGCACCAAGGAGATGCAATTGTCCGAGCGGGAGATGCCGGGGCTCATGGCCCTCATGGATCGCTACGGAAAATCCAAGCCCTTGGCGGGCCTTCGGGTCTCCGGCAGTCTGCACATGACCATCCAGACGGCCATGCTCATCAAGACCCTGCACGCCTTGGGCGCGGACGTGCGCTGGGCCTCGTGCAACATCTTTTCCACCCAGGACCATGCCGCCGCTGCAGTGGTGGATCAGGGGCTGGCCGCGGTCTTCGCCTGGAAGGGCGAGACCTTGGAAGACTATTGGTGGTGCACGGAGATGGCCCTCACCTGGCCTGACGGCACAGGTCCGGACCTCATCGTGGACGACGGCGGCGACGCCACCTTGCTGGTGCACCAGGGGGTGCGCGCCGAGCGGGACCCCTCTTTTCTTGAGGAGCCCACGGACAACAAGGAGTGGGCCTGCGTGGTGGAGCGCCTCAAGCTTTCTCTCGCCACGGCCCCTGGCAAATGGACGGCCATGGCCAAGAAGATCCGCGGCGTCTCCGAGGAGACCACCACCGGTGTGCACCGCCTCTACCAGATGGCCAAGGCGGGGGAGCTGTTGTTTCCGGCCTACAACGTCAACGACTCGGTCACCAAGTCCAAGTTCGACAATCTCTACGGCTGCCGGGAGTCTTTGGCTGACGGCATCAAGCGGGCCACGGATGTCATGGTGGCCGGCAAGGTGGTGGTGGTGTGCGGCTACGGCGACGTGGGCAAGGGATGTGCCCAGTCCATGCGCGGTTTCGGCGCCCGGGTGCTGGTGACCGAGTGCGACCCCATCTGCGCCTTGCAGGCGGTCATGGAGGGCTATGAGGTCACGGTCATGGACGAGGCCTGCGAGCGGGGCGACATCTTTGTGACCGCCACCGGCAATTACCATGTCATCCGCGGCGAGCACCTGGAGCGCATGAAAGATGAGGCCATTGTGTGCAACATCGGCCACTTCGACAACGAGATCGACATGGGTTACTTCGAGCGCACTCCGGGGTGCCGCCGCATCCCCATCAAGCCGCAGGTGGACAAATGGGTGCTCCCGTCGGGCAAGAGCATCATCGTCCTGGCCGAGGGGCGTCTGGTGAACCTTGGCTGCGCCACCGGGCATCCGAGTTTTGTCATGTCCAACTCCTTCACCAACCAGGTGCTTGCCCAGATCGACCTCGCCACCCACACCTATCCGCCCCAGGTCATGACACTGCCCAAACGCCTGGACGAAGAGGTGGCCCGGCTCCATCTGGAGCGTCTGGGCGTGAAACTGGAGCGCCTCACCCCGGAGCAGGCCGCCTACATCGGCGTGTCCGTGGATGGTCCCTTCAAACCCGATCATTACCGCTACTAAGGAGCGTGCCATGATCCTCAATGCTGATCACTATCTGTTCACGTCCGAGTCCGTCACCGAAGGCCATCCCGACAAGGTGGCGGACCAGATTTCCGATGCGGTGCTCGACTGCATTCTCGCTCAGGACCCCAACGCCCGCGTGGCCTGCGAGACCATGGTGACCACGGGCATGGCCATCATCGCCGGCGAGATCACCACCACCGCCTATGCCGACCTGCCGGAGATCGTCCGCACCACGGTGCGCGAGATCGGCTACGTGAGCTCGGACATGGGCTTTGACGCCACCACTTGCGCCGTGCTCTCCTCCATCGACAAGCAGTCCCCGGATATCGCCATGGGCGTGGACCGCTCCCGGCCCGAAGACCAAGGCGCCGGCGACCAGGGCATGATGTTCGGCTACGCCACCACCGAGACCCCCACGCTCATGCCCGCTCCCATCTACTTTGCCCACGCCCTCTCCCGCCGCCTGGCCGAGGTGCGCAAATCCGGGCTGCTGCCTTTCCTGCGGCCGGACGGCAAGACCCAGGTGTCGGTGGAGTACCGCAAAGGCAAGCCGGTACGCATCGACAACGTGGTGGTGTCCTCCCAGCACAGCCCGGATGTGACGTATGAAGACCTGGCCGCGGCCATCACCGCCGAGGTCGTCCGCAAGACCCTGCCCGCCGGGATGCTCGACGACCAGACCCGCATCTACATCAATACCACGGGCCGATTCGTGGTGGGCGGTCCCTTGGCCGACTGCGGGCTCACGGGCCGCAAGATCATCAACGACACCTACGGCGGCATGGGCAATCATGGCGGCGGCGCCTTTTCGGGCAAGGATCCTTCCAAGGTGGACCGCTCCGGCGCCTACATGGCCCGCTACGTGGCCAAAAACGTCGTGGCCGCAGGCCTGGCCCAGACCTGCGAGGTGCAGATTGCCTACGCCATCGGCGTGGCCGAGCCGGTGTCGGTCTTGGTCACCACCGGCGGCACCGGCGTGGTGCCTGACGAGGTGCTCACCCGAGCGGTGCGCGAGGTCTTTGACCTGCGCCCGTACTTCATCATCAAGCGTCTCAACCTCATCCAGCCCATCTACAAGCAGACCGCCTGCTACGGCCATTTTGGCCGCGAGGACGTGACCTTCCCCTGGGAAGTGACCGACGCCGTGGACGACCTGCGCACCGCCGCGAAAGTCTAGCACCGTGGGCCGGGGAAACCCGGCCCGTGTTTTTGGGAGGCCCTATGGCGATGCTTGTGGCGGATATCGGCGGCACCCATGCCCGCTTTGCGGTGGTGGAAGCGCTGAACGGCGCGGCCCCGCGCTTGGCGCACGCAGTCACCGTGCCCACGGCCGCGGCCGCGGATCTCTCGGGACTCGTGGACTTGGCCCTGGAGCGCGGCTTGGGGCTGCCCCCCCAAAAGGCACGGGGCACGGTCCTGGCGGTGGCCGGCGCGGTGCAGGACGGGCGGGCGTGGCTGCCCAACGCCGGGCTCACGGTGGACGCCCAGGATGCGTGCCTGGCAGGACGGGCCGTGGTCCTGAACGACTTCGTGGCCCAGGCGTACGCCACCCTGCACCCGGAGGTCTGGGCCTTGAGCCGGGTGCTCCAGGAGGGGGCAGCGCGACCGGGTCCTCGGGCCGTGGCCGGCGCGGGCACGGGGTTTGGGGCCTGCGTGCTCATGCCCGGGGAGGCCGACTGGGTGCCGCTTCCTACCGAGATGGGGCATACGCCCTTTCCCTTTCTCCCTGCGGAACAGGCCCTGCAGGAGCGCATCCTTGCGGAGGCGGGTGAGGCCATCCTGGACGCCGTGGTCTCGGGCCCGGGCCTTTCCCGGGTGCACGCCTGGTGCACGGGCAAGGCCATGGCCCCTGCAGCCGTGGCAGAGGCCATTTCGCCCACGCACCCCACGTGTGCGGCCTTTGCCCGGCTCTACGGCCGCGCCCTGCGCATCCTTGCCCTCACGAGCCTGCCGACCTCCGGCCTCTTTGTGGCCGGCGGCGTGGCGGCCAAAAATCCCTTTCTGGTGGAGCATCCGGCGTTTCTCGAGGAGTTTTGCGCCTGCCGGGGCTACGAGGCCGTGCTTGCCGCTCTCCCGGTGCGGCTTGTCACCCATCCTGATGCCGGGCTCTTGGGCGCGGCCATGGCGGGGCGCAAGCGGCGCTGGGTGGTCTGAGCTGCGGCGCGCCGCTATGCGCTGTGCTTGCGGAGAAACCCAAGAAAACGGGAGCGCAGCGCCTCGCTCATGAGCGCCTGCTTGACTCCGGGCAGGCGCAGAAAGCCTCCGGTCAGCGCGCGCAGGAAGGCGTGATCGAGGCGTCTTGGGTGGTCGAAGAGCACGTGCTGGAGCGTTCCCCGCTCCAGGGATTGCAGCAGGATGCGCTCGAAGATGTCTTCGGGAAGCAGGGTGCGCTTGGGGCGGGAGACCAAGTGGATGGCCTGGGCAGTGCAGCGCAGGGCGCAGACGCCGCAGCCCAGGCAAAAGGCCTCGTGCAGGCGGGGAATTTCTCCGGGCGGCGCCGTGATGGCGTGCACCGGGCACACCTGGGCGCAGCGGCCGCAGCGGCGGCAGCGGGCCTCGTCCACGGATGCCATGAGGCTCGAGGAGACGATGACCCCGGGATAGCCGCTTTCGCGCACTCCCCGCAGCAGATGGCAGCAGCATGCGCAGCAGTGGCACAGAAACCCAGGCGCCTGGCGCACGTTGTCCGTGGAAAGGACGAGTCCGAGCTCTCGGGAGCGGACAAGGAGGTCGTCCACGGCCTGCCGGGGCACCTCGCGGGCAAAGCCGCGGCGGATGAGAAAATCTGCGGTCTCTCCGAGGGACGTACAGGTGGCGAGCCCTGCGGCGCATACCTTGCCGTCGGTGTGCAGCCGCTCATGGCGGCAGGCGCAGGTGCCGATGGCAAAGCGTTTGGCTTCACGCACCATGGCGCTGGCGGATTCATGGTCCAGGATGGTGACCTGGGGCGCCTGGGTGCCTTCGTGCGGTAGGGCGCGCATGACGGATACCTGTTCTTGGCCTCCGAAATTGGCCTCGAGGAAGGCTTTTTCTCCCAGGATATAGGCGTGGAAGGCCTCGGCCAACGGGCGGATGGGAAGCCCCTGGGGGGCGCGCATGAAAGTGAACTCGAAAAAGCCGATGACCATGGGGCTGAGCATGTACTGGACCGTATCGCCGTCCCACAGGTCCATGACCAGTCCTTTGGCGCAGAGCCCTTCGAGCAGGGGCTGGAGTTCTGCCGCAGTCCTTTGGGTGATGCGGGCGATACGCGCCAGGGACGACGGCCGGTGGGGCATGGCCACCACGAGTTCGGCCTCGGCCTCGGTGTACAGCAGGGTGAGGATGCGGCGCAGGGTGGGCGTCCACGGCGTGCGCACCGAGGTTTGATCGAGTTTGCGCCCCAGGGCGCGGAAGATGTCTTTGGCGCTCGAGTGTCCCATAGAGGGTTTGGGGCAAGCCGCCGTGCAGCGCTTGCCCCATTTTTTTGGTCAGCCCACGAACTTGAGCAAAGAAAAGGCCGCAACCGCGTAGGTGAAGAGGGAGAGCTCGCGGCCGCGGCCGGTGAGCAGCTTGAGGGCGGTATACGAGAGGATGCCGAACACGATGCCGTCGGCGATGCTGTAGGTAAGCGGCATGGCGATGATGGCGAGAAAACCGGGGATGGCCTCGGTGGGGTCATCCAGGTCCATGTCCTTGATGGGCGAGAGCATGAAGAGTCCCACCAGGATGAGGGCCGGGGCGGTGGCCGCGCTGGGCACCATGAGAAAGACCGGAGAGAGGAAGAGGGCGAGGCAGAAGAGGGCTGCGGTGGTCAGCGCCGTGGCTCCGGTGCGGCCGCCTTCGGCAACGCCGGCGGCGCTTTCGATGTAGGTGGTCACGGTGGAAGTGCCGAGCAGGGCGCCCACGGTGGTGCCGATGGCGTCGGCGAGCAGCGCCTGCTTGGCCCGCGGCACCTGGCCTTCCGGGGTGAGCATGCCGGCCTTGGTGCAGACGCCCACCAACGTGCCGATGGTGTCGAACATGTCCACCAACAGGAAGGTGAGAACCACCATGATGAGCTCGCCAGAGGCCAGGGCGGAGAAGTCCATCTGCAGGGCGATGGGCGCAAGGGAGACGGGAAGGGATACGAGCGCTGTCCCGTGCCATTGGGTCACGCCCAAGGGGATGCCTGCCAGGGTGGCGGCGAGGATACCCAAAAGCAGGGCGCCCTTGACGCGCCAGGCAAGGAGCAGCCCAGTGAAGACAAGCCCCATAAGGGCCACCAAGGCCGGGCCTTGGGTGATGTCGCCCAAGGTGACCAAGGTGGCGTCGTGCTTTACCACGATGCCGGCGTTGTGCAGGCCGATGAAGGCGATGAAGAGCCCGATGCCCACGGAGAGGGCGCGTTTCAAGTTGAGGGGAATGCAGGCGATGATGGCTTCGCGGACATTGATGGCGGAAAGTACGATAAACAGGATCCCTTCCAGAAAGACCGCAGCCAGGGCCGTTTGCCACGAATACCCAAGGCCAAGCACGACCGAGTAGGCGAAAAAGGCGTTGAGTCCCATGCCCGGGGCCAGAGCGAAGGGCAGGCGGGCCACAAGCGCCATCACCAGGGTGGCGATGATGGACGAGGCGGCCGTGGCCGTGAACAGGGCGTCCTTGGGCATGCCGGTGGCCGAGAGGATGGCGGGATTGACGGCCAGGATATAGGCCATGGTCATGAAGGTCGTTGCCCCGGCGACGAGCTCGGTGCGCAACGTGGTGCCATGTTCGGCACAGCGGAAAAAGCGTTCCATGGGGAGGTCTCCTTGATCGGTTTGGGCGGCGCCTGGCGGAATCCGTACGGCGGCTCGGCCTTCAGGGCAAGTCATGCGGCCCGGGATTTGATGGATGGCCGTCTCAAAAGGGGCAGCAGCCCAAGGCGTCCCGCATTCAGGAGAAATTGCACGGCCTGAGTCTTGACAGGGGTGCGGATCTGGCAGGAATTGGTCTGACCAATTTTGGTGCAGGAGATGATATATGCTTGAAATTTTTGCAGTCTATCTTGCGGTGGGTGCCGTGGCCGGGGTGTTGGCCGGGCTTTTTGGTATTGGCGGCGGGCTCGTCATCGTCCCTATGCTGGTGCTGTGCTTCACCTGGCAGGGGGTGGACGGGGCGAGTATGATGCAACTTGCTCTGGGGACTTCCATGGCCAGCATTATGTTTACTGCGGTTTCCAGCTTCATGGCCCACCATCGCCGGGGGGCGGTGGCCTGGGATGTCGTGCGGCGTATCTGTCTGGGGATCCTGGTGGGGACCTATGCAGGGACGTTCGTGGCTGCCGTGCTTCCCACCCGGGTGCTCAAAGTGGTGTTTGTGGTCTTTCTCTTTTTCGTGTGCTGGCAGATGCTTTCCGGCAAGCGGCCCAAGCCTACGCGCCAGATGCCCGGCCTGGTGGGGACGAGCCTGGTGGGGGTGGTCATCGGCGCGGTTTCGAGTTTGGTGGGTATTGGCGGCGGCACGCTTTCGGTGCCGTTTATGGTGTGGCATAATATCCCGCTGCATCGGGCCATCGGTACTTCAGCGGCCATTGGCTTTCCCATCGCCGTTGCTGGCACCTTGGGCTACATTGTGCATGGTTTGGGTGTGCCGCGCCTGCCGGAGTGGTGTCTGGGATTCGTCTCACTGCCGGCGCTTTTGGGGATCGTTCTGGCGAGTGTATGCACTGCGCCGCTCGGGGTACGTTTGGCCCACGCCCTGCCCGTTGACCGTTTGAAAAAGATTTTCGCCCTCTTGCTGCTCATGGTGGGCCTACGGATGCTTTGGGGCGTGGTGGCGTAGCCCTTACCAGGGCGATCACAGTGAGCTGGCTGGGCCAGGCACGCCCCTTGGGTGTTGGCAAGGACCTCCATGGCATTGCACCCCGCCAGGCTGGTGAGGCGTTGGGCGGGAAGCCCTTCCACGAGGATATACGGCTTTCACTGCCTTGAAGGTTTGCGCAAGGCCCTGGGATTTGTCCATGGGCGACCGCCGCCATTAGCGCGGAGGGGTGGTGCCCGGATGTTCGTGCGGGGCGTTTCCCAAGGGATGGGCGTGGATGTGGGTGTGGGGATGGAGCTGAAAGTCGTGGTGGAGGCGTCCGGCTTCCAGCAGAAGAAATCGGTCGCAGGTGGCTTCGAGAAAGTCCCAGTCGTGGGAAATGACCAGGCGTGCGGTGGGGAGCTCCTGGAGGATGGTGATGAGGCGTTCACGGGTGGCAGGGTCCAGGCCGGTGGTGGGCTCGTTGTGGAGCAGGAGCCTCCGCGGCATGGCTGGGACAGTCCGGAGTTGCGTCGTGTCGGGAAAGAGTGGAGACTCCGGGTGTCGCGGGATCCTTACAATCTCTATGTTAGC
>DPEO01000082.1 GCA_003530935.1 Desulfomicrobiaceae bacterium | reverse complement strand
CGGGCGAGCATGCCACGGCCCAGGGCACCGACGAGCCGGTGGCGGTGCGCTCCCATGGCCATCCAGACGGCTTGAGCCTTGGCGGGGTCAAGGGAGAGCAGCAGGGCATCGTCTTCCCGCAGGTGCGCCAGATCCACCAAATAGTCCACCGGCGGCGGATTTTCGGCCAATGCCCATACGCTTTCGGCTTCTCCCAGGCGCACGGTGTATATCTGCTCCGGTGGCAGCAGGGTGGCGAGGCGGGCCCGTCCTTGTTCGGAGGCGGCGGTGGCGAAGACTTCGAGCCCTTCGGCGTCGAGGAGTGGAATGAGGGCCAATCCGAGGTCGCAGCTTCCACCCAGAAGGAGCACGCGGCGGCCCTGAAAGGTAAGCTTCATTGCACAAGCTCCGCGGAGACGAGCGGGGTGTCCTGGCCGTCAACGAGCATGCCGCGCACGCCGCCTTGCTGCTGAGTGACGCACAAACGGTAGCTCCCCGGCGGCACCGGGGCGTGGCAGCGCAGCCGCCGTACCGTCCATGTTTGCGCGGCAAGGTGCTCGGCCAGGTGCAGCACGGCCGCCAGGACCAGGGATCCGGGAAGCAGGGGGGACCCGGGAAAGTGCTCCCGTACCCAAGGGTCGTGGGCGGAAAAGGAAAGCCGCGCCGTGACCTGGGATGGCGAGGCTGCCGTTATGGTCAAATCCATGCCCCGGCCTCCAGCATGGCTTGGTCTGCGGCAAGATCCCGCCCCGGAGTCGTGAGGTAATTGCCGAGCATGTAGCCGGTGGCGCCGGCGAGAAGCGCCCAGGACTGGTAGTCTCCGAGTACGCGGCTACGTCCGCCGGCAATGGTGATGCCGGCGCGGGGCACGAGCACGCGGAAAAGGGCGATGCTTTTGAGGGCCTCGGCCGGGGCAAGGAGGGGCTGGGTCTCCAGCGGGGTCTTGGGGATGGGGGTGAGAAAATTGAGGGGTACACGGTCCACTTCGAGGTCGCGCAGGGTACAGGCGAGCTCGATGCGCTCGGCCCATCCTTCCCCAAGGCCGAGGATGCCGCCGCAGCATACGGACAGTCCATGGGCTTTGGCCCGCTCCACGGTGGCGATGTCTTCGGCGTAATCGTGGGTGGAGCAAATGCGGGGGAAGAACGATGCCGCGGTCTCCAGGTTGTGGTGGTAGCGTACCAATCCTGCCTGCCGCAGGCAGCGGGCGTCCTCTTCGGAGAGCAGGCCCAGGGATGCGGCGATTTCCAGGTTCGTACGCCGACGCAAGGTCGCGACCACCCGGCATACGGTCTCCATCTCCCGGGGTAAGAGGCGCAGGCCGCTGGTGACCAAGGAAAAGCAGCGCACGCCCCAGGCGGCGGCTTCTTCACCGCGCGCCACGAGGCTGGCCTCGTCCAAGAGGCCGTACTGCGAAACAGCAGTGGGCCAATGACTGCTCTGGGCGCAAAAGGCGCAGTTTTCCGAACAGCGCCCGCTCTTGGCGTTGACGATGGCGCAGTGGTGTGCGGCTTCGCCGAGAAAGGCCCGGCGGATGGTGCGGGCTGCCAGAAGCAGGCCTGGAGTCTCGGAGTCGGGCAGGAGAGCGATCTCCTTCGCCGTCTCAGGGGAGACTGTGCCGCCGGCAAGCACCGTTTCCAGGGCGGATTGGATGAGGGGATGGATGGCGTGCATGCCGCTTCGCCTACGAATCCATCCCCCATGATGTCAAATCCTCTTAGGCGTCGTCCTCGTCCGTGGCTTCGAGGAGTTGGATGGTCAGGCGCAGAAAATCGGCCTCGGTGATGATGCCGCAAAGCTTGCCCTGCTTGAGCACCGGCAGGCAGCCGAATTTGCCCCTGAGCAGGATGGTGGCGGCCTCTTTGAGCGGGGCGTCCTCACGGATGGTGGTCACTTCCTGCTGCATGATTTCCCGCACGGGAATGGTGGACTCGATTTCTTCCCGAGTTGCGGAATCGATGCCTGCAAGCTTGGAAACCGTAGCGGACAGGATATCCCGGTGGGTCACCAGGCCCACGAATTTCCCGGCGTCGTTCACGATGGGGATATGGCGGATGCGGGCCAGGCTCATGAGGTCCTTGGCCGCGCTCAACGTATCGGTTTCCTTGAGGGTGAACACGTCTTCCGTCATGATGTCCTTGACTTGGAACATAGGGCCCTCCTTTGAAGAATGCTTGCAACGCCTGCGACCTAGCGTGCCGTCCGTTTGGCCTCCAGGCTCTTGCGCAGCCACGCATACCATGCGTCCATGCCGTGGCCGGAAAGGGCCGCCACCTCGAAGATCTCCAGCTCAGGGTTGACGGCGCGGGCAAAGGCGCTCGCCCGGGCGGTATCAAAGGGCACGTAAGGCAATAGATCGATCTTGTTGAGGAGCATAACCCGGGATTGGGAGAAGATGAAGGGATATTTTTCCGGCTTGTCGTCTCCTTCGGTAACGCTCAGGATGGTCACCTTGGCGTCCTCGCCCAAAGAGAACTCCGCCGGACAGACCAAGTTGCCCACGTTTTCGATGATGAGAATGTCCAAGTCTTCCAGACCGAGTTGTTCACAGGCCTCGCGCACCATGGCGCTGTCCAGGTGGCAGCCGCCGTGGGTGTTGATCTGCACGGCCCGGGCGCCGGTGGCGGCCACCCGGCGGGCGTCGTTTTCCGTCTGGCAGTCGCCCTCGATGACGCCGAAGCGCAACTGCTCACGCAAATCCGTAAGTGTGCGCTCGAGGAGGGTGGTCTTGCCCGACCCCGGAGAGCTCATGAGGTTGAGCACCAACAGGCCGTGACGGGCGAAGATCTGGCGCAGCTCTTCGGCGCCGGCGTCGTTGGCTTCGAGGATATTCCGCGCGACTTCCACTTGCATGGGCTCTTCTCCTTGAAAGAAGTTCATGTTGCGGGCCGGACTACTCGGCCTCGATGTGGTCGATGTACAGTTCTCTCCCAGAAAGGACATGGTGGCCGAGCTCCGTGCCACAGGCCGGGCAGGGCATCAAGAAGCGTTCCTCCTCCGATGGAGAAAACTCCTCGCCGCACTGGCGGCAGCGCACCCGCAGCGGCACCATTTCGGCCTCCAAGCAGGCCCCGGCGAGATCCGTGCCCACGGTCAAGACTTCGAAGGCCGTCTCCAAGGCTTCGGGCACTACAGCCGAAAGCTCCCCGTGTTTCACCCGCACCCGGACAAGACGAGTAAGGCCATGCTTGGCCATTTCTTCGCGCACAATGGCGAGGATGCCCTCCACCAAGGAAAGTTCATGCATGGTCGACTCCTGTTTCACTGCGGTAGGCGGTATCCAGGGCGTGGTCGAGATGGATGGGCACGGCCCGAATAGCGCCATTTTCCAAGAAATATCGGGTCATCCGCCATTCGGCATGGTCGATGACGTCCACCACGCCGCGGCCTGTAGTCCCCAAGACTTCACGTATTGCGTGAAGATCGCTCTCCACATCCCGCCACAGACCTTCGTGGACAAAGTCGAGGCTCCCATCCGCCTGGCGGGTGATTTCGTAATCGGCCACAATCTGCGCGATCTGGGAAATGATGGATTCGGACGCTGCAGCAATGTGACCATACACGCGAAATTCAGCGCGCACGCAATCCTCCTCTCAGCGTTGAATGCGGGCGCACTGGTATCCGCTTTGGGCAAGCAAGGCTACTGTGGCCGGCAGCGGGTCTTCCAGGAGGGCGATGGGGGGCTCGCCATCGATGAGCCATGCAGGGATTTGGATGGAAAGCTCGTTGGCGCCGCGCACCCAGGAAAGGGAGACATGTTTGGAAATCAGGTGCTTTTCATGCCGCAAGAAGGCCAAGATCTGCCCCGGCGAGGTCAGCGGACGGATCTCGGGGAAGCGTGCGTCGAGCTGCCGGTGGAGCCAGGCGGCGTTGGCCGCAGGAAGGAGCATGGCCGCCCCGGGGAGCGCTGGCGGAGCAAAGGACGCCCCGCTGGCATCGGTCTCCAAGAGCGTCACCTCCGCAGCGGACAACAGCTCCCGCACCCCTTGCGGAAGCGGTGGGGTATGTGGGGCCTGGTGGGTCCACAGGGCTACGGTGCGTCCGCCATCCAAGACCGCCACCAGCGATGCCTTGAGATTGATACTCATGCCCTGGCGCGGAAGCACCAGATTGCGCCCTTCGGGCCACAGGTGCACGCGCTGTGGGAAGGCGCCTGCCAGCGCCTGGAGCACGGGACGCAGCTGCCAGTCCGCAGGCACCATGATGGGGATAAAGCCTGCAGCCCGGGCGCTCTCCACCCAGGAGGCGGGCTTGGGGGCATCCAGGAAGAGGACGCGCTCTCCCCACGGCGTGGAGAGGGCCGGTGTTTCGCGCAGATTGACGGCAAACCAACTGCCGTCTTCCAAGGGAAAAAGGGCTTCTTCTCCGGGGATGAAGGTGAAGCCAAAGCCTTGAAGAAGCCGACGGGTTTGTGTCCGGGTATGCTCGAGAAAGCGTAGCGAGGGAAGTGGAGCGGTGGGCGGTGGAGGTTCGGATCCGCTCCGCTCGATGGTGCTTTGAGGGCCATCGCCGCTTGCGGACACGGCCGGTCCCCCTGGAGCGGCAGGGCTCGTGTCGTTTCCTCCCGTGCCGCCCTGGGCAGAGCCGCCTCCTTGTGTGGCATTTTCTCCCGCACCCAAGGGGCCGTCTTCGTTGGGAGATGCGTCTTCTGTGCTGGCAGAGGATGCGTTGCCTTCGGCGTCGCCCCGCCAGGGGGCCCCGGCGGGGAGTTCCAAACGGTCGCCGGCGCGCAGGGCGTCAAGGTTTTGGATGTGGGGGTTGCTCTGTCGTACCAAATCCAGAAGATGGCCGTAGATCTCGGCATCCGAGGCACCTGTCTCCCGCCGCAGGATCTGGAGCAGGGTCTCTCCGGGCTGGACCACATATTCTTTGCGCAGCATGGTCGTCGGGGCGGAGGCAGTACTCCGTTGCGGGGTAGATGCCCGGGAGGTTTTTGGAGCCCCAGGCAGATAGAGTACTTGACCGGCGCGCAGGTGGTTGAAGTCCGCCACATGCGGGTTCATGGCCCGCACCTTGGGAATGATTTGGGGGAAATCTTCTCGGGAAAAACCAGCGTCCTCAAGGATTTTGTAGAGCCATTCCCCTTCCCGCACCACGTGCTTGGGCCCCTCTGGGGCCTTGCCCGCAGCAGTCTTATGAAAAAAAAGCCGCACGTTCTCCTCGCCCCAACACACCGAGGCCAGGAGAGCGAGCACCACCAGAAAACATAGGCTTGACCGACGCAATGGCTCCTCCCGGCCGGGGGACATACGCGAGAGTGCCTTGGTTGTCACCCCGTGCGGTCAGAGAGAAACGTCTCCGTGCCGCCAGCCGCAACCGTGGCATCTCGTCTTCGAGGGCCGGCGCGCCGCCCAGGCTCCGCCAGACAGTCGCGGCATCAACAAAGAGGACGCTCCCTCGGAGACGCGCGTTACGCCACCTCCCAGCCCACGATCTGGCGTCTTACCTTGCTGAATTCCACCCCCACCTCCACGACCCGCTCCACTGCTGCCTTGCCCCGGTAGGCCGCGGCGTAGTTCCTTTCCTGGATCTGCCGCAGGGCCTCACCCGTAGGGGCGTCGCCGTCGATGACCTTGAACTCGAAGATCCAGACGACAGGGCCGGCGATGACCACCAGGTCCAACCGCCCCGGGGTGCAGACGCGCTCCGGGATGGTCATCACCCCCAGGCCCGCCAGGTGACTGTAGAAC
>DPEO01000105.1:503-6476 GCA_003530935.1 Desulfomicrobiaceae bacterium | reverse complement strand
TGCGCCGCGCCCCCGGAGACCCGGTCTTTACCGGGTCCATCAACCTGGATGGCAGCCTGGTGGTGGAGGCGGTGCACGTGGGCCGCGAAACCCTGCTCGCCCGCGTGGCGGCCCTGGTGGCGCAGGCCCAAAATGCCAAGGCCCCCATCGCCGCCCTGGCGGACCGCATCAGTCTGGTGTTCGTGCCCGCAGTGCTCGTCATCGCCGCCGGAACCTTCCTTGCCTGGCTTGCCGCCCATGCCCCGCTCACCATCGCCCTGCGCCATGCGGTGAGCGTGCTCGTCATCGCCTGTCCCTGCGCCATGGGCCTGGCCACGCCCACGGCCATTCTCGTAGGCTCCGGCCGGGGGGCGCGGCTGGGGATCCTCTTCAAGAGCGGCGCCGCCATGGAGCGCCTGGCCCAGGCCACGGACGTGGTCTTCGACAAGACGGGCACGCTGACGCAGGGCCAAATGCACGTCACCCACGTGCTGCCCCTGGCCCATCTGGACGGCCCGGAGGTGCTCGCCCTCGCCGCCGCCGTGGAGGCCGCCAGCGAGCACCCCATTGCCCGGGCCATTGCCGCAGCCAAGCCCGACGCCGTGCCTGCGGAGGATTTTCAGGCCCATCCCGGCCGCGGCGCCCAAGGGCGTGTGGACGGCAAAACCGTGCTCGTGGGCTCGCTGCGCTTCCTTGCCCAGCACGAGGTCGTCGTGCCCGCCGAGGCCCAGAAGGAGGCAGCGCGATTGGAAGACACCGGGTCCTCGGTGGTGGCCGTGGCCGTGGAAGGGACCTTCGCCGGGCTGGTGGCGGTGGGGGACTCCCTGCGGCCCGAAGCCCACACCGTGACCACCGCCCTTCGTGAACTGGGGCTCACCTTGCATCTGCTCTCCGGAGACACCCCGCGCGTGGCCCGAACCGTCGCCGGACAACTGGACATCGCCTCCGTGCAGGCCGGGGTCCTGCCCGACGGCAAGGCCGCCTGGGTGGGCGAGCTCGTGGCCCAAGGCCGACGTCCCGCCATGGTGGGCGACGGCATCAACGACGCGCCCGCCCTGGCCGCGGCCTGGGTGGGCATCGCCATGGGTTCGGGCCAGGACATCGCGGTACAGGCCGGCGACGTGGTGCTCTTGCGCGGCGAACTCTCGGCCCTGGTGGACGCCGTGGCCCTGGCGCGGGCCACCATGCGCCATGTGCGGCAGAACCTCTTTTGGGCCTTTGCCTTCAATACCCTCGGCATCCCCTTGGCCGCCGGCGCGCTCGAACCGTGGCTCGGCTGGAGCATCAGCCCCATGTTCGCCGGCGCGGCCATGGCCATGAGCTCGCTTCTGGTGGTGGGCAACGCCCTGCGCTTGCGCTTGGTGCCGCTGTCCGCTAGCAGGCGCGCATCCGCCCATGCGTGAGTAGGAGCCCCATGGAAACCACCCGTTTTTGCCCCAGCACCCAACTCCAACCCGGAGACATCTGCGCACAGACCGTGCGCACGCCCTCCGGCCGGACCATTGCCGCCGGTACCCCGCTTAGCCCCGCAGACATTCAGGAACTGCGCACCCTGCCAGGCATCCATGTGCGCCGCACCATCGACGAGGCCGCGCGCGCCAAGGCCATGCCCCTGGCGCTGCGCGCCTACTTCGGACAGGACGTCTGCTCGCCGGTGGGACAAACACTGCTGCAGCTGCGCGCCCAAGCCGAGGCCGAACGCCTCCTCCGGGGCCTGCCGCCCCTCGCGCCGGCCACTCCCCGCTCCGTGGCCATCACGCCCCCGAGCCTGCCGCCGGCGGTGGACCTCACGAGCTTCGAGCCCCCGGAACTTCCCTCCACGGCCCAGCAGCTCCTCGGCGCCTTGGCCACAGACAGCATCGACGCGGAAAAGATCACCCGCATCGTCGCCCAAAGTCCGAGCCTGGCCGGCCGGCTGCTCAAGCTGGTCAACTCCCCGGCCTTCGGCATGCCGCGCCGCGTGGACCGCATCGACCGCGCCGTAATCCTGGTGGGGGCCCGTGAGCTGGGACTGCTTGCCACCAGTATCCTGCTCATCGAGCACTTCGGCGTCGTGTCCCGCGCCATGGTGGACATGCGCACCTTTTTCGCCCACAGCATCGCCGTGGCCGCCGCGGCCCGGCATCTCGCCCAGAGCGCGCAACCACAGATGGCGGAAACCGCCTTTGCCGCCGGACTGCTCCATGATATGGGACGGCTTCTCTGCCTGAGCATCTTCCCCGAACGCGCCAAGGTCTGTCTCGAATGGTGCCGTGCCCACGGCCGCATGGTGCGCGAAGTAGAAGCCGCCTTCTTCGGGCACGAGCACGCCTCCCTGGGAGGGGCCATGCTCGCGGCCTGGAACCTCCCGGAGCCCATCGTCCAGGCCGTGGCCGGGCACCACGCGCCCCAGGGCTTTCTGGCGGCAGTGATCCACCTGGCCGACTGTCTGGCCCACGCCGCGGCCCTGGGCGCCAACGGCGACCCAGTGCCTCCCCGAGCCCACGCTCAGGCCCTGGAGCTCGCCCACCTCAGTCCTGAAACCCTGATGGACGCCGCCGGTGCCGCCCAAGCCAACACCGACGCCTTCCTTGCGGCCCTCACATGAAAACCCCCGAGACCCACGCCGCGTGGCGCGAGCACGTACGCCGGCACCTCATGGCCACCTTCCACGCCCCTCCCGCCACTGCGGAACAGCTCCTGACCGTGGCCGAAGCGACATTGCGGCGCGGGGTGGAAGATCTCTCCCGCGCCCTGGACACGAAAAAGGCCCCTTCCTTGGCCAAAGCCAGCCACTTCCTCAAAGGCGCCCTCGCCAACATGGGGCTGGAAGCCCTGGCCGACCAGGCTGCCCGCATAGAGGCCTTGGCGGCCGCGCAACCAGAGGAGGCCGCACGCCAGGGAGAAGCACTCCGACGCGCCCTCGACGCCCTGCTTCCCCCCAATACCGACGAAGCGGTCTGAAAGACATTCCCGACCGCTTCCCTGCCCCCACGACAGCAGTCTGAGTTCCCGCAGCACTACTGCGGCGGCAGGTTTACCATGAGGGTGCGCTCGAGCCAGCCCTGGTCGCGCAGATAGCGGAAAATGGCGGTCTCGCCACGCAGGATGAGCTCCCGGCCCGGACCCTGCCACACCACCAAGACCGGCACGCCGTCAAAACCTTTGGTTTTGAAGTAGGATCGGGCATTGCGCACCGTCTGGCGCAAAGATTCCGGCACCGCTACGGGCGCCGGGTGCTCCATACTCTCCTGACGCAGCACCGCGACGAAGGGATTCTCCGGTTTCCCGTCCTCCGTCTTCTCGGCCAAAACCTTCTGCACCGCCACCATGCGGTAGAAATCCTCTTCCCGACCATCCAGCGGGGCGAGATACCAGGCTCCGGAGAGGTGCTCGATGTTGATGGCCAGGTTGGCGAGCACTTTGGAACAATGGCCGCAATGGAAACTGAAAAAGAACACGTGCCGAGGGGCCGTGGCGTTTTGCGTATCTCCCCAGGAGACGAACACCGTGTCCTGCAGGGCCGGGGGCTGCACCTGAAAATCGAGCACCGCGCTGCCTGCAAAGCCGCCACTCCATGCCGCAAGTCCCAAGACCAGCACCCCGATGCTGCGCCGCACCCACGCCGCGGCCGCGACGGTGAGCCCGAGAAGGCCGCCGGTGATGGCGCAAATGAGGCAAAATTCCCGCAAGGCCACGAATTGGAAGCCCAGAAGCGTGCCGTCAAAGGCCAGTGCCCCGGCCACGAGCAGCCCAAAGCCGCCCCAGATCCAAGCCTTGGGATAGCGGCCGGCGAAAAAGGCCACCAGCCACAAAAGCCAAAAAAAGGCCGCACCGAACTTGAGCAGGTTGCCTTCCCCGAAGCGGATATACTCGCCCACCACCGCACAGCCCGATGTGGTGCACAGCGAGGTGTGGCGTACAGCCTGCATCCACACTTCCAAAGACAAAAACGCAGCCGCGGCAAAGGTCACTACCAAAAGTGCAAGCTGCGCCAACGGCGGCAGCCGCAAACGATTCCACAGCGTCATCATCAGGCTCCAAACATCTTCTTGCGAAAGACGAAAAAGGCGGCCCCAAGGATGCACAGCCCAGCCCACACATAGTCCATGCTCGGCTTTTCCTTGAGGTACAGGATGGAAAAGGGGATGAAAACCGACAACGCAATGCATTCTTGCAGAATCTTGAGCTGCCCGACATTCATGACCTCATGGCCGATGCGGTTGGCCGGCACCTGGAGCAGATACTCCAAGAGGGCGATCCCCCAGCTCACCAAGGCGGCGATGAGCCAGGGCGTTCCGGAAAGGTTCCGCAAGTGGCCATACCAGGCAAACGTCATAAACACATTGCTCAAACACAAAAGACCAACGGTCATGAGATACGGGCGCATCGTCCTTCCTCCTTGGCACGGCCCACTATGGGCGTCAGAAGGGCGCTTTAGACACGGCGCGATAAAAGGCAAGGGGCAAAACGGACTCCCTGTGCCCACCTCTTGCTTGAATCCGAAGCCTTTTTGCGGCACCAAAATTTTTCCCCATATTCCACCAAGGAGACTCTCCATGATCATTGGCATACTCAAAGAGATCAAAGTGCATGAAAACCGCGTCAGCATGACCCCTGCGGGAGTGGAGATGGCCGTGGCCCGGGGGCATACGGTGGTGGTGGAGACAAGCGCAGGCGTGGGCAGCGGGTTTGACGACGCGGCCTACACAGCCGCAGGCGCCCGCATCCTGGAGCGCCCCCAAGACGTCTTCGCCGAGGCCGAGCTCATCCTCCACGTCAAGGAACCGCAGCCATCGGAATACGATCTCATCCAGTCCCACCACACGGTCTTCACCTACTTCCACTTCGCCGCCGACGCCGGCCTGACTGCAGCCATCCGCACAAGCGGCTGCGTGGCCCTGGCGTACGAGACCGTGCGCGGCAAGGACGGCGGGCTGCCGCTGCTCACCCCCATGAGCGAAGTGGCCGGCCGCATGGCGGTGCAGGAGGCGGCCAAATACAACGAGCGCACCCACGGCGGCCGGGGCATCCTCCTCGGCGGGGTGACCGGCGTGGCCCCGGCCACGGTGCTCATCATCGGCGGCGGCATTGTGGGCACCAACGCCGCCATGATGGCCGCAGGGCTGGGGGCGCGGGTCCTCATCCTGGACACCAACTTGGATCGGCTACGCTATCTTTCCGAAATCATGCCGAAAAACGTCACTCCCCTCATGAGCTCACCTGCAGCCATCCGCGAACTCTCCCGCGAGGCCGACGCCATCATCGGCGCCGTGCTCGTGGCCGGGGCCAAGGCGCCCAAGCTCATCACCCGGGAGATGCTGCGCGACCTCAAGCCCGGGTGCGTGCTCGTGGACGTGGCCATCGACCAGGGCGGCTGTTTCGAGACCTCGCACCCCACCACCCACGCGGACCCCATCTTCGAGGTGGACGGCATCATCCACTACTGCGTGGCCAACATGCCTGGGGCCGTGCCCATCACCTCCACCATGGCACTCACCAACGCCACCCTGCCGTACGTATTGGCCATCGCCGGCAAGGGCTGGAAGCGGGCCTGCCAGGAGGACTCCGGGCTGGCCGCGGGCCTCAACATGGTGGCCGGGCACATCACCCATCCTGGAGTGGCGGAGGCCTTCGGCCTGCCGCTGACCCCCATGGACGAGGTCCTCGCCTAAACCTCCCCGGCGGCTTCGGCCGCCGGGATTGTTTCATGTGAAACAATCCCGGCACGCAAACGGAGCTACTATCCCCGGTCCAGGGTGCGCAGATTGATGGCCTCGGCCAGGTGCGGCACGGCGACGCGCTCGGCTCCGGCAAGGTCGGCGATGGTGCGGGCGATGCGCAGCACCCGGGTATAGGCCCGGGCGGAGAGCCCAAGGCGCGCCACCGCCGCCTCCAGGAAACGGTGTTCGGCCGCGCCCAGGGCGCAGAAGCGCTCCAGCCACTGGCCCGAGAGATCGGCATTGGAGAGCAGGGGGAGCCCTGCGTAGCGCTCGGCCTGGATGGCCCGGGCCG
>DPEO01000105.1:0-179 GCA_003530935.1 Desulfomicrobiaceae bacterium | reverse complement strand
GCCGGCACTTCCACATGCAGGTCGATGCGATCGAGAAGCGGCCCGGAGAGGCGGCTGCGGTAGCGCTGCACCTGAGTCGGGGTGCAGGTGCAGGGGTGTCTTGGGTCCCCTAAATAGCCACACGGACATGGATTCATGGCCGCCACCAGCATGACATCCGCCGGGAACTCCACGGACAG